>JAJXWW010000043.1 GCA_021781415.1 Planctomycetota bacterium
CGCCGTTCCAGTTCCGCTGCGCTCCCTTTGGGTCTCATATTGTAATTCTACGCACGGATTGGGTCGGAAATTGTCTTTAGCCGCGCCGTTGTCAGTAACACGTCTCCCACCGCCATCGGAACGACGTAGGTGCGCAAGGCGTTCCCCGCCTCGTAGGCGGCGAGCGTAAGGGGCCGTTCGGAAGGCGGATGCAGGTCGAGAACGAGGAGATGGATGCCGTTTTCAAGAAGCTCCGCGGCTTTCTCCACAAACGCGCGTAGTGGATTGCGAACCGCCTTGTTGCCGGGGGAGACCACCTCGATCGTGGCCACGACGCGATCGCCGCTGGAATGGCGGACGACCACAGCTTTCTGTTTGCGGCGGTAGAACTCCATATCCGTCTCGGCGGTTAGCTGCAATTTGGGAGGAGCGAGCAGAACGCCCTGTTCTCGCGTGGACGGTACGTCGTGCGGCTCCCTCTCGGCCGTGGCATTGTCGTCGCCCACTCCTTGCAAGGTCAACACGTCGGGGCCGAAACCAGCCGCGAACTGCTCCCGTAAGGCATAGTAATCGGCGGGGAGAAGGCCGCGATTTAACGCGCGCGCGAGTTCCTCGATCCAACCGTGATGGAAATCGTGGAAGATTCCTCCTTGAACGCGAGTCCAGTCGTGAACCGGCATGGCTGTTCCCTCCCGCGACCGTCGGTGAAACCCCTGACAGCCATTGATGCGTCCGGAATAATGACTACCGCTCTTTTTCGCGAAACGATCCTTGCTCGGCGGACTTTTCAAGAGCGCATCGTACTGCCTCAATGAGGATGCTTTGTTGATGCTCAAAAATGGTGCGGACATCGAACACCACCTTGCCGCCGCGCAGGCGGGCCATGACGGCGGGATTGCCCAAGCGCAGACGGCGCGCGAACTCCTCATCGCCGATTGCTTTCGCTTCCACCTCCACGACCCACGATTTCATGCTCTGATCCGGCAGCGAACCACCGCCGACATAAGCGACATCCTCCGCTGTCGTCACCGAGGCGAGACCGGGGAGGGTACGCAATCGTTCGGCTAATTGCTCCGCTCGTTGTCGCAATTCGGCCAGCGGTGTGCCGAGCATGCGCAGCACCGGCACCTCGCCCAAGGCACGCTCTTCGTTCAGATACAAGCGCAAGGTCGCTTCCAGAGCGGCGAGGGTCATTTTATCGAGCCGAAAGGCGCGCGTGAGAGGGTCTTTTTCGATCTTTTGTATCCACTCTTTGCGCCCGGCGATGATGCCCGCTTGCGGCCCGCCGAGCAGTTTGTCGCCGCTGAACAGGACGAGATCGGCTCCCGCTGCGATGCTGGACCGCGCCACGGGTTCGCCCTCGAAGCCGAAACGCGCGAAATCGAGCAATGCGCCGCTGCCGATGTCGTCGATCACGGGCAAACCGTGCTGCTTGCCCAAGGCGACGAGGTCCGCCAGAGCCACCGATTTCGTGAAACCGGAGATGCGATAGTTGCTCGAATGGACTTGCAACAGCGCCCCGGTGTTGGGACCGAGGGCGCGCTCGTAATCGGCGAGGCGTGTGATGTTCGTCGTGCCGACTTCGCGGAGGATCGCTCCGCTGACGGCCATGATGTCGGGAATGCGAAAACTGCCGCCGATCTCGATGAGCTGGCCGCGTGAGATGACGACTTCCTTTCCCATCGCCAAAGCGCGAAGCACGATGACGGTGGCAGCGGCATTGTTGTTGACGGCAGTGGCCGACTCCGCGCCCGTCAAACGACAGATCCAATCGCGCACCGCGCTTTGCCGCGACGAACGCTTGCCGGTTTCGAGATCGAGTTCGAGATTGAGATAGCCGCGGGCGGCTTCATAAGCGGCTCGCGCCGCTTCTTCGGCGAGCGGCGAACGACCGAGATTGGTATGCAATACAATGCCGGTGGCGTTGACGACGGTTCGCAGGTTGGGCCGCGTTTCGCGCTCGACGCGCGAGGCAACGCGACGAGCCACGGCCTCGGCATCGCCCGTTCCATCCAGCGATTCGCCGCGTTGGATGCGTTGGCGCAGGTCGTCGAGTTCGGCGCGCACGGCGGCAACGATGAGCTTGTGGTCGTGCCGTGAAGTCAAGTCTTGCACGGTGACGGCATCGAGAATGTCGTTGACGGCAGGCAGTCGGCGAAAGGGGTTGTCGGCCCTCACGGTTTCACGTCTCCCTCTTTTTCAAATGCCCGCGCATCGTGCGGCAGTCCCACTCGCATGAAATAGCGCGCGAAGGCTTGGGCGAGATGCTCGCGGTAGGGTGAGCGGAGGCGAAGGCGCGGGCCTAACGATGCTGCAAAAGCGGTTAAATAAGACTTGGGGAGTGTATAGAGAGAGTGAAAAGTTACAACGGACCATTCCAGACAAGGTTCTTCATCGCGTTTATGTAGCAACGAAAGAGAGGGAATTGTGCCTTCAACGATTTGTTTGCGAAACCGAGCGCTTTTGGCAAACTCGTTCCCATGCTTCATTTCATCGCGCACGACATTCACCCACGGGAGAACTCGTGCCAGCAATACTTCAGAAACCTTATCGTTCACGAGATCGCAACTCTGCGTTAACACGATGAGTTCGATAAGATCGGCTCGAAATCCCAAACTGTTATCCGATGGGATAGGCCAGGTTAAATTCCCGTCCGGCACGAATACCGGGCACTTCGGTAGAATATCTCCTTGAAAAAGGCTGCCTTCGGCAACGACATCAAACCAACTCGCTTCACTCATTTTCGTCCTCCGATCCGTAAAGCTCCCACTCGGCATCGGTGAGACCAAGGATGGCTGGAGGCGTTTCGATACTCACAATGCGCGCGCGAAAATAGATCGTTTCCTCCGGAGGCACATCGACCACTAAGTCGTACTCCACTCCGGGGATAAAATCGTCTTCCTCGACCGGAGGACTATTGGTTTCCCGAAGGTATCCGTTTCCATTCGTTGCAGAGGTTCCTTGAAGCCGCATTTCCTCAATGGCTTTCTCCAAAGCCGTCACCCGTTCTTCCAATTGTGCCAGCGTCATCGTTCGACTCCTTTGTGTCAACAACTTATTCCAAGTTAATTCAGCCCGTAAGCACTCGCAAGTCGCCGTCGCGGCGGGTGACGCCGACGCGGTCGAGGTATTCGCACAAGGGTACGGCATATTTGCGCGTCGTGCCGAGCATGTCGCGTATCTCGGCCACGGTCAGTCCCTTACCCTCGGCGAGTTTATCGCGCACTAAGCGCCGCATCTCGGCGTCCACGTCAGAATGAAGATAAACGCCCTCCGCAATGTTTACCAAATAGCCCTCGGCGACGCACACCTCGAACAGATCCTTGAGGTTCGCGGCATTGCCTCCAGCTTGGGGGGCGAAGCTGCTCGGTTCCGGCGGTTGGAAGCGCGCCGTTAGAAAGGCCGCGACCAGTTTATCCTTCAACTTGCGCAGATTGGCGCTGAGCTTCGGCTTGAAGTCGGCCCGGCCAATACGACGCAGGTCGCCGACGAGTTTTTTCGCGACGATCAATCGCTCCACCGTCGCATGAACCAAGGGATCGTCACCGACATAATCGAGCTGCGATTGCACCTTCTGTCGATCGTGCGTGGACATGAGCGGAAACTGCTCGTGCAGGCGGTCGAGTGCCGTCAAAATGCGGCCTTCTAACTCCGTTATCATGTCTTTGTGCAACAGGATGCGCCGCGCTCCGCCGAGGGCGATTTCGACCAACTCGCCTTCGTCCTTCAGCCTTGCGACCATTTCCGCCGCCTCATCCGGCCCGACGTTGGCACCGCGCACCAACTCCGGCACGGTGAAACCGCCGAACGATCCGAACCAGGCTACGGTCAAGACGCGCTGCCGGATGTCGCCGCTCCATAGCCGTTCGATGCGTTCGAGCATCTCGAAGTGCCGACGACGAATCTTGCGTGCCGCCGGTTGCAGCACCTGTCCGCCACCGAGCGTCTGCGCCGCCGACGATTCGCGCAACACGAACGGCTGCCCCCATGTCCCCATCGCCGGTTCGTCGAGGAACAGTTGTGCCAAGCCCCATTGCCCCGGTTCCAGCGCGTCGGCGTCGAGGAGCGCGACGGTACACATCACCTCGCTCGTACCGATGTGAAACCGCACCGGCATCCGATGTTTGATCGGTCGCTTCATGTCGGCGAGGCATTGCAGACGCACGGTCATCACACGCGAGGGCACGAGATAGCCCGCTGTGGCCAACTCTTGCCCGCGGATCACGTCTTCGTGGTGGATGCCCGCGAGATTGATGGCCGCTCGCTGACCGCGATGCACTTCCTCGACCGAGGCGTCGTGATTCTGCAACGAACGCACCCGCACCCTGTCGCCGCGCGGCAGCCACTCTACTTCATCGCCAACGCGCACGCTGCCGGATGTCACCGAGCCGGTAATGACCGTGCCGTGACCTTGAACGATGAACGAACGGTCGATGGCCAGGCGAAACCAGCGCTTGCCGACGTTTTCCTCTACTTTCTGACACGCCTCGGCGATGGCCGCCTTCAACTCGGCGATGCCCTTTCCCGTACTCGCCGACGTGGCGATGAGCGGCGCGTCCTCCAGAAACGTCCCCTGCACCAACTCTCGCACCTCCAATTCGACCACTTCGCGCGTCGTCTCATCGACGAGATCGCATTTCGTCAGAGCGATGACGCCGTGGCGCAGGCCGAGCAGGCGAAGGATTTCTAGATGTTCGCGCGTTTGCGGCATGATGGAATCGTCGGCGGCGACAACGAGGACGGCCAAGTCGATGCCGGTGGCCCCAGCCAGCATGTTCTTGACGAACCGCTCGTGGCCCGGCACATCGACGATGCCCAAACGAAACGGCGGCAGATCGAGAATGGCGAAGCCGATGTCGATGGTGATGCCGCGCGCCTTTTCTTCCGGTAGCCGATCGCAGTCGATGCCGGTCAGCGCTTTGACGAGCGAGGTTTTACCGTGGTCGATGTGTCCCGCCGTGCCGAGAATCAGATCGCGTGTCATGGTGTCCTTCTCTTGCCCTGAAGTCTCCGGTTATTGTAATCCGAGGCGAGGGGAGAAGTGTAGATAAGATCTTACGACCATCGACGGAGAGGGCGCACTCCTAGCCCGCACGACTGGGCGACATGGCCTCGGTATGGATGCGCGTCGATTTCTTGACCACTCCCGACGATTTCCTAACCGCGCCGCTCCTGCCTTCCAGCCGGTGGCTAATGCAACAGTATGTGAAATAGATAGTTGCGTCGAAGCGTATTTCGGGCACGCCATTCGCATTACGCTGCGATCCAAGGGTCAACGCGATCGTCGGCCCCGTTTCAAAATGGAGAAAAAGATGGTGCGAGTACGTCGCGGCTTCACGCTGATTGAGTTGTTAGTGGTGATCGCGATTATCGCGGTTCTGATCGGCTTGCTCCTGCCAGCGGTGCAGAAGGTGCGCGCGGCGGCCGCGCGCTCGCAGTGCAGCAACAATATGAAGCAGATCGGCCTGGCACTAATGAACTACGAAAGTGTGAACGGCTGTCTACCCATCGGCGATAGTCGCGGATATTTGAACTTGCCGCGCGTTACCTGGCAGGCGTTGATCCTGCCCTTCATCGAACAGAACAACCTCGCCGCGCTCTACAACTATAGGGTCGATTGGGATAATCCGTTGAACTATGCGGCCATCGCCACTCAGGTAAAGATCTATAATTGTCCTAGCACGGTCACGGGGCTTCGCTTCGATCGAACGCCGGACGAACCTCTCGGCGGTACCGAGCCGCGGGCCGCCTGCGATTATTGGAACGTCAACGAAATCGCTCCGTGGATCGGCATCAATTGTGGCTTTCCCAATGCCTCTTTCTACAATGGCTCCCGCTACGATCCGCTGTTGGCCGGTGTGCTGGTCAATACCAATGTTGGCATCGGCACGCCGCTGGCCACCATCGCGGATGGCACTTCCAATACCTATATGGTTGTCGAGAGCGCCGGACGACCGAACTTCTATTATACCGGAGGAAGGCAAAGCGCGCCTCCGGGATACGCCGGCGATTGGGAGCCGAACAACCCCAATCCCGGCAACGGCACATGGAACGGCGAAGCCTGTTGGGCCGATCCCTATGCTTCCTTCGACCTCAAGGGTTCCAACCCCTCCAACGGCTACGTCCAGCCGTTTGGCGCGGCAAGCAACACTTGTTCGATGAACTGCAACAACCACAACGAGATTTACAGTTTCCATACGGCCGGGTGCAATTTCCTTTTCGCCGATGCTTCCGTTCACTTCCTCAGTTCGAGCGCCAGTCTATGTGTCATTGGCGCGCTCGGTACGCGCGCCGGTGGCGAGGTCAATCCCGATTATTGAGACATCGACGTTCCCACGAGCGGATAGATTCTCAACCCTCGTGGAATTCGTCCGTCGATCGTTTGGCATCGGGGCCTCGAAGAGGCGCATCATCGCCCGTTCGATGCAATGTCAATTGTCACCTCTCGATTCGCGCCGGGTGCGATTTGCCGCGATACCGTCGCGCCTCCCGAAGTGACTCGAAGGTCGAACGGATCGTGGCGGCGCGCGGTTATCCGGTTGGGATCCTTCGACTCTTGCCGATATTGGAGGTCGATGGCGGGAATGTCTCGAATCTGTCCCTGCGCGTCCGTCTTGCCAGAGAACACGACCTTGCCCTTTTTGTCGCGGAGGGACACCTCGGCATCCGGGACCGGCTTCCCCTCTCGGCATGCCGTCACGGTCAACAGGTAGCCGATGCTCAATTCCTTGGCCCCCGACCCGGCCCAACGGACGGCGAGTGTCGCACCGTTTTCGAGACGCGGTCCCAGGATTTCGACATCGTGGATGGGAAAAGTCCAGTACCCCGCATGAACGGCAACGTAGGGTCGATCCGCTCCCTTCTTGGACTTCCGGAAGGTGTTCCCGATCAACCGCGCGCCTTCGGCCGGTCCCTCCGTGTCGGCCAGCGTGACCGAGGCGTCGTTGCTCTCCAAGATGTTCTCCCGAATGCTCAGTTCGACGCCGGGAGCCAGTCCGTCGAGCGCCAGGGCCGAAGCGCGGGAATTCGGATCGCTAGTCGTGGTGATCGCCCGCATCGTGTTGTGTTCGACGCGCAGGTTGGCGTGATCCATCAGCCCGCCCTTATTCACATAGCCGATCCGCACCGCGTATGCCCGTTGAGCCAAACCGGGGCCAGTCTCGGCTACGAACGTATTATGGTGGATGTTGAGGTTTTCGTGCGAGCCGGCATCCCCCGCGCGCATCCGTAGCGCTCGGGCCTCGATCCGCGTGTGGTACTCGCGGTTGAAGCGTTCGCGCGCCTCCACATAATTGTCGTGGATGTCGCCGTCTCGCAACGGTTCTTTCCGATAGCCGTCGAGCAGGATGCCCCGACCGTTCTCGGCGAGTATACGGTTCTCCGCAATCTCAAAATCGTGGGAGGACGAAACCAGGATGCCGTAGCCGTTTACCACCACCGCGCGCTGGTGAAACTCGTTTCGCAGAATGCGCGTCTGACGGCCCTCGTCCAGCAGAACGCCGACGAGAGGAACATCGAGAAAGCGATTGCCCTCGATTCGCACGGAGCCATCTACGTGAACGAGACGGATGGTGGCGTATTGCAAACCTCGGTTCGAGATGTTATCGACCTCGTGCCGGAAGGTGCTATCTCGAACCATCACGCTGCCGCTTGCACTCTCGGCGTTCAGAGTATTCGTGTCCATCCCCCGCGTCAGCGTTTGCACACCCTCGACAGCGATGTCCCGCGCGTGCGCGAAGAATAGAGGCGAGCTGCCATAGCCTCGAGCGCCGCCTTGGAGGATGGAGCCGTTTTTGAGGGTGAATCCGCTCACCCGCTTGCCGGTTCGCGGAACCCTGCGCGGTAGATTGCTCCATCCGAGAATATCTCCCGTCCAGGCGTTCGTGGCCAAAATGCCGTAGTCGTGGGACACCGCCACCATCGCATAGTCCAGGTCCAGATTCTCCGTCCGATTCGCGCCTGGCGTGGCCTCGATCCGCAAGCGCACGGCTCGGCTTGATCCGGGCTGAAAGCGTGCGATGGCCGAAACGCCGCGCTCGACATTTACCGACTTCCCTATGCCCAGTACCTTTCCCGTCCGTTCTTCCACGACCGTTATCGTCAGGCTCGTGCGGTAATCGCCCCCGGCTGGGGTGATGCAGGCCACATAGGTATGGTCGGTGGCTGGAACTTCAATCGGGTCGGAAACGATGCGTTGGGTGACTCGAAAACTCTTCAAACGGAGAACCTGTTTGCCGAATAGATAGCTCGTATTCTCGGCCAATTCGGCTGCGGGAGCCTGACTCAGATCCCAGCCCGGCACGCTTCGCCTGCTCCCTTCCTCGAAGCCTCCGTTGGCCACGACGATGGGCTTGCCGTCCCCGTAGACGACGGTGTGCCGTTGCAGATCGAGCGTCACATTGGGGGCATCGACGAAGAAAGCCGTCCCCTCGACTCGAACATCGGTGGCCAAGGCATAGGTGGTGTTGGGCTGATTCAGGATGTATGGAGCGCCGCCCCGTTCATCGAGCCATTCCCGGTTGATGACCACCGTCCGGCTCATTTTTTCCGAACCCGCCGCGGATACGACCAAGAAATGACAGACCGCTATACACAAAAGCATCCCATGCCGCATAATCGCCTCCAGGATAGTGGGAGAGGGCTTGTCGGAAAGCCACGCGAACCATCAGGCGTGCATCTGTCGTGCCGGAGGGGTTCGATACGCGAGGAGAGAGTTGCATCCCTGCGATTCGTGGGGCTTGAGAGACATCCACCAGCCCACGAGACCAGCGAGGCTTCGCCGCTCTGCCATCGTTCGGCACACCGCAAGTCGGAACCGCACATTCGATCCGACCGAAGCCGCCTCCTTCTCTCGCTTCGTGCGTGCCGTACCCTCCATCGGATGAAGAGGGAAAGTACGTCGGATAAGCCAAGCGTTGACTTGAGACACTTCGGCCGAACGCCAAGGAAGAGAGCGGTTCCCCTTTGCCACAGGGCCGGCATTTTCAAGTAAATACATCGTCGCGGAGGGAAGCAAGAACGGAGAGGACAGGACGCCAATTGAACTTTTTATCGCCGGGGTGCGGGGTTGGGAAGCGGACATTCGGCGGCATTTCCCTGACGGAATACTACCAACGTAAACTGCTGTCTTTCAAGCCATTTCCAAGGGGAATGGCTCGCCATGTGTCAAGTTTTACTGCAAAAAAACTTGACTGAAGACGGCGGCTGGAGGATAATTCTGGCATGAAAGACGCACGGAAAAGAGCCGGGAAAGACGCCGCGAACACGGCGGAAACCGTCCGCAAGCGAATCGAGGTGGGCGGTGAGCGTGTTTGGCGGCTGGCTGATTTTGAAGGGATGCCGTTTACGGCAGTGGCCCAGGCGTTGTCGCGTCTGTCTCGCCAGGGGGTGATTCAGCGGCTCGGCAAGGGGCTTTACTACCGGCCACGGCAAACGGCGTTCGGGCAGAGCAAGCCAAACCGGGCGCAGATTCGTTCCTTGCCGCTTCAGCGGCGCAGGGTCTTTCCCGCCGGGATCGCGGCGGCGAACTTGCTCGGTTTCACCACGCAGGACGCCGCCAAGGTGGAACTGGCAACGGAAGGCTTGAGTCTGCCCCGTCTGATCGTCGGCGAGGAAACGGTCATCCACACGCGCAGGCCGGAATCGTGGCGGGCGTTGTCCGAAACGGACGCCGCCCTGCTGGACTTCCTGCGCAAGCGGGGAGAGGCCAGTGAACTGCCGCCCCATGAAACCGTGAGCAAACTGCTCGACTATTTCCGCGAACCCAAACGCTTTGACCGTCTCCTCAAGGTGGCGGAGTCGGAACCGCCGCGTGTTCGCGCCTTGCTCGGTGCCATCGGGGAGCAACTTGGCCAGCCGGAAAGCAAACTTTCGACTTTGCGGAAGGGACTGAACCCGCTTTCACGGTTTGATTTTGGAAGCCTTGCCGTGCTGGAGTACGCGCGAACCTGGCAAGCGAAGGAGCGTAAGCTGTGAAACTGTTTGAACATCCGGACTTCGAGCAGGCCATCATCCGCGCGGCGGAACATTTCCGCCCGCGTGGCCTGCGCGAGTCCATCATAGAGAAGGACTATTACGTCACCGAAGCCCTGCGGATCATCGAGCAGGCGGCGAGCGGCAAGGTCATCTTCAAGGGTGGCACGAGTCTGTCGAAGGGCTGGAACCTGATTCAGCGGTTTTCGGAAGACATCGACATCTTCCTTGACCCATCCGCCTTCCTGCCGCCCCTGGGCAAGAACGCGATTGACCGTGAACTCAAAAAACTTCGACAAGCGGTCGCGGGCCACCCCGCCTTGACGTTCGTGAAGAAGGAAAGCCAGACCATCGGTGGCTTCGGGCGCAACGACCGCTTCGAGTACGCTCAGAAGTTCGCGGGCATCGGCGACATTCGCAATCGCGTGTTCGTCGAGGCGGGCACGGCCAGCGGCAAGGAGCCAACGGAGGTTGTGAAACTGCAATCCTATGTCGGGCAGTTCCTCCAGGAAACCGGCGTGAGCCTGGGAGCGGGAGACGAGGGGGCGTTCGAGATGCGGTTATTGCATTTCCGGCGAACCTTCGTCGAAAAAATGTTCGCCATTCACGGCAAGGTGGCGGCTTTCAAGCAGGAAGGGAAGCCGATTGGCGGCTATGCCCGCCACTACCACGATCTGTATTGCTTGGCCGAACGCCCTGAAGTGAAGGCCATGCTGGCTTCGGACGAGTATGGGATCATCAAGGCCGATTACGACCGAATCAGCCGGGGGCATTTCGAGAAGAGTTAAGTTCCCCCGCCCGACATGACCTTTTCCAAGAGCGATGCTCTGTTCCCCGCTGCTGACTTGCGGGACGTGATTGCCGCCGAATTTGAGCGGCAATGCCGTGGACTCTGCTTCGGGCGATTTCCGTCTTGGGACGAAGTTCAAGGGCGGCTGGAAGAGCTGCGGACACAGCTGTAAGCCAGGTTACGTAAGAAAAATGTGACCGTATTTCTTACAGAGCCAAGGGCGATTGCGCTTTCTGATCGGGCACTCGGCAAGGGATGCCGGTCAAAACAACGTGAATGCAACGCCACTGCAATATCAAGCGGGGAGGACAGGACGGCAATTGAACTTTTCATCGCCGGGGTCCGGGGCTGGGAAGTCGATTTGCGGCGGGGGGACTGATTTACGCAAAAAGGCATAACAGATTGAAATTCCATCCGTGATGTGCCGATTCTGATGCTTGGGTCAATGCTTGTGTCGGTCAAGCCGAGCCAGTGCCCCAGTTGATCATCATGGCAAGACGGAATGTGGCGAAGAGGCCGGTTGCGAGGATCGATGCGAGTGGTGCGCATTCACGCGAAATGAGACATCTCTTGACGCCACGGGCTCCCTCTTTAAGATGTTATATGTTAAATGAATACGGAGGAGCTTCGGCGTGTCATCGGGCGCACGCCACCCGGCGGAAAACCGAAAGGAGCAACCCCATGCCGCCTCAACTTCGGCTGCATTCGAGTCAGGTTGCTGACCTTGCGGAGATCCGCGACACGCCGCTCGAAACCCTCGCGGCCATCACGGAACGCCTCCGGAACGCATCGACCCGCCCGATGCGGCCGAAGGAACTGCACCGAGAGATCGCCGAGGTCCTCGGAGCGGAGAAGTCAGAAGCCGCGAACAAGATCATGCGGCCCCTCCTCGCCCTCCAGGCGATCATCCACCAGCGACGCCTGCAACCAGACGAAGCGATCGAGGCGGTCCGCCTCGCCCTCAGTGCCGCCAACCCACCCTGGGAGCCGGGGCAGCTGGAGCGCTGGTGCCAGGTCGAGGCCGCGTTCAAGCAGCTGCTCACGGCACCGGCCGTACGGCTGGTGTCGATCACCCTGGACCTGATGTACGAGCACGAGAACCTTCTCCAGAGCGTCCGTGTCGTTACAGACATCCGCCCCGTGTTCAACGAGGATGGGGACCGCATCGACGGCTCGGTCGTCTCGCACACACTGCGGCTCCGCTACGACAGCACGGAAGGGGACCACAGCATCAGCATCGCGATGGACGAGGCCGACATCCGCGAGCTGGAGAGGCAGTGCAAGCGCGCTCTGCTGAAGGCGCAGACGGCCCGAGTGCTCATGGCAGAAAAAGCAGAGGTTCCAACGGTCATTTCAGGAGACGGAAGCAATGCGTAGGCATCAATTCAAGCTGGCCTCCCCCGGCTGGGAGGATGCCCGCAAGGACCGCAGGCGATCCCGACTGGCCGACGTCTACCACGTCGAAGGGGAACCCTTCACGTCGGACAACGCGATTATTGTCTGTCCGGCGCACCATGGGAGTGCCGCGCCAGAGGCCGACGACCATCTCCCGCAGGCCCAACCGGTCGACCCGGCCGCGGCGAAGCTCGTCTACCTCGAGTCGATGCAGGCGCTCCTGCGCGGCCGGCTCCAATCGACGTGGGGGCGTGTCCAGCAGAATGAGGAGCTCGAGTACGAACCCATCGTTGAACTCGTCACCCTCTTGAGGCGGGTGCGGTCTCGGATGACCAGGGTGGCCGGGAACGTCCTTGAGGAGTTCGAGGGGTTCCTCGATAAGTTCGACGGCGACGTCGCGCACGTCACCCTCACGACGGGGTCGGGCGAGACGTTCTACGGCGAATACCCGGCGGCCGAACTGAAGGCGCACGGGGTCCGCGAGCGCCGGCGCTTCAAGTGCTGGACCGTCGAAGTAGGCCCCAGCGTCGAGTTCGTCATGGAGCCTATCCCGGACCGGGCACTCAGTGAGGATCGCGAACGCCAACTGGACGAGTGGCTTCGTCAATCGCTGGGTGACGACAATGCCCCACAAAACGACTACTGATGCCCCGGAGTCGTTGGAGATCCACGTGCTGGGAGCAGGCAAGGGCGAGAGCATCGTCCTCGCCTGGCCGGGAAAACGCTGGGGCGTGGTGGACTGCTACGCCCCTTCGCTGAATGACCACGCCACCAACCCCACGCTCCAGTTCCTCCGAGGCCGCGGCGTGACCGAGCTCGAGTTCCTATGCCTGACGCACCCCCACGACGACCACTTTCGGGGGATGAGCCAGCTACTCGATCACCTCACGGTGAAGCACTTCTGGCGGTTCCCCACCGTCTCCGCGCGCGACTTGCGGCTGTTGGCCAAGTACCTCGTCGCGGACACCGAGCGCGGGGACGTCGCGGAGCTGATGGAGAACGCGAACGACTTCGTCCGCACGATGACGATCGTGAACGAGCGGCGCAGCCGCAAGCAGCTCGGCCAGATGATGGTCACCGGGCACCAGCAGCTCTACCCGGTCCCGTTCGACCAGTCGGCACACTTCCAGATCTGGGGCTTCGCCCCGCACGGCAACCAGCTCGGGGAGTACGAGCGGGCGCTGGCCGCGAGCTTCGACCCGGACGAAAAACTCAGAGCGAACCCCCCGAGCGTCTCCCACAACGACGTCTCCGTCGGGCTGCTCGTGCAGTTCGGGAAGACGCGGGTCGTGCTCGGCGGGGATGTCGAGAGGGCAGCCTGGACTGACATCTGCCCCCAACACAAGCGCGAACACTTCTTCGTCGATGCCGTGAAGGTCCCGCACCACGGCTCGGACACCGGCTTCATCCCGGGCCTCTGGCGCGTCCTCGCGGGGAGGAAGAAGCCGATCGCCGTCGTCGCCCCGTACCGCCGGTTCCGGTTGCCGAAGCGGGACGCGCTCAAGCATATTGGGCAGCACGCCTCGAAGATCATGCTGACGTGCGAGATCGACCTCGCGTCCGCGCCCTGCCCGGTGCGGCCGCCCCTGAAGAGCCGGATGTTTCTCCGGACCAGGCTAAAGGCCAAGTCCCCGGTCCCCGGCGGGGAGTGCGGGCGGTGCTCTCTTAGGTTCGACAGCGAGGGGAACTGTATCGGCGAGGAGTATGCAGGTCCGGCCTGCGAGTGCGTGATCGAGAACTGACGGGCGAAGTATGAACTCAACGCAATACAACGGCTGCGCTCGCGCACCTCGGCAATTATCACGTCCCCACACCAAGACACAACCACACGCCTGCAACATGAACGCAACGTTATTGCAACATAAGCGGAGAGGACGGGATTCGAACCCGTGGTCGGGTGTTACCCCGACACCGGTTTAGCAAACCGGCGCTATCGGCCACTCAGCCACCTCTCCTAAGTGTCTCTACTATCGGTGGATAGGTCGAGCTTTCTGTTGCGAAATCTTCGCGCGATCGTGGATGGAGCGAATTCTTTGGTTGCGGTGAAATTCCATTCTCACTTCCAAGCGACGCCAAGCCCATTCCTCGACGACGCGCTCCACCTATGGAACCGGAGATTGATTATATGCGCAAGGTTCGCGCCCGTAAAGGTGCGAAACGCCGTGCCCAGCGCTAGAAACTCGATTCGAAGGGAGAGGTTGGGCACAACTTTCGCTCTTTTGCGATAAGGAGGATCGGTCGGTCGGCTGCCGATCGAAAGCTGCCGAATTTGGGCAAGATGTAGTGAGTTTTCCCACGGATGGTGTATCGTGGAAAGAAGAGACGCAGACCGCGTTTCTTCGACGATCGGAAGAGAGAGGGAGCGTTCGAGACGCGTTCCCTCTTGCCGAATTCTCGGTAGGAGTTCACGATGCAGTTATCCCCATCACCGACCGCCGGCGTGCCGCCGCGCTGGTTGGTCCGCGTGGGAAGCGCGGCGATTCTCTATCACCTCGTCGCAATCGCACTTCCCGTGTTCGACGTTAAGAGCGGCCCCTGGCCAGGCGGTTTGGCCGAGGCTCCGGAGTTCGCGCACTCGGCCAGCGGACTCTCGAAAATTCATGCCCAAGCCTTTCGCGTCGTTCACAGTTACGACTTTCCCACGAATCGACCCGGCGATCTGCCCGGCGTCGAGTTCGATGTGCGGCTTCGAGACGCCGACGGGAAGGTCGTTCAAACGCTCCATTTTCCCGATCCCAAGGCCAACTTTTGGGTGCGACAGCGACAAGATCTGCTGGCGCGGAACCTGGCTCCGGATCAGCCGCTCGAATCGCCGGGGGCCGAAGTATTGGCTCCTCCCGGTCAGAAAGTGCCGACCGTGTCGTACTGGTCGTTGCCCGACGATGTGAATCCCAATGCCGTCAAACCGGGGGATAAGCCCGAATTGCAGTTGCGAACGGTGGACTATAACACGGTGCCTCGCAATCGTCAGTTGATGAAGCCGACCGATTGGGCACTCGTTCTCCATCGTTCCTATGCCCGCTACCTGTGCCGCAAGTACGGAGCCGCCTCTGCCGATGTGGTGCGCCATACGCGCGAGCCCGTCTCGCCTGGGGTACTGTTCGGCAACGAGATGCCGCCCAACGCTCTCGAAGATTTGATCGCCGATTTCGGGGAGGTGAAGCCATGAAGCACCCATCCACGCCGGTCGAACCGGAATCGCGCGACGGCGTCGTCGCCGCTTGGACTCGGTTCTGGTTCGCGCCTGCCGATCCGGTCGCGCTGTCGGTTCTTCGCGTTCTGGCAGGCGTCGTGTTTCTCTATTGGCTCGCGCCGTTTGCCGGCGACCCGCAAGCCTTTTTTGGGGTGGACGGGTGGTTTGATGCCCGCGCCTATACGGAGGCATCGCGTCTGAGAGAACTGCCTCCTTACCTGTTCACATGGTCCGCCGCCTACTGGTGCGGCCACAACGCGATGCTGTTGACCGCGCTCTATTGGCTGTCGATCGCGGTGGTCGCGCTGTTCGCCCTGGGAGTGGCGACACGGCTAACGGGTGTGTTGAGTTGGATTGTCGTCGTTTCGTTCACGGCCAACCCCGCGATTGCCTTCGATGCCGATCCGCTGTTGCAAATGCTGGCGTTCTATCTCATGCTCGGCCATCTCTTCCTTGGATTGCAAACCCCCGGACAGTCACCGCTATCTCTCGTTTTGGGGCCGACGCGCTCCACTTGGCTCTTCTCTGGATTGTGGCCGCGGCAGCGTGTCCTACTCGCTCCCAGCGCGGCGGCGAATGTCGCCGTGCGCTTGTTGCAGGTTCACTTCGCCATGGCCGTGATGGCGACGGGGTTCCATAAGTTGCAGACCAGCGCTTGGTGGTCCGGGCTTGCGCCGTGGTTCTATCTGCATCCGCCCTTTCACTCGACGCTCGCCGAGATCCGGTCCTTCGCCCCGCCGAACGCCGAAACGTATCTCAATCTCTTCAGTCTGACGGCCTATGCTGTGTTGGCTTGGCAGATCGCCTTTCCTGCATTTGCATGGCGAAGGGGATTTCGTCCGTTGCTGCTGGGCGGCGCGGCGATCGGCTGGGCGATGACCGCGTTGGCCCTGCAAATGCCACTGGTTGGACCCTTGACGTTCGCTCTCTGCTTGGCGTATCTGACGCCGCTGGAATGGTGCTGGATACAAAGCAAATTGGCGCACTTGCCGCTATTCGCACGATTGGGACAAGAAACGACCGCGCAGGCCGAGCGGAAGATCAAAAACGGAGCGCGGACTGGAAATGTCGCCGTGGGGAATCGCACATGAAGCATCGCAATTTGCTCCTCGCCTTCGTCGGGTTGGGTCTTCTCGTATTCGGAGTGGGCTGCCCTCCCACCGATACGACCGTGCCCGCGCCGACGACCAAGCCGACGCAACAAGATCCCGCGCCCGTCCCGTCGGAGTTGCACTTCGACAAAGGCCCGAAGGATCCCTTGCAGGCTCGTCTCGAAGCGGCCATCACCCAGGCGGTGAAGCGCGATCTCACGACGGGCCACGGCTTCTGGACGGTGTTTCACGGCATCCTGGGGTTGGGGCCGTCCATCAACTTGCTCGATACCGACACCAAGAGGCGCGTCAACGCGCTGGACTACATCGCCGACGGCGGCAAGCTCAATGGGATGGAATTCATCCCCATGCCGGACGGATTGGACGTGCTGGTCGCGCCGGGAACTTTCGTGAGCCAAGGTCACATCGATCAATTCGTCGCCGAGATGGTCGAGTGGGGCGTTCAGCCGGATCGCAAATTCGTGGTCAACGGCAAGAACTACACGTTCATGGATTTCCTTCGCCACAGTCGAGGCCGCGCCTCGGTTCGCAAACCGATGGAGTTGGAATGGTCGTTGGTTATCATCGGCACCACCTTCGGTCCAGACAGCAAATGGACCAATGCGATGGGAGAAGAAGTCCACTTTGAAGACCTCGTTCGAGCCGAGGTCGAGAAACCTCTGACGGCGGCAGCTTGTGGGGGCACGCACCGGCTCTTCGGACTCGCTTGGGCGTACTATCTGCATCTCAACAAAGGCGGCAAAACGGAAGGGGTTTGGAAGGATGTACTCGCCAAGCTCAACGATGCCAAGAAACAGGCTCGAAAGCTGCAAAACGGCGACGGCTCGTTTTCGACAAACTTCTTCGGCGGTCCCGGCAACGTGCCGGACATGGAACGGCGTTTGAACACGTCGGGCCACATTTTCGAGTGGTTGATGCTGTCGCTGTCCGATGAGGAGTTGAAAGAGCAATGGGTGCAGGACGCGGCCAACGCGCTGACGATGATGTTCTTGGAAATCGAGAATCGGCCGATGGAGGGTGGCACACTCTACCACGCGATCCACGGTTTACTGATGTACTATGCGCGCGTTTATGGTCCAGAGAAACTGGGGCCATTCGCGCCGCACATCCTTCGCCCCCCAAAGGGATGACGCGCGGAATTGGTTCGGAGTTGCGTACCGAATTGAAGAGTTTGGTAATTCGTAGGGTGGGTCTCGCTACGCTTCGACCCACCCTACCCAACGCCTCATGCTGAAAGTCATTCCGAACCGATTCTTCACGGGCTATTTGCTCGGCCCGCCAAGTAGCGAAGAAAGCTCATTTCGTCTTAAAAGCGTAAATCGTGGTCTGTTTGTACGTTTCGCCCGGCTTGAGGATCATCGTCGGAAATCGCTCGTGATGGACCGCGTCGGGGAAGTGTTGTGCTTCGAGACAGAAGCCCCAATGCTTTTTGTAAACCACATCGCCTCGCCCCTTGAGCTTGCCGTCGAGGAAATTGCCGCTGTAAAGTTGAATGCCGGGTTCGGTCGTCAACACTTCCATGACGCGCCCCGATTTCGGTTCGCTCACCCGCGCGGCCAGGGTAGGCTCCTTCTTGTCCTTCGTTAACACATAATTCAGGTCGTAGCCGCCCGGCTCGCCCTTGAGCCGATCGATGCGTTCGCCGATGCGGCGCGGCTTGGTGAAATCGAAAGGCGTATCTTGGACCGGCTTGATCTCGCCGGTCGGGATGAGCGTCTCGTCCGTCGGCGTGTACTTCGTGGCAAAAACGGTCAGTTCGTGATCGAGGATGTCGCCGGTTTTCGTCCCGGCGAGATTGAAATAGCTGTGATTGGTGAGGTTCACCGGCGTCGCCTTGTCCGTCGTCGCCGTGTAATCGATGCGCAGTGCGTTGTCGTTGGTCAGCGTATAGGTCACATGGGCGGTCAGGGTTCCAGGATAGCCTTCTTCGCCATCCTTGCTGACGTAGCTCAGTTCGAGAGAGGGACCGTCCGGCGTGGCTTTCGGCTCGGCCTTCCATACAACCTTATCGAATCCCTTTTGTCCGCCATGCAGCGTATTGGGCGGATTGTTGATCGCCAGCTTATAGGTTTTGCCTTCGAGGGTAAACGTCCCCTTGGCGATACGATTGGCCACGCGACCAACCGTGGCACCGAAGTAAGGATGTTCGGCGAGATAATCCTTCAAATTATCGAAGCCGAGAACAACATCGCCGAGTTTGCCGTCGCGATCCGGCACGTTCAACTCGGTGAGAAGCGCTCCGTAGGTGATGATCTTGGCCGTCGAACCAACGGCGTTCGTCAGCGTGTACCGCTCCACCGCGAGGCCATCTTCCGTCTTGCCGAACGCTTCCTTTTTCACGCTGCTCTTCTCCTTTTTCTCGCCCTTCGCCTCTACCGAACAAAGGCCGACCGACAACAGACTCATCCAACCGACAAAAACGACCACTTTGCGCATGGATAATCTCCTTCGTATCGGAGCCGGAAGCGCCAGCAACGGTATACGCGCCGTCGCGAACGCTTCCGGCTCTGAAATTGCCTTATCTCAGTCGTAGGGGGTCCAAGCCAGGGCGCGTATCTCGCCGAACTCGCGCGCTAGGCGGTGCCACGACGCGCCTCCGTCGAGGGAGCGATACACCTGACCGCTGACGCTGCTGGCGTAGATCAAACTCGGATCGGAGCGGTGGACGGCGAAGTTCCAAATGGTGCTGTTGGCTCGTCCGGGGAATTCGGCTGTTTGCCAGGAACTTCCGCCGTCGAGCGAACGTCCGACGACGCCACACCAACCGGGTGGACCGTCGCCGTTTCCCAAGAGGATTTCGTGCGGCTTGCCGTGGGGCTGAATCAAAGTGCGGCAATAGGACCACGGCATGGATCGACCGATTTGTAGCGGTCGCCACGTTGCGCCGTCGTCTTCGCTGACGTTCAAATCGTTGTTCGTGGCGGCTAAGAGTCGGCGCGGCTGGCTTTCTCGGTTCGGAACGAAGACAAGCGCGTGAATATCGCGGGAGCTAAGCCCTTCCCCGATTGGCTGCCAGGTGCGGCCGCCATCGCGGCTGCGCTGCACTCCATCGATTTCAACGCCGGCCCACAAGAGGTCCGCATTTTCCGGATCGCCGACGAGGCACGTGACCCGCGTCCACACGATACGCGGGCACTCGCGCACCAGTTGCGCCGGAGATTCGCTCCAGGTTTCTCCGCCGTCCTCCGATCGAAACAGGTGCGAGGGGCAAGTACCGACGAGAAGCATTTCGGGCTTGCTCGGTGCGACCCATAGCGACCAGACTTGCAATCCCTCCAAAGGCGCGGGCAACTTCGTCCAACTGTCCGCGCTGTCGCGGCTTACGAACAACCCTCGTTCGCTTCCCAAATACAGTGTCTTGGATTCGATGGGATGAACGGCCAAGGCGCGCACATCGCATTCCACGAACATGCCTTCGCAAGCGCGGCGAAAGGACTCTCCACCGTCGAGACTGCGAAATAAACCCTCTCCAACGGTGCCGACGAAGAGACGGTGGGGAGTCATGTTTTCGCTCCCTGTTCGACCGGCGATTGTTGACACGGTAGAGCTTGTAGGCTGGCTGTACCCGGAGGAAGTTGCGCTTCCTCCACTAACATGCACGGCAAACCTTCCTTAATGGGATAGCGCAATCGGCAACGCTGGCAGACGAGCGCGTCGCCCTCTTCTTCGAGTCGGGCCGCACGCGATGGATCGAGAGGGCAGCGTAAGATGTCGAGTAGTTCCTGGGAAATCATGAACGCACCGTGCAAACCGAGGTTGTCCGCGAATCGTTGGGAAACGATGACATTGTAGGAAAAATGCGACGACTGCCAGCGCGAGGACCGCACCTGCCGGTCGAAGGCCCTGGAAGAAACGATGCCATCAAAGCCTGAAGCGTAAGCAAGAGAGGCTCGCTCCGCGGTTACGCTCGGGCACTGCGGGTTACGTTTTGGGCTGTTTGCGCCGAAAGCTGGCCGTCGCCCAAAGGGCATGAAGCTCCCGCCAGCGCTCGTCGGACGAGATCGCGCCCGCGGCTCGAGCAATGCGTTCGACGTGAAACCATTGGATCGGTTCGTCGCGGTCGATCCTTTGAAGATCGCGGACGAGGACGGAATAATTAAAACCCAACCGAGGGCTGAAATCGCGCAGAGACTCCGCAAGCTCGCCGATGAGTAAGCGCAACTCGACGCCCAACGGCGACGGATAAATCTGTCCCAATCGTTCTCGATAGCGCAGGAGCCAATCGTCGTGAACCTCGTCGCATTCGGTGATGCCGCAGACGTTGGCGACGCGCTCCAACACGCACCAGGGCGGCACTTCTTGGCCGCGCGAGATGGCGCGCAGGCGTGCCGTCCACAAGCCGGTTAATCCCAGGCGTTTCAGATGGCGCGACAAAGGGATGAGTCCTCCTTCGCGCTGCGCCAATAAGGCGATGAGTTCTCGAACCGACCGCGGATGCTGCCAGGCTTCGCGTTCGGACTCGCGCTGCCGACGCTGATGCAACAACGCTTCAAGTTTGCGCCGGCCGGCCTCATGAATGGCGCGCAGAATGCGATCCCCTCCCGTTGCGGAGACCCGATGGACTCCGCGCTCAATTTTTTGATATTCCACGGTGGAATAGCCTAAGATCGGCTCCATGTCGCTCGGTTCAAAACCGTACAACTCGCGCGTCAGCCGAAAATCGAAGCGCGTCTCGGGTCGATGACGGCGATGAAACTGCGTGCGTCGCTTCCGCCACGCTTCGATCAGGCCGTCCCGTTGGCTATCCGAATCGGTCAGGAGCGCGGCGAGTCCGGCGGGATAGGCTTGCGCCGAATAAAACCCATCTTCCTCAATGTATTTGATGATTCGCGCCGGCTTCTTGCCGCCGATACCGAAAAGGTCGGCCAATTCGCGCCGGGCGATGCCGTGCTTCTTGCGCAGCTGCCGGAGGCGAAGGCCGAATGGATCGGGCGTCTCGTTCGGTTGACTCGCTTCGCCGCTCCGCCACATTCGTTCGAGCGCCAGCAATTCGCCGTTACAAGCGATTTGTCGAACCACCGTCTCCATCTCGTCCCAAGGCGGCAGTTCGAGGTAGCGCAACCGGCGCACCGCGGCCGTCGGTAATCCCAAGGTTAATAAATGCTTCTCGCTGTATCCAGCACGACTGCACAGCACCCAGAATTCGACCAAAGGTTCGGGGTAGCCGCGCTGTCGGAGACGCTGGCGCTCCGCTTCGCGCCAGAGCGTTTCCGCACCGGCGACATCCTCGCCGACGGCGGCGCAGAGGCGGTTTAACAACTCCCACGGAAGGGGAAAATTGCCGCGACGATACTCCCACAACGTCGCCGCGCTGATACCGACGCGACGGGCGAGTTCGCGCGAGGAACCGGCCCGTAATTCGAGCCGAGCGATAAACTGTTCCAACGTCTCGCCCGCGCCCGCATAGAGACTTCGTAGCTCCTCAATCCGATCGACGGGCACGCCTTCGCGTTGATAGAAGGCGAGCAGTTGTTGCAAGATTCGCCGCGTGGGAGCATGAATGCCGAGTTCCAAATCGCGCAGCGTCCCGCGGCTGATGCCGGAGCGTCGAGCCAACTCCAATCGAGTAAGCCCCAAAAGCTGCGCGCGAATGGTCACCAGGAGCCGCGCCAACGGAGGCGCGGACTCGGCTCGTTGCACCGCGCGTTGACGCAGGTGTTCGTTGCGAAGGGCGTGGCCCTTCAAGGGGACGGCGGGATCGTGCGGCTGGAGCGGCATGGGAATGCCTCTCGACCGGCAACAAGGCCGGCTGGGGGTCAATCGGTGGGAAAACAATCGCTTGGGCGTTCTCCTGAAAACGGATTGTCGTTCCACAGTCCGCAACGGAGGTTGCTTCGGGCGATGCTTGGCGGGATGCAATCGATGGCGGAGCGAGGACATCGCGGCGGGGTCCGTGCGACATCCGAATGAACTTCTTGCAATCGTATGCGGAGGAGAACGGAATTGCAAACGGATTTGTTAAAAAAAGGGGAAAACGAGATGTGCCTGGGTGATTTTTGGAACGGGGTTGACCGGCAGCCTCGGCTTCCCGTACCCTCCATAATCCCAAGCACATCCGAGGACGACGAACGCCTTATCGCATGGGTCGTTCGTTGAATCGTTACGGAACCGTCGAGAGCGAGCCGGTTGCAGCCATCGGTTGAATCGGCGGCGCGACGGTAGTTGCGGGTTTGACGTAAGGCGACGGCGTGCCGTGTTCGATGGGGTGAACCAAGCAATCGCAGCGACCCTGACAATTGCTCCGGCATCCGGCGAGTAAACCGAGCAGACCGGCGGAGATGCACAGCAAGAATCCACGACGCATAGCTTCCCTACCTTTCCTGTATAAAACAGGGGCATCCAACAAGCGCCGTCCGTGGCACTTGCAGAATGGATCGACGAGGAAAAGGACGCGCCTTGAGTCCATCTCGCAAAATCGGATAAACCTCGAAGACCGCACAAGCGGATCGATCGGCAAGGATTGCGTCGTTTGGGTATTGTGGAATCGCTGGATCGAGAAGGAGACGCGAACGTGGATGCCATCGTCATGGCGGCGGGCCTGGGTACTCGGCTTCGGCCTCACACGCTGCATACCCCCAAACCGCTGCTGCCGGTACAGGGTCGGCCGATTCTCGATTGGACGCTTGCCGCCTTGCCCAAGCAAGTCGATCGCGTTCTGGTCGTGGTGCATTATTTGAGCGAACAGGTGGAGGCGTACTTGAACGGCCAGTCGCATTTCGCGCGCTGGCAAGTGGTTCGTCAGGAGACGCCGCGCGGCACGGGCGATGCCCTGTTGGCCTGTCGTCCGTTCGTGGAATCCGAGCGATTCTTGGCGGTCAACGGCGACGATCTGTTCGGCGCGTCCGACCTGGCGGCGTTGGCCGAATGTCCCGCCGGAGTTCTCTGTCATCCGGTGGACGAGCCGCGACGGTTCGGCATCGCCTTCCGCAAGTCGGACGGAACCCTCGACCGGCTCGTCGAGAAACCCAATCTGGAGGGACGACAGCTGGCCAATACCGGGGCCTACGTCTTCCCGCGAACCGTCTTCGATCTCCCGTTAACGCTGTCGCCGCGCGGCGAATACGAAGTGACCCAGTACGTCGGCGAACTGGCGGCGCGCGGCACGGTGTGCGTCGTCGAAGCAGCCTTTTGGCTTCCCATCGGCACCGAAGAAGTATGGCAGGCCGCCCAAACGATGGATCTTCGACCGCTGCACCCCCCTCATTTCGATTGAGCGCGATCGTTGCGCTGGAGCATCTCCGTCAGCGTCTCCACCGCCGCGTTGCGTTGCACATCGAGCAGTGGATCGTCGAGCGGCAAGCGGCGCGACGACGAACCGGGGCGCAGCGTCTGCTGCTCCCACCAAGTTCGTAGAGCGATCCGTGCTTCGGCGGAGAGGCGGAACTCGTGGCCGGGGTCGGGCTGCACACCCCAAGGGTCGCTGTCTTTGCTATCCGGAAAGCGGTGCAGCGGTTTGCCGTTGGGGCGCAGCAGTACGCCGCTCGTCACTTTGAGTCCGACCGGGCCGAGATTTCGTAGTTTCTGCACGTTGCCCTTGCCGTGCGTCCGTTGGCCGATCAATAGGGCGCGATGATGGTCTTGCAGTGCCGCCGCAATCATCTCCGCGCCGCCGGTCGAATCTTCGTTAATGAGGACGACTATCGGATATGCGTTATCTTTCTCGTCCGACGTGCTACGGAATACGTCTTGTGGCAGATTGCGATATTCGACGGTCGCAATCGTGCCGTCGCCGAGGAAAAGCTCTGCCGTTCGCCTTGAGCCGTCCAGAGCGCCGCCCGGACAACCGCGCAAATCCAGGATCAGACCGCGCATGCCGTCGCGCCGCAACCCACCGAGAATGTCGGACAAGTCGTCGGGCGTGCTTTCGACGACATTACCGATCCGCACATGAGCAATTTTGTTTGCGCCGTCGATCCAATAGCTCCACGAATTGTCGTCGCGCCGCTTCGTGCCAAAAACAGTTTCGGGCCGGAATCGCTGCCATTCCAAGGTTGCTCGGCGATCGACCTTCTCTCCAGGCCGACGGTAGGTAATCGAGATTGGCTCCGGCAATGCCGACGCGCCCAATTGGGGTTTGCGAAGCGAGACTCGGCCGTTGAGGAGGTTCAACGATTCTTTAACCTTTCGCTCGCGGCCGTCGGAATCGCACAAGCCGACAATTTCATCGCCCGCTTTGATTCCGGCCTTCTGTGCCGGACTGCCGAGTAAGACATCGCGGATGCAAACGCGGTCCCCTTCCTCGTCGGGCACTTCCAATCCATAGCCCTCGCGCAGGGGAGCAAACCCGGCGGCGCGACGGTCTTCCTTCGAGGTGAGTACGCCGGAATAGGGATCGAGAGAATGCAACATAGCCTGCAAACCAACGACCAGTGGATCGAAGCCGAGGCTTTCGGCCGGTCCCAACTCGGTACGGACAGCGCGAATCGCATCGAGCAGCGGCTTTTCGTCCCCAAAGTGTGCGCGGCGCGGCGCGAGTACCGGCATCAACCCCGGTGGCGGAGTATCCGACGAATCCGCGGGAGTCGATTTCTTCACCGCGCGTTCGATGCGCTGGTGCAAATCGCGCGGCGTCACACGACGCGCCGACTCATATACCGCCGTCAACGCACTTTCCAAAAGCTCGACTTGCGACACCGGGCGAACGTAGATCTCCTCGACCCAATGGACGGCTTCGAGCAAGAGCAGGGCGAACGTCTCGTTGTCGTCCGGTGCCGCTCGATAGATGTGCGTCGTACTTGGCGGCGGGGCGGGCGTCGGCCCGGGGCCTGGAGCCGAAGCGGCGACGAGGGCAAAGAGCAGCGGAACGAATAGGATCGCACGGACGCGCATGAGACACCTCTTCTCCGAAACGGCGAACGGATCGTCGGCGCGATACACTAGAAAAAGTCCGCCTCTTGCGGAAGACCAAACGGTGGCCCATCGAGAACAGAAATATGCCAACGCGCGTATTGTTGCTGCGTCACGCCGAAACCGCAAACCCCCTCGTTTTCCACGGCGCGGAGTCGGACATTGAATTGAGCGAACGCGGCCGGCGTCAAGCCGAGGCCGTCGCTCCGATTTTGGCCGCGTTCGGCCCCGACGTGCTGATCTCGTCGGCCATGCGCCGCGCCGTGGAGACGGCCACGCCCATCGCTCGCGCCTGTGGCTTGCCGCTGCGCATCGAGCCACAACTGCACGAACGCCGCGTCGGCGCGCTCGGCGGCACATCGACTCAGCAGCACGAAGGACCGTGGCGCGATACCCTGCGCCGGTGGAAGAAGGGGGACACCGCCTACGCTCCGCCCGGAGCGGAATCGTTCGACGACATTCGCCATCGCGTGGTGCCGGTCTGGCAACGCTTGACGTCGGAGTGCGAAGGGCAAACTCTCGCGATCGTGGCGCACGGCATCGTTTGCCGCGTCCTGTTGTTGTCGTTGCTCCCCGACTATACCGTGGCCGATTGGAGTCGTATCGGGAGCGACAATGTGGCCATCCACGAACTGCTTCTCGAAGGCGGATCGTGGCGGGCCGAACGCATCAACGATCTGCCGGCAGCCGCGATAGTGTGACATACGATATTAAAGGGATCGCTTATGGGAATGAAGCCTCTCCCCTTTTGCTGTGTCCTGCTTTTACTGGCATCCGTCTCCGGCGAAATCCGTGCCGAGGAGATGCCGCGGATCGTCGTCTCCAAAGCCAAGAAGGGATTCGTAGTGGAGTCCACCGGCCGCTCGTTTGTGCCGTGGGGATTCAACTATGATCGCGATACGGCGGGCCGATTGCTGGAGGATTATTGGGAGGATGAATGGGCAACGGTTGAGACGCACTTCGCCCAGATGAAGAAGTTGGGAGCCAACGTCGTTCGGATTCACCTGCAATTCAGCCGATTCATGGATGGGCCGGACAAAGCCAACGAGAAGCAGCTGGATCGCCTCGCGCGCTTGTTGAAACTGGCCGAACGGCAGCGCTTGTACCTCGACCTAACCGGGTTGGGCTGTTATCACAAAAAAGATGTGCCCGCCTGGTACGACAAACTCGGCGAAAAGGAACGCTGGGACGCGCAGGCAAACTTTTGGCAAACGGTGGCAAGTCGCTGCGTCTCCAGCCCCGCCGTCTTCTGCTACGACTTGATGAATGAACCGGTTGTGCCTGGTGGCCGGCGTAAGGACGGCGATTGGCTGGGGCCTCCCTTCGCCGGCAAGTGCTTCGTTCAATTCATCACTCTCGATAGCGGCGAGCGCCAACGATCCGTCGTCGCTCAACGGTGGATACACCGCTTAGCCGCCGCCATCCGCGCCAAGGACCGCCGCCATCTTATCACGGTGGGCTTGGTGGACTGGAGCCTCGACCGCGCGGGGTTGACTTCAGGCTTCGTGCCGAACAAGGTGGTTGAGGATCTCGATTTCATCTCCGTTCACCTCTATCCCCAAAGCGGCAAAGTGAAGGAGGCGCTGGAAACCGTGAAGGGGTTCGCCGTGGGCAAGCCGGTGGTCGTGGAGGAGACCTTCCCCTTGCGTTGCTCGCCGAAGGAACTGGAAGAATTCCTTCAAGGATCGAAAAAGGATGCGTGTGGGTGGCTCGGTTTCTATTGGGGCAAAACGCCGCAAGACCTGCGCGCCTCGAAGTCGCTCGCCGACGCGCTGACCCTTCGCTGGTTGGAGTTGTTCCAGAGGCTGGGAAAAACGCTCGAGGAACGACCGAAAGAATAGCCCCGAACCATACGGCTCTTCTCTCGCATCCTCGCCTCGCCTCTCTCTCCCTGAGTGCCGAGGAGCGGCGAGTAGGAGAGCGTGGCCGTGCGGTTCATCGGCAATTGCTCCGCCGTGGAGAAGAGGATCGCGTAGCCAGTGGCACGATCGGCAGTACAATCTCTTGAGCGTTTCAAAGAAGGCATCCTCGACCGTTCGTCCACCCCGCTTCGATAACGTTTTCACCATGACCCAACCTTGGTACAACGATGGACTGCGTTTCACCTGCACGCGCTGCGGTCACTGCTGTACCGGCGAGCCTGGTTTTGTCTGGGTCGATGACGACGATTTGACCGCCATCGCCGCGGCGCGCGGCGAGTCGCTCGGCGAGGTGAAAGCGCTGTACACCCGCTCGACGCCGCGCGGGCGCACGCTGCGCGAGAAGGACAACGGCGATTGCGTGTTTTACGACCGCGACCGAGGTTGCACCGTCTATTCCGTCCGCCCGCCGCAGTGCCGCACTTGGCCCTTTTGGGACAGCAATGTCGCCACGCCGGAAGCCTGGCAACAGACCTGCGACGTCTGCCCCGGTTCCGGACGCGGCGAACTGATCTCCGTCGAAGAGATCACTCAGCGCTTGCGTGTCGTCCGCCTCTGAGCGATAATCGAATGAATCGCCCCCAACGCTCAAAAGTCTGATTCCGCCTTCGCCCCCTACTTTTCTGGCGAGAACGCCTCATGCCTGCATTGATCGTTTGTCCTCACTGCGCGCAAAATCTCAAGTGCGATCGACCGCCCGCTGCGGGACAGCGCTTCTGTTGTCCCCATTGCAAGGCGATCTTCGCGGTACGGGGGACAACGGCTCCTTCGACGCCGCCCAAGTCGGTTCCGCCTCGGCGAACGGCGCGGCAACCCGCGCCCCGACGGTCTACCCCACCGCCACCGCGAGCGCGCAATCGCTTTCTGCCTGGGATGATTCTCGGCGGCCTCGGCGTCATGGTTTGCATGACGCTCGGATTCATCGGGTATCTCCGTTATCTTGGTCCGCAGTCGAACTCGGACGCCAGCACTCCAGCCGAGCGAGTCGTGGAAACGGACCCCAACCCTCCCTCGAACTCAGAACCGGCGAAGGGCGACGACGCTCCCTCGGATCGAACCGCGACAAACGACTCAAAAAAGGACGACCCACTTCACTATCTGGTTTTGCCGCCGGTCAAAAACGAACCCATTCCAGCGCAGACCGTGCAAGCCCCACCGCCGCCGCTGCCGCCGGAACATCAAACCAAAGTCGATGCCGCCATCCGGCGCGGCGTGGAATTCCTCAAAGCGAAACAGGCGATGAACGGAGGCTGGAACGACGATTATCACCCCGCCGGATTGACCGCGCTGCCGGCTCTGACCCTCCTTGAGTGCGGCGTCTCGGCGGAAGCTCCGCACATCGACAAAGCGTTCCTCCAAGCCAAAAAGACTTCCGCGGTCCTTCAATCTACTTACGAGATAGCTTTAATAATTTTATTCTTGGATCGCCTCGGCAATCCGGACGACAAACCGTTGATCCGTTCGTTGGCTCTCCGCCTCCTCGCCGGTCAAACGCAGGCGGGAGGATGGTCCTACCAGTGTCCGTTCGTGCTAACGAAGCAGGAAGGCAACCTCCTGACCGTCCTCGACGCGCTTCGACCCGCTTCGCACGAGGAGTTGCTCGTGAAGGATGCTCCCGATGCTCCTCTACCCCCTCCTCCCGAGAAGGGAGATGGAGCGATGAATGGATCGAGCGGCAAGCGACCGGAAGATTTGGACGGGAAGGCGAAAGCAGCCTATGCCGCTCTGACGCCGGCTCTGAAACGCATCCCGTCGCTGTTGCCGCCTTCCGATTCACACCAGTTGCCGTTGGCCGATCACTCCGACAACTCCAACACGCAGTTTGCCGCCCTCGCTCTATGGGCGGCCGGACGTCACGGCGTCCCGGTCGAACGCGCGTTAGCCTTGACGGCGGCGCGCTTTCGATTCTGTCAATCCATTAACGGCGGTTGGGATTATCCTTATGAGGTTCCCAGCCACACCTCCACGGCGTCGATGACCTGCGCCGGCCTGCTCGGTCTGGGCCTGGGCCACGGCCTGATCGTGCGGCACCCATCGCATCCCACGCATTCGGCCATGGTGGACGACGCCGCCATTCGACGCGGCATGAAGGCGCTAGCCGGCTTTGTCGGTGAACCGGGCGAATATGCAGATAAAAAGGATCGTCCTTATGTCAATTTGTATTACCTGTGGTCCCTAGGGCGGGTCGGCCTGCTTTATCGCACAGACAAAATCGACGGCAAGGATTGGTACGCCTGGGGAGTCAATCGAGTGCTGGCCTGGCAAGAAGCGGACGGCAGCTGGAAAGCGAACATTTACGCCGATGCCACTCCGATCGTCAACACCTGCTTCGCTTTGCTGTTCCTGAAGCGCTCGCATCTGACCGAGGACGTATCGAAAGCAGTGAATTTCGATTTGGAAGGCAAGAAGGTACGGGAATAAGTTCGCTTAGCCGCGACGCGCAGCGGAGCGCGTTGACGCTGAGTGTCGGCCCCGCGCTCCGCTGCGCGTTGCGGCTAACCGTAGTTGGCGAGAGAGCCATAATCGTCCAATCCCTTTGTGGAGAGAAAGTCATGCGGAGAACAACCTGTCTGCTCGGCCTGACCCTGATCGCTATGCTGGGTGCGCTGTCGTTGCCCAGTGCGGCACCGCAGGGGCGAGTCCGGGGGGGAGACGATGATGGCGACGAATTACCCGCGAGAAGGGGGCCAATCGGCCCCGGTCCCGTGGTCGTCAAAGGCCGACCCGCGCCGCCGGTGAAGATACCGCTCACCGTGGCTCCCAAGGACATCGAAAGCGCCATCGAGCGCGGTGTTGCGTACCTAAAATCACAACAAAACGACGACGGCGGTTGGTATTTCGCTGCCGATGGAACGGTGGTAGCACAACGAATGAATTCACCGGGAGTGACGGCTCTGATCGGATTGACGTTGCTCCACTGCGGTGTTGCGGCCAAGGATCCAACCGTCCAAAAATGCGCTCGATTCGTGCGCGCTTCATTCCAGACTTGGGTGGGATTGCCCGCTGTTTACGACCCAAGACTCGTAAAGGTGCAGATTCCCGTCACACGGGCCAATGTGGTTTACAGCGTGTCGTCTGCGATCCTGTTCCTAGAACGACTGGGCGAACGCCGCGACCTCGCTCTCATCCGCTCGCTGAGCTTTGCTCTCATGGGGAGGCAAGTGCCGCAGACTGGAGGTTGGGGATATTCCGATCTTAGGCAGGGGATGATGACAAACCGCGTTTTAATCCTTGAAAATCCCAAGTTTCCCGACGCACCGTACACGGATAACTCGAACACCCAATTCGCTCTTTTGGCTTTGTGGGCCGCCCATCGACACGGCATTCGCATCACCGCGCCGTTAGCGAACAGCGCGGCCCGCTTTAACCGGTCGCAGAATCCCGACGGCGGATGGCCTTACATCGAAATGAAATCAGCTACCAAATCCACGATTTCGATGGCCGGCGTCGGTCTGTTGGCCCTGGCAATGCGGCACGCTGCCGCCAATGCCGACGTCTTAAAACCTCGCGCCGGAAAGGGCGAAGGTGCCGACGCTCCGCGACGCGCTCTGGCCAAAGTAGACCAGGACGATCACATTATTCAGGGATTTCAGTTTCTGCGCAAAAAGTTGGACGCTGTCCCCTCCGAATGGCCGACAAAACAGGAGTGCTATTCGTTGTGGTCGCTGGAGAGAGCGGCAGTGGCTTTCGACCTCCGCACGATTGGAGGCGTCGATTGGTTTCAGACCGGCGCGGCCTTCCTGATATATAAACAGAGAAAAGATGGTAGCTGGGACGGAAATTATGGATTGGCCGAGACCTGTTTCGCCTTGCTCTTTTTGCATAAAACCAATCTGCTCCCCGAAGTTACGCCTCTCCTCAAGGGTATGGTCAAGGATGATGGCCCCGATCCTTTGAGTCCAGACGTGCGCAAGCCACCGGTGGAACTGAAGAAGGATCCTGGCTCTGATCTTTCCACTTCCCTGACCCCGTTGGGTTCGCGCCGCCCGTCGCTGGAAACGAAGATCCAGCCGAAGCGGGTAGCTCCCGCTCCGCCCACCGCGATTGAGAAACAGCATCATCAAACGCAAGTCGATAAATTGCTGACCAAAATGAAGGCGTCCTCCGATTTTGGAAAAGATCTGCTCATCAAGCACTGGCGCGACGGTGAAGACCCGTACTACACTCCGGCGTTGGCCAAGGCCATTCCCATGCTGTCCGGCACTTTGAGGCGGAAGGCTCAGGCAGCCCTCGCCGACCACTGCACCCGGTTGACTCCCGCCGAGCGCGACGAACACTTGCACGCCGACGATGCCGAAATCCGCCGTGCTGCCGTCCTCTCCTGCGCCGTCCGCGACGATAAAAGCCACATTGCGCGTTCGATCGAGCTGTTGCAGGACAAGGAACTCCTGGTAGCCGTTGCGGCGCACGAAGTGCTGTGCAGCCTGACGGGCAAAGACTTCGGACCCAGCACCGACGCCAGCGCGACCGAGCGCGTTCGCGCCGTCGCCGCGTGGAAGGGTTGGTACGAAAAGCAAGGAAGCAAATAGGGCTTTCGAGCGAGGTCCGTCGAATAGCCTTCGGGCGGCCCTCGCCGTTTCCATTTGCGCCAGTTGTGTTGCGAGGCATTGGCATGGCCGTGGGAGAGCCGGTCGTCGATGGGCGGACGATGTGGCCGGCTGTCTCTCCGGCTTCAAATTGCGAACAACGCAATTGGCTCTGGGGCGGCGTAATGGGGTTGATTCGTTCGCGGCTCGAAGTACACTTTATCGCACATCGTTGCGTTGACTTGCCAGGCATCCGTATCTTTCCTGCCGGAGTCGTCTACCGATGATGAACGCGCCGATCGAGCGGGCCGAGGGCAATTCCCGCACTCTCGGTCTGACAGTTCCCCTCGAAGTGCCTCCGTTGCCGGCACTGCGCCGTCTGCCGCTGTCACCCGTCGGCGGCTGGCGTTGGACCTGGAAGGCGCGTCGAATCGATTCGTGGAAATCCACCGACGAATCCGCGCCGTCCTTGAATCGCTTGCGTTCGCGCCGCATGAATCGCTGTGGCCGCGCCGCGCTGGTGTGGGTGATGCTCTGGTACGGTATCTCGTTAATCGTTCCTGGATTGCTCAAAGATCGATGGCTGAGAATCGGCCCGGCGAACGAAGCCCGCAAGTGGCCTGCTTTGGCCCATCTCGTGAACCAAGAGCCGGAGCGGTCGCTTCTCGTTATGCTCGGTAGTTCGCGCGCCTGCTGGGCCTTTCGCGCCGGCTGTCTCGAAGGCATGCCCGATAGCGACGGCAAGCCCTTGCATGTGTATAACTTCGGCATCCCCGCTACCGGCCCCATTTCGGAGTGCTTTTATCTGCGCGACATGCTCGCCAAGGGGATTCGGCCGCGCTTCGCGCTCATCGAGTTTCTTCCGCCTCTGATGAACGAACCCCAGCGCGGCGCGCTGACCGAGGAAGGGATGACGGGATTTGAAAGCATCGACGGCCACCGATTCCTTCAATGGTATCCCTATCTCAATCGACCGGGGAAACGAGGACGATTGTGGCTGGAAGCTCGCATCGCTCCCTGGTACACCTTCCGCCGCCAGATTCAGTTGGAGACGAAGTGTCTGGTGGAGCGGGTACCGTTCCCCACCTATCAACCCGTGGACGATTGGGGATGGACGATCTTAGCGCCGATGCCGTTCCCCGAATCGGCGCGGCAGGAACGATTGGCGACGGCTCACAGCGGCTATTCTCCGGGCTTGGGCAACTTCCGCCTCGGGAAAAAACCGATACAAGCGCTCCGTCAAACGCTCGATTTATGCCGGAAGGAGAAGATCCCGGCCGCTCTGGTGGTCATGCCGGAGTCCTCTACCTTTCGCAGTTGGTATTCCGAAGAAGGCAAAGCGGCGGTGCGCGCTCTACTCGACGAGTTGAGCGCGACCTACGGCGTTGAGGTGATCGACGCCGAGCGCTGGCTGGCCGACGAGGATTTCGAGGACGGCCATCATACCCTCTTTCACGGAGCCGAGGTTTTCACTCAGCGCCTTCGCGCCGAATTGCCTCGCCTCCTGTCGCAATCCAAAGCCCCGAAGTCCGATTGACACGACAAAGCCGGTAAAGCTAGAATCCTCCCACTTTAACGGAACACAGCTTTCGTTTCGCCGCGATGCGACAGGGAGGTTCTTCGATGGCGCTGCGCGACTACGACGCGATCATTGTCGGCGCTGGATTCTACGGCGCGACCCTGGCCGAACGCATCGCTTCCACGGGCCGAACGGTGTGCGTGCTGGAGCGTCGTTCGCACATCGGCGGCAATTGCTATTCCGAGACCGACGCGGGAACCGGCATCGAATATCACAAATACGGATCGCATTTGTTCCACACCAATAGCGAAGAAGTGTGGCGCTATCTCCACCGCTTTACCGGCTTCACCCAATACCGCCATCGCGTGCTGACCGTTCACAAGGGCCAAGTCTATCCGATGCCCATTAACCTGGGAACCATCTGCGCGTTCTTCGGTCGCTACATGACACCGACGGAGGCGCGCGAACTGGTTCGTCGTCAGGCGGATGCCGAGGCCCGATCGACACCGGACAATCTCGAAGAGAAGGCGGTCGCTTCCATCGGTAGGCCGCTCTACGAGGCGTTCGTTCGCGGCTACACGAAGAAACAGTGGCAGACCGATCCGCGCCAGCTTCCGGCGAGCATCATCGCGCGCTTGCCCGTGCGGTTCACGTTCGATCCGTACTATTTTGCCGACCAATACGAGGGGTTGCCGGTGGACGGCTATACGGCGGTTTTTCGCCGTATGCTCGATTCGCCTCGTATTGATGTCCGTTTAGGTGTCGATTTTTTCGATGCCCGCGATTCGCTGTGCCCCCATCAACTCGTCGTCTACAGCGGCCCGATCGACCGCTACTTCGGCTATCGACTGGGCGAATTGAGTTGGCGAACGCTCGACTTCGAGCGCGAAGCGGTCGGCGTGGACGACTATCAGGGGGCCGCCGTCGTCAATTACGCCGATGAGGAAGTGCCGCATACGCGCATCCACGAGTTCAAGCACCTGCATCCGGAACGCCGCCATCCGCCGGATCGCACGCTGATTTGCCGCGAATACTCGCGCCGCGCGCGTCGAGACGACGAACCGTACTATCCGGTGAATACCGCGCGGGACCGTCAGTTGTTCTCCGCGTATCGAAGTCTGGCCGGCCGCGAGAACAATGTTCTCTTCGGCGGGAGGCTCGGCTCGTATCAGTACCTCGACATGCACCAGGCCATCGCCTCGGCACTCAGCGATTTTCGGAAAAAGGTCGTTTCCTTCTGGGCTAGAACGCTCGAAAGCGTGGCCGGGTGAGGTTCTTCCATGGCCGAGCGCATCCTACAGCGCGCAGTGATGCCGCCCAAACGACGGCTGAGACGACTGTACTATCGGTGCCAACGAGCGTCGGAAGTGCGGCAACAGGGGCGGTGCGCGCTCGAACTGTCGCGGAATGCGACGGTGCGATTCGATACGTTTTTCAACGCCTTTTACGAAAACTATTGGAGAAAATATACCGCGCTGCGGCATCTAGCCCTGCGGCTTCGGGTTCGAGGTTCGGGGGTGGTGCGAATCTATCGACGAACGCGCGAGCGTGCATCGCTCCTGATTTGCGAGCGCGATTTCTCGGTTCGACACGGCGAATCGACGCTTGAGATGGACGTGCCGCCGGGCGAGGGGTTTCTGTATTTCGAGATCGTCTCCCACGGCCAATCGACGCGGTTGTCCAAGGCGGAGTGGTTTGCCCGAGCGGTGGAGCCGCGTCCCGTGCGTTTCGTCGCCGCGCTTTGCACCTTCAACCGCGCCGGCTTGCTTCTTGCGAATCTCAATCGTCTATTCGCCGACGAGCGCGCGCTGAAATGGTTGCAGCGCGTCGTCGTCGTCGATCAGGGAGAGGAAAAGGTCCGCGACCATCCTCGGCATGCCCGGCTGGCTTCCCTCGCCGGCTCGCGTCTGAGATGGATCGAACAGACGAATCGCGGCGGCGCGGGCGGCTTCACGCGCGGCCTGTTGGAAGCGCGTAAAGAATCTGCCGCCACGCACGTCTTGTTCATGGACGACGACATCGTGTTGGAAACGGAGTCGATTGTCCGCGCGGCCGCCTTCTTTTCGCTGGCTCGAGATGATTTCGCCCTCGGTGGACACATGCTCGATCGATCGGAACCGCGGGTGCTGGTCGAGTGCGGCAGCCGGTATCGGCCCGATCGCATCCGTATCGACGAGCCGAGAAAGAGACGCGTCGATCGACCCGATGGACTGCGACCTTTTCTGGAGTTGGAGCCGAGACACTATAACGGCTGGTGGTTCCATGCCTTTTCTCTGCCGGCGCTGGAGCGCGCCGGTCTGCCGCTGCCGCTGTTCCTACGCGGCGACGATGTGGAGTATGGATGTCGCTTACTCCGCAATGGCATTGCCACGGTCGCGTTGCCGGGGATTGCCGTCTGGCACGAGTCGTTCGACGGCAAAGGGCGGAGCTGGCATCCTTTTTACGAATTGCGCAATCTTTTAATCGTCGGTGTACTCCACTTTCCCGACACCGCCGCTCGCACGGTATCACGGCATTTTTTCAGTCGTTTGCTCGACGAGCTGCTGACGTTCGACTACGGCGAAGCGACTCTGATGTGCGAGGCGGCGGCGGCCTATCTGCGCGGCCCGACGGCTCTGGTCGAGGAGGGGACCGCACTCCATCGCCGCATCGCCGCGCTCGCGCGGTCGTTCTCGCCGCCAACCTGTCCGCGCGATGCCGTCGGTCCCTCGTGCGTTCCACGCCCCTCCAACCGTTGCCGGGCTACGCGCTGGGGACGATGGCGGCTCGTCCTCCGCAATCTCGTCCGCTCCAGTCCTCCACCCGATGCGAGTCCGCAACGAACGCTCCGAGGAGGCGAGCAATGGTACGACGTGGAAGATGCCGATGTCGTGGCCGTGGACGAATCGCATCGCCCCGATTGTCTCGTGATTCGCCGTTCGCGCGGCCGTTTCGTCCGCTGTCTGATTCGAGGCGCGTGGCTGGCGCTGCGGTTGTTTCTGTCGCACGGTCGCGTCGCGCACGCCTGGCGGAGCGGCGGCAAGCCGCTGACGAGGCCCGCGTTCTGGACGCGACACTTAAACGTCCTTGACTCCCAATCCGTCGGCGAAGAGGCGGCCCATTTCGCGCCGAGCCAAACGGAGACAAACCTGGTCCCTTGATCGAGGAAAACATGCGCAAGCTCAAAATACTCTACTACAACTGGGTCGATTTCGAGGACGAGCAACGCCGGGGCGGCGGCGTCTCTATTTATCAGCGCAATGTCATCGATGCCGCCGTGCGAAACGGCGACGACGTTTGGTATTTCAGTTCCGGCGTATGCTACAGCCCCTTCTCGCGCAAGCCCCATGTCCGCGAAGTCGCATCGAAGACTCAGGGAGTCCGCAAGTTTGAAATGGTCAACTCCACGATCCTCAGTCCCGGCCAAGAAGCATTCGGCCAAGACGTGGCTCGCTCGCCGGAGATGGATCCTCTGTTCGCCGATTTTCTGCGCGCGTACGGCCCTTTCGACGTGATCCATTTCAACAACCTCGAAGGCATTCCCCTGTCGTTTCTGCGCCTGGCGCGCGAACACGATCCACGGACAAAAGTTATCTACAGCGTCCACAATTATTTTGCCTTTTGTCCGCAGGTCAATCTGTGGTTTCAGGAGCAAGCGACCTGCCGCGATTTCCGCGCCGGGCGAAAGTGCGTCAATTGTCTTACGCATCTGTTGCATCCACGCGGCACGCAGCGACAATATCGCTTGGAGTATCTGCTTGCCATGCTCGGC
>JAJXWW010000056.1 GCA_021781415.1 Planctomycetota bacterium
CGAGCTATCTTCCACTCTCGCTTTGGCCGTCACCGAGAGGCCGCCGTTCGCGCTGACGGCGAAGTTCGACGCGGCTTCGTATCAACCCGGCAAACCGGCGACGTTGATTGTCTCGGCCACGCGCGCGCCCGGGTTCACGGCGGAGATCGCGCTGAGCGCCGCCGGTCTGCCTCCCGGCGTCACGGCGATGCTGAAAAACATCCCCGCCAATCAAAACGAGGTCAAATTGGCTTTGACACTGACCCCGCAGGCGAAGGTGGGATCGACCGCCATCACCCTCACCGGCAAGAGCAAGCACCAGGGCCGCGACATTACCTCCGCCGCGCCGCCCGCAACGCTGGCGATCAAGAAATAGGGTCGTCCTCGGAAAGATAGCGCCGGGATTTCAGGACGCCCTTCATTGCTCCGACACCTTGCCGTCGATGCGATGGTCCGCCGCCCCGACGTACTTGCCCGTTTTGCGATCCAAGCCGATGGAATGCGCGTCGCCTTGCCGCGTGCCGCCGATGGAATGGCCCATCGCTTTCAGACGCTCGACCGCTTCGCCGTGGCTACTCGTCCCTTCGAAGCGAGCCGTGTCGGGAAACCACGGATGGTGCAAACGCGGAGCATCGACGGCCGCTTGGAGGCTCATCTCGAAATCGATCGTGTTGACGATCACGCACAAGACGGTGTTGATGATGGTTCGACTGCCGGGACTGCCGGTAACGAGAACGACTTTGCCGTTCTTGGCCACGATGGTCGGCGTCTGCGAAGATAACATGCGCTTTCCGGGCGCGACTTGATTCGGTTCGGTACCGATGCCGCCGTCGCGCGTCGTCTCGCCGGGGAACCAATTGAAGTCCATCATCTCGTTATTGAGAACGAACCCCGCCCCCTTCACGACGATGCGCGAGCCATAGCTGCGTTCGAGCGTGTAGGTATTGGCCACGGCCATGCCGTCGCTGTCGAGGACGCTGAAATGCGTCGTGCTATCGCCCTCGCCCTTGAGCGGTATGTCTTTGGCTAACTCCTCGCTTTTCGTCGCCTTGCGCGGATCGATGGATTGAGCCAGCTTGCGCGCGTGATCCTTGCTCGTCAAAAACGCGGGGATTTTGACGAAATCCGCGTCGCCGAGATAGCGGGCGCGATCGCAGTAGGCGCGGCGCATCGTTTCGATCATCAAATGGAGAGTCTCCGGCGAAAATCGGTCTCGCTTGCGCAGGTCGAAGTTTTCGAGGACATTGAGCATCTCAATAAGGCACGTTCCACCGGAGCTGGGTGGAGGCGGGCCGTAGACATCGTAGCCGCGATAGGTTCCATGAATCGGCTGTCTCGCCTTCGCCTCATACCCCGCCAGGTCCTTGGCGGTGATAATTCCCTTGGAGCGTTTCATCTCGGCGACGAGGAGATCGGCGACTTCTCCCTTGTAGAATCCATCCGCGCCCATCTCGGCGATTCGGCGCAAGGTCGCGGCCAGATCTTTCTGCACCAGCCGATCGCCCGCCTTCCAGTTCGCTTCGCCGTTTTTGCCGAAGACACGGCGCAGTTCGGGAAACTCCTCCGATCCGCCGACAATCCAATTCAGCGAAGATGCCAGCGCATCGTCGATGAGGAATCCCTCCTCGGCAAGCTGGACGGCAGGCGCGACGAGATCTTTCCATTTCAGTTTGCCGAACTTCTCGTGAGCCAGAGCCAGGCCGCGCACGGTTCCGGGCACTCCGACGGCCTTCGCGCTGTACCAACTATCTTTCTTGGTGTACATCGTCTTGTGGGCGGCTGCGGGCGCTTTCTCTCGGTAGTCGATGACGACCGGGCCGCCCTTGCCGCCGGGGGGATAGATGAGCATGAAGCCGCCGCCGCCGATGTTGCCCGCCGCCGGATAGGTGACGGCCATGGCGAACGCCGTGGCCACCGCCGCATCGACCGCGTTGCCACCCTTGCGAAGAATGTCGCGTCCGGCATCCGCGCCGGGAGGTGAAACGGCCACGACCATCCCGCGCTGCTTCTCCGGGGTCGAATCCGCTGCCGCATCGCGGGGGAGGCACGCCACAACCAAAGCGAAGCCCAAACTGAAGCGCGCGAGCGCGCGGATTGGTCGACGCGTAACGGCACAGCCTTGCATGAGGAATTCCTTGCAATTGGGACGAGGACTCGGAAAAGCGCGCAAGATTTATCCTTGTCATCGTATTCCTTTCCCGATGCGAATAAGAAAAAGACCGCGAAGATCTTGAGGCGCATCGCCGACCGGGAGCGCTGGTCCGAATGTCGCGGTCGTATCGCCCCCATCTTCCCTCTGGTCCATCGTGTGGATCGAGGCCGCCTTGCCGGAAGTTGACCTATCCACGCTCTCCCCTCCGCGCGTATACTCCCTTCCGCGTGTCGAGTGGATCGAGGAGGTACGGGCGTGGCCGAGATTTCCAGCAGCAACATGGTGGTTGAGACCTTCAAGCTGACGAAGATTTACCAGAATCGCCAGATCGCTCTCAACGATGTAACATTGCGGCTTGAACCGGGCTGCGTTCTGGGATTGCTCGGCTCCAATGGAGCGGGGAAAACGACGCTGCTGCGCCTCATTATCGGGCTTCACCGACCGACCGCCGGCTGGGCCAAAGTGTTCGGCAAGTTTATGACGCCCAACGCCGCCGAGCTGCGCCGCCGCATCGGCTACATCCCCACAAATCCCCAATTCCCACGCGGGATGACGCCGATTACCTATCTCGACTACATGGCCCGCTTGTTCGGACTGCCCAAGGACGTTCGCAAGCCGCGTCTCGCCTCGTTGATCCGCGCCGTCGATCTTCTCCGCGTCTCCGGCGATTCCATTGCCGGCTTCTCGAACGGCATGACGGCGCGCTTGGCCGTCGCCGCTAGTCTCATCAACGAGCCGGACTTACTCATCTGGGACGAGCCGACGCACGGACTCGATCCGGAAGCGCGGCGGAGCATGTTGGAACTCATTAAGACGCTCAGCCGCGAGAAAACGCTGATCGTCTCCAGCCACAACCTCAGCGACATCGACGAAGTGTGCAATCATGCGGCGGTTCTCAGCCACGGTCAACTGATCTACTGCGGCTCGCTGCAAGATCTCAAGGGACGTATGCGCCGCAATCATTTTGAGTTGGACCTGGAAGGCGAACAGAAGGCGATCACCAAATCCACCACGGCCATCCGTGCGTTGCCAGAATTCAAAGTCGTCACGCTCAAGCATCGGCGGCTCGAATTGTACTTACAAGAAGAGGCCGTTGGCGCGGCGGCATTGGCCAACGTGCTGATGACGCTCAACGACAACAAAGTGACGCTCGTATCCATCCGCAGCGTCGGCCAGCAAACGGAGCAAGCCTTTCTCGATCTGGTCGAGAAAGAAGAATCCCGCGGCTTCGCGCGCATCTACCAAGCCGAAGCGGCATGAGAAGTTTCCAGTGCTGAGTTCCAAGTTCTGAGTGCTGAGGAAGAACGCGGAACTCAGCACTCAGAACTCAGCACTCAGAACTGGAAACTCAGAACTTGGAACTATTTATGGATGCGATTGCCGAAAAGAAAAATCCGACCTTCAATCGTTGGCTGCCGTATTGGGCGGTGTTTCAGGCCGACGTTCGGCAGACGTTGCGCAGTTGGGTTTATCGCTTTTGGGTGTTGCTCTCGGTGTTGGCCACGGTGGGCTATTTGCTCTATCGCTTCGGCGGCTACCACGAGGGAGGCATCGTACAGACGGCCTCGTTGCACGTCAGCCAGCTGTTGCGGTGGATCGTGCTGGGCAGTGCCGCCATTGTGTGTGTCCTGACGGCGGGCAGTATCACCTCGGAACGCGGCACCATGGCCGACTCCGTCCTCAGTCGCGGCATCAGTCGCTATCAGTATTTTCTCGGCAAGTGGCACGCGCGGCTGGCGACCGTGCTGGGCACGTTTCTGACTCTCGGTATTGCGACCCTAATCAGCGCGCTATTTTTACTGCACGAAGATTTATCGCTCGATGGCAGCCTCGTGGCCCTGGCCGTAGTCGCCGCGTTGCTGGCTACGGTCATAACACTCGGCGTTACCGTTAGTGCGGTGGCGAACAGCACGGTGTTGGGTATTGCCGTGCTGTGGAGCATGCTTTGTGTCGCGGGGTTCCTGATGTCGTTTCTGCCGCCGCGCTATCCTTCGCCGGATCGCACTCTCGAACGGTTGCCGTACATCCTGCAAGGCAACTACGATCTCGTCGGACTCGCACAGTTTGCCGGTTGGTCGCTACTCGCCTCCGGCGTGGCAGCTCTGTTCGGCCTAGCCTACTTCTCCCGCCGCGACGTATAAGGGGCCGGTTCCCAATTGCTACCCGATTGCGGAGACTGGTAATTCGCAGGGGTTTGAAGGGTGAGCGAACCTTGGGGCGACGGTTCCCGGTGGGTCATCCGCTCTCCGTGGACGGACGCATTTCGGGATTCCAAAGCCGACCGATGAGGATCAGCTTGGCGCAATCGTTGACGACCAGCGAGGCAACGAATGCGTATGCAACGATGAAACCGATCTGTCCCGGCGGCAAGGGACGCAACTCGGCCAAACCGTTGCTGCCGATTGCTATTCCCACGCAGGCATCGACAAACAGCGCCGTCGCCAGTATCCAGCTTGGCCGAGAGGTCCAGAATGCGCGACGCTCACGAATGGACACGATGGAGAACAACGCGAAGAAAAGCAAAATCAGAAATGTGAAACTTTGCAACTGGCCGCTTTCGTGGCCCAGGCCGAAGAGGTTCCAACCGATGGCGAGCGCTCCGAGCGACTCGGCCACCATGAGTAGTCCGAGGACCACGGCTACCCTTACCAGAGGACCGATGTTCCAGGTTTCGGGCTTCCGCGATGGATGCACGCGATCCGTGGAAAGAGCTATCTTCACGAAATCGGTCATGAACACGAGCAGCACCATGCCCAGGGCGGAGATGACGAATTTGCCAGTTATGAGAAAGGCGATCACCACGAACCCAGATTTCAGAATGGTGCGACTGATTTTGTTAATGATCCAGGTGAGTACCCGCTGGTAGATCGCTCGCCCGTTTTTCACCAGATCGACGATGCTGGCCAGGCCCTCATTGGTCAGCACGACGCTGGCGGCCCCCTTGGCGACATCCGTGCTGCCGCTGACCGCGATGCCCACTTCGGCCTGGCGCAGGGCCGGCGCGTCGTTGACGCCATCGCCGGTCATGCCGACAACGTGGCCCGCCGCTTGCAAGCCCTTTACGACGAGGAACTTGTCCTCGGGAAACACTTCGGCAAAGCCGTCGGTACCGAGCGCCGCTTCGGCCGCGGGCATCCCGGTTTCGCTGAGCGCCGCGCGCAGATCGGGAGCGCGGACCACTTCACCCAGGCCCAGCTCTTCGGCCACGGCGCGAGCCACCGGCAAGGCATCTCCCGTCAGCATCTTCACGGTGATGCCCAGCGACCGAAGCTCGCCAATCAACTGGCGCGAATCGGGACGCGGCGAATCCCGGAGCAAGGCCAGCCCGATCAACTGCCAGGATGTCTCCTCTTCCGCGCGAGCGACGGCCAGGATGCGAACCCCCTTCTTTGCCTCGGTGTTCGCGCGCGCCTCGAGAGCGGCAATTGCCGATTCCGGCAACCCAGAAGCCTGTGCCACCGTGCGCAGCGCCCCTTTCATGACGCGCGCGCGATGGTTGCCCACTTGGACCGTCGCTTCCGTGCGGCGAGCGCTTGCCGAGAAGGGTACAAACGAAAGCTGCTTGTCCGCGTCGTTGAGGAGACGGCGATCTTGCGCGGCTCGCAGAAATGCCAGGTCAATCGCATCCTGATCGGCCTCGTGAGACGCCAGGGCCCCCGACCGCAACACATCGTCCTCTGTAAATCCGGGCTGGGGCAGCGCGCCGACGAGCGACAGGCGATTCATGGTCAGCGTGCCCGTCTTGTCGGCGCACAGAACGTCCATGTTAGCCGCATCCTCGGCGGCTCCGAGACGGGTTATCAGGACGCCGCGGCGGGCGAGTTCTACCGAGCCGACCGCCATGCTGACCGTGAACATCACCGGCAAAGCCACGGGAATCGCGCTCATGAGCAGCACCAAGCTCAGCGGTAGGATTTCAAGGAGGGGAAGACCTTCGCCGAGCGAAACGAGAAGGGCCAAGGCTACTTGCACGCCGACAATGAGGAAGAGCCATTTGACAACCCGCGTCACGACATCTTCGACGTGAAGCCTGGGCCGGGCGCTCTCCACGAGTTCGGTGGTGCGCCCGAAGTACGTCTTCACGCCCGTTGCCACCACGAGGGCGGTGGCTTCGCCACGACGCACGATGGAGCCAGAGTAAAGCGGATCGCCGGTCGATTTTCGCTGCTCTTGCGACTCGCCCGTCAATGCGGACTGGTCGATGCGAAGTTCTCCGTCGAGAAGCCGCACGTCGGCGGGGACGAAATCGCCCGTGCGCACCCGCACGATGTCCCCGCGAACCAACTCGCGAGCCGGCAGAGGATGCCAGACACCATCGCGGAGGGCACGCGCGGTAACTTGCAGGCGTCGACGCAGCGCGGCCACCGCCGCCGACGCACGCTGCTCTTGGAAGAAACTGAGGATCGCGTTGACCAGCAGCAGCCCAAGCGCCACGGTGAGATCGACGTATTTGTGTAGAAGGAGAGAAAGCAGAGCGATGAGTTCGATCATCCAGGCGGACAGACCCCAGAACTTGCGCGCGAAGTTTGCAACCGGGTGGGCGCGCCTTTCCGGAACCTCGTTCGGCCCATCCCGAGCCAGCAGTGCTTTGGCTTCCTCGCCACGGAGGCCGCTTTGGCTATCCGAGTCGAGGGAGGGGAGCGACTCTTGGCCTTCGCCGGTTTCGTCGGGTTTCTTTGCCGGGGTCACTTCGGCGCTCCCACTACAAGGACCGGGCACGATGCGTGACGCATCACTCCCTCGGCAACGCTTCCGAGCAGCACCCGGCTGACGCCGCCGCGTCCGTGGCTGGCAATCACGATCATGTCGGCCCGCCAGTCTTTGGCTGCCTTCACGATTTCGGTGGCGGGCTTGCCGACCTGAACGAACTCCAGCGGGGGAGCTTGAAGGGTAGCGCGGGGAGCGAACTCGGCAAGCAGCCTTTTGCCATCCTGCTCGGCCAGCTTGATAAGCTCCGCCGCGGGAACACCGCTTTCCGGCACCCAATTTTGGGCGGGATCAACGGCATGAATGAGGGCGACTTCGCCGTTGAGGGACCGAGCCAGCTCGATGCCAACATCAGCGGCATGCGCGGCAAGTGGACTGCCATCAATTGCAATTAGGATTCGTTGGAAACTCATGGTGGTTCCTGCACATTTCAAAGGCGAACAACGATGCCTGCCGTCGCTTGACATCCGAAACAACCATTGCTTTGAGACAGGTGAAGAGGCCGCCGAGGCATCGACTGGTCACTCGGTAGTAGTTCGCGGTCCCTTCCTTCCGAACGCCGATTAGTCCGGCATCTTTCAGGATGGCAAGGTGTTTCGACACGGTGGACTGATCGGCACCGACGGCTTTGGTAATCTCGGTGGCGCTCATCTCCGACTTGCCGAGCAGGTCGAGCATCATCGGGCGGCTCGGATGAGCGAGTGCCTTTGCGACCCGCGCTTCGGCTTGGTAATGCTGCTGTGTCTTCATGGCCGCATGGCAATTTAGCCATGAATGGGCGGCTTGTCAACCGCCCCCCTCCTCCCGCCGCTGCATGCCCGAACCGCTTCCGACCGATCGGCGTATCCTCGTTAGAACCTGCGGGCAGAACCATCGGGGATACATCTGGCAGTCTCATCTACTTCGATTCGGACGAGGTCGCGGCTTCTGGATGCTGGAGCGGAGTTCTTTCCGCAACCAACGACTCATGGAAGATTTGCTTCGATACGTTTCCGTTTAGGCGTCCCATCCGCATCCGAATAGGATTACAAAGCCACAGTCTCGGAATGGAGGTTGGCAGAGGAGCCTGCTCCAAGCTGCGAAGCAGATGCGACCAACGAAGCGAGGGAGAATGCGATGTCCGATGAGAAGCCAGTGGACGTATACGATTCGCAAGGGGAAGCGTATAGCAGGGCGTTCAGCGTATTCCTTGCCCATACCGACCAGAAGACTCAGGCGACGGCTTGGTTGGAGCAAGAGGTCAATCGACTCACGAGCAGGGAGGTGTTTATCGACGCTGGCGCGGGGACAGGCAAACTCACCCGCTGGCTAGGCCCACGGTTCCGCCACACGATTGCGATCGAGCCGAACCCTTCCCTCCGGGAAGAACTGCGGAAGTCGTGTCCGGGGACCGAATTACTCCCCGTCTCGATCGCGGAAGCACATCCGAGCGCGGCGGCTGATTTCGTGTTCTGCTCCCACGTTTTCTACTACATCGATCGGTCCCTCTGGGCTGAGAATCTTCGGTCCCTGGCAAGCTGGCTCCGTCCTGGCGGCGTCCTGGCGGTGGTGCTTCAGAATCACGAGACCGATTGCATGCGCATGCTCCGCCATTTCACGGGGCAACAATTTGACTTGGGGATACTGAATCGAGCGTTCGCCAACGAAGGGCACAGTCAGTTCGATGTGCGGACGGATACCGTGGAAGCCCATGTCCAGACGGACTCCTTCGAGACGGCGTACACCATCTCGGAATTCATGCTGAACCTTCTGCCTCTCTCTCGTCCGCCGCGGCGAGCCGAGTTGGAAGGTTACGTCAGGGATCACTTTCAGCGCGGCACCAGCTACCGCTTTTCCTGCCACCAAGACTTCCTGAGACTCCAACGAAAAGCTTGACCGTGCGGAAGGCCGCCGCGGGCGACACTTCCAGCGGAGATATTCCTTGCCGTCGACCTACCCGACCGGGCGTCGGGAGGTCGGCGAGTTGGGTTTGACTCCGTGAAACGGGCGCTTACAATAACAGATGAGGTCTCGCCAAGGATGGCGAGTTTCGCGGAACGTAGGTGAAGAGGTGCGATCATGTGGCCCCCGAAACCCGACCATCCGCTACGGCGGATGTTCGCCGGTCTCACCGAACAGACTTTCATCAACACGTTGGGCGTTGCCGACCCCCGTTTGACCGATTACCTCTCCGAATTGTTGTCGCGTTTCATTCATTTGGACTCCGTTTATCGGTTGTCCAACGCCCAAGGGAAACGCTTGGAAGAAGTGGCCGAGATGATGATCGAGGCCGAGGCGATGCCGCCCCAAGGGCGCACGCGCCGTGAGATCTATCGGCACATCGGCGATTTCACGTTGTTCTGGACCGGCGTTTACCCGGAGGCGGTCAATCGACTGCGCTCCATTTTGTCGAAAGATCACTTCCTCGATTATTGTTCGCAGGGCAAGCGTTCCTATTACATCGCCAGCACGTTCGAGGAACCGCCCTACGAAGAGGAAGCGCCGATTTTGCGCCGATTGAGCGAAGAGTTCGAGATGTGCGCCTACGGACTCAATCAAATTCGGCGACAATGGGAACGTCTGCCCGACGATCTCTCGACGGGAACAGTCGCGGACGATTGAACGGCGGTTTGCTCTCTCCCAATTTGACATCCGTTCGTATTAGCGACGAATCGCGCGGGATTGGTTGCGCGCAGCGCCTGAGACAACGCCGGCCACAGTCGATCCGGAGTCAGTTCGTCCATGCACGTTCGGCGCGAACAGCGTTTGATAAAACTGCCGCCGCACGAAACGCTGGTCTCAATGGCATTCTCTTGCCAGCCGTATGGCCCGCAGCGTCGCACGGTGGTACAGGTGTAGGGCGCGACGACGGGTCGTCCCAAGGCGGCGGCGAGGTGCAGAGGGCCGGTGTCGTTGGCCAGCATCACATCGGCACGCTGCAAGAGAGCGGCCAGCTGCGGCAGTGTCGTTTGTCCCGTCAGATCGCGCGAGGAACCCGTGAGCCGTTGTCGAACGGCCGATGCGGCGGCGCGCTCGTCGTCGCCACCAACCAAAAATACCGTCGCGCCGAAACGCTCTCCCGCGCGCCGCGCCAGGGCGGCAAAGTGTTCCGGAGGCCATCGCTTCGTCATCCAGCGCGCGCCGGGACCGAGCATCAGCCACGGCCTCGGATAGCCGTTCGTCACCGTCTCCGCCCAGTTCCGCGCCTCGTCGGTTACGGGAAGATGAAACTCCTTGGGTCCGTCGCCGACGCCCAGCGCTTCTGCCACGCGCCAATAGCGATCGACGGCATGAATGGCGTTGATGTCGGGCACGGGGAGGACATCGGTGTACGTCCAGACGGCCCCTTCGCGCGCGGTGCCAAGCCCGACGCGGCGCGGCGCTCGAGTTGCCAGCATCATAACGCCGGTTCGGAATAGACCCTGCAAGTCGATGGCCAGATCGAATCGTCGTTGTCGCAGTTGACGGAGAAAGGCGGACCACGACCGCGCCGCCGCCCGCCACCCGCGTTGTGCGACGTGGCGATCGTAGGGCAGGACTTCATCCAAATCGCGATGGCCTTGCAGCAACGGAGCGTAGCCCCGATTAACCACCCAACTGATATGGGCGCGGGGAAAGCGCCGCCGCAACGCCGTCAGCACCGGCAGGGCGTGGACGATGTCGCCCAGCGCGCTCGGCTTGATAAGCACGATGCGTTCGGCGGAATACTCCGAGAGTGGAAGACGATTCCGTGCGGACATGCGCGGCATCCTTGCGACATCCGGGCGATGGTTTTTAGCGTGGCGTGAGTTTCGCATAGGCCGCCCTCGCACGCAAGATCAGACGGCGCGCGACGGGGCGATTTTATCGCTCCCCTGAGTACAGGGAGTAGCACTGGACGGGGTTAGCCAACCGGCGTCTCACTGGGGCCTTTGCGGCCGACGCGGACGTATATCCACACGGCGGCGACAAAAAACCCCACGCCGACCGTCGCCGCGATCAAGCGCGCGTCCCAGCGCGCGGGAGGTTCGGTCTCGACCGCGACCGTAGGCTCCGGTTCCGGTCTGGATTTGGGCTTTTCTCGTTCTGGACGAGGTGGCTGCTTGTCGGCAGCGGGAGAAGGCGGCTTGGCGAACACCGTCCGATCGACACGATCGAGAAGCTCGAAGGAAGTAACGGTGGTGGTAATCGAATAGATTTTGCCTACGCCGGCGCGAATCCGCATGGGATAGAGGACGCCTTGCACGTCGCGGTAGTCTTCATAAATTGTTTCGCTCGTCACCTCGTCGCCGGGCATCAGCGTCGGCAGCGCCCATAGCGCGCGCGCCAGCAGTCCGGTCGTTTTGTCGAAATAGAACGTCGATGCGATTTGCGGCGAGACGGCTTTGAATCCGGCCAAGACACGACCGTCCTTGATCTCGTCGGCCACCGAGGTAAGCTGCGTCTCCTTGCCGCGCAGTTGGGGAAGTTGTGCCAGCACGGCTTGCCAATGCCAGGTCAAGGGGAGCGGCTGGCGATCCAAGACGGTCTTCCAATAGCGTCCCGCGGGGGTCTCCTCATCGCCCGGTAAATCCCGCGCGGGCTCTTTCTCTTCTCGAAGCCAGCCCTTTTTGCCGTCGATGACATATTCCAGATGGTGCGTGGCATCGCGGAGAGTGCGGTCGATGGTGCGGCGATAGCGCTGAGGCAAATCGAAGGTCTCCTCCCATGTCACCTGAAAGGGAACGCCCCGATCCGCTCCATCCATTTTCGCCTTGAGCCGTCCTTTTCTCGTCTTGTTGAGCCGATCCGCCCCGCCGTGCGCCGCGATGGCCCGGTCGAGCAGTGCGCGGGCATCCTCCGCCGCGGCGCGGTCGGCAAAAGATAACGGAGCAATGAGGACTATTAGATATTTAATTAGTCTCATAATCGTCTATTCTTTCCTGGCGAACCGGCAGCGTAAGCTGCCGGGTGTTTGCCACAATCCGGCAGCTTACGCAGCCGGTTCGCCAGGCTACACCCGGCAGCTCACGCTGCCGGTTCGCCTCGCGTCGGGGGGCCGTCCGTGCTATGATTCCTTTATTATGGACGATGGGGGGGAAGGAAAAGCAAATCCGAGGCATCGCATGGCACGGTGCAAAGCCCGTCGATCACTCAAGGGTACGAACGCGGAATTTCGACTTCGAGGACACGCCATGAAACGAGCGCTTTTACCGTTGTTTCTGATTCTTCCGCTCGGAACCGTTGCGTCGTTCGCAATCGCCGACGGCGAAAAGGAAAAGAGTCGATTCGAGATGACCAAGGACGAACAGGGCCTGCTCGATCTGTTGAACAAGGAGCGCGCCAAAAAGGATCTGCCGGCGCTGCGTCCCAATCCCATACTCTTCCAAGCGGCGCGCCTACACTCGGCGAATATGGCCAAGCAGCGAAAAATGGAACACGTCTTGGACGGCAAACGACCGTCGCAGCGCGTCGGGGCCGTCGGTTATAATTGGGCCAAGGTCAGCGAGAATCTCGCTAATGCCGAAGACGGCGAACCACCGCTTTCCGACATCGTCAAGCGCTGGATGGATTCCAAGACCCACCGCGAGAATTTGCTCGATAAAGGCGTCACCGAGACGGGCTTGGGCATCGCGCGCAACGACAAGGGCGAGATCTACTACACGCAAGTCTTCGCCCGACCTCGCCGCCCCGCCAAACCGAGTAATTAGCATTCCAGCGCTATTCGCCTCTCCCCTGACTGCGGGTGCGAGGGGTTTCGTTCGTGAATCTCATCCCTTCGCGCGGGCCGATCTTGTCGCCGTGCCAAGGGCCTTTATAATACTCTGTTCTTACGGAATGATGAGGGACTCGAACGCATAACGAGGAATCCGAGCGATGCCGCATACCAAAAGCGCCAAGAAAAACCTTCGCAAGGCCGAGAAACGCCGTCTCCACAATCGAGCGGTCAAGAAGGACATCAAAACCCAGGTCAAGAGTTTCTTGTCGGCGGTGGAAGGACCGATCGACGAATTGAAGAAGGAATACAACCTGGCGGCGAAGAAGCTGGACAAGGCGGCCGCGAAGCGCGTCATTCATCGCAACACGGCGGCCCGCAAGAAGTCACAATTGGCCCGTCAACTCCATGCCAAGACCAGCACGGCGACTCAACCGGCGCAGGGATGAACGGTCGCCGCCAAGGGATCGACGCAGCGCTCATCGCTTGAGCGTGGGCACGAAATACCAGATCTCGCCGCGCTCGACCCAATCCAACTGAAACTCGCGCGGGCTTTTCAACGAGGCGGAGTTGATGCGAACGCTCACTACCGCCTCGTTCGGTTTCACTTTTCGTATCCGCAACTGAATGTCGGGCGGTGGAGAATCGTGCGGCGCACCCGACGATGCCTCCTTGGTTTTCGGAGGCGGATGCTTCGTCAACCAGGGATGCAATTGCCGATCGTGCGTCGTTGCCGTGAGACGGCGAAGTAATGAACGATCGTCGTTCATCCAGGCTCGTCCCCATAGTTCGCCCCGCGCTTGCAGATCGGGGGGCAAGTCGGGAAGAGCCGACTTATTCCGAAAGCGTGGAACGAGAACGATGGCCAAGAAGACGATCGGCCCAAGCACGCACAGCGCGGCGGCTCTTCGGTGCCAAGCCGCGCGCCGCGGTGGAGCGGGGTTGGGGTCGATCTCCTGGAGATGTCCTTCGCGGCTGACACGGTAGACGCGCGTGCATTGACGGCAGCGGAACAAGCGATCGAGGTGCTTCCAACTGATCCGCGCCGCCGCGCCGCAACCGGGGCAGTTGAGCGGTAAGAATGTGGGATCATTCTGGTCTTCTTTTCGTTCGACCGTCGCGCGCTCGACTGGCCTTCGCGATTCGTCGCCGCGGGAGGGAACCTCACGTTTCGGGGGCGCGAACTCCATCGCCTTGCCGACCTCCCGTCCGGCGCGCTCGCGTTCGGCCAACGCTTGTCGAGCCAACTCCCTCTCTTGCGAGGCGCGAAGGTCGTCGGGCTGTAACTCTAGAATCTTCGTCCATTCGGCAAGAGCAAAGGCATACTCGCCCTTGAGACGGTAGGCCAAAGCCCGCTGACGGCGAGCCGAAATCAACTTGGGGCGCAGCCGCAGCGCGCGCCCGAAATCGGCGATGGCTCGTTCGTAATCGGCGGAGTTGAGGTAAGCCGATCCCCTCTTGTAATAGGCCAAGGCGTCCTTGGGACGCAGTTCGAGGAATCGCGTTAGATCGTCGATGGCCTCGGCGTTGCTGCCGCGGCGCAGCATGAGTGCGGCTCGCAAGTGGTAGGCGGGGGCAAGGCGCGAATCGAGTTGCAATGCCTTCTCGGCAGCGGCGAGCGCTTCCTCGGAGCGTCCAAGTCGGCGAAGCAACAGGCCGCGCGCGTATGAAATCGCCGCCGACTCGGGTTTCAGACACGCGGCGCGCGTCCAGGCAAGGAGCGCCGCTTCAAAATCCCCTCGCACCTCGGCTGCTTTTCCAGCCTTCAAAAAGTCGTTGACCGATTCGATCGGTAGTTCGGGCGGTCGAGCTTCCGACGGAACGGAGGCGGCAACAATCGACTTCCATTCGGGTACGGTCTCGGATGTTTGCGCCTCTCTATCGTGGCGGGATATTTCCAGGGTCGGCGTCTCTTCGACCGTCTCCAGTTCTTCGTTAGAAATGGGCAGAAGGCGCGGAGCGAGGACGGAAGGCGGCTTGGGGGGAGATTGAATCTCGGCGAGCAATTGAGGCAGGCGTTGGCTCAGCGAGGCGAGCGCGGCCGTCACGCCCTGGACGATCGCCTTTTCAATCTCCGCCTGAAACAGCTCCCCCGCCGCTTGCGTCCAGCGATTCATGTCGGACTGATGGGGGCGCGGATGATCCATCCATTTTACTCCGAGATCATGGCGTGTTGTAAAACGGCGAAGTCTCGTCGAGTCCGCGTCCGGTCCACAGGGAATTATCGGCTCCCGGGAGCGGCGCGGCGGTCAGTTGCAGCTGCGGAATGCCGTTGAGGGTGGCGTAGCCTAACGCGGGCAGGGGCATACTTGCCGTGTGGCCGTCGAGGAAGACGACGTTGGCGAAGCCCTTGTGCCGCGCTTCCGCCGGGGAAAAGGGAACTTGAATGTCGAGCGTGCCTTCATCCGGCCCATAGGGATTGACGCCGGCCAACGCCTTGCCGTTGAACGGTGCTTGCTGCCAATACGGAGAATTGACGGTCAAGCCATCGGAACGCAGAACCATGTGCGGCGGATCGAGCGTCTTCGAGTGTCCGCCGTGGCCGACCATGCCGCCTCGACTGTCGCCGAACACGATGGTGCGCGTCGGTTCCTTCACCGATTTCACCGGATAGTACAAAGTCGGCGTCGTGTTGTCGCCGTCGACCAACGTGCGATTGTTGCCGAGGTAGCCGAAATTATAACCGTAGGAGCCGTTGCGCAGACTCAAATAATCCTGACTGTTCAGGGTGTTGGACGAACCGCCGGCCATTGAGGGACAGATCAACACGGGGTTATCGATGGGAACCGTCGTTTCACAGGTGGGATCGGTGGGTTCCATGGCCAAGCAGGCGTTGGGATTCTGCGCCCATCCGCCCATGAACTCGGCGATGATCCACTGCCAATCGGGACGATACACACCGTACTGATTGGTAATGGGCGGATACTCGGCTCGATACTGTGGATACATGCCGAATCGATCGTGGTACTGCACGACCGCCAGCCCCAGCTGTCGAAGATTCGATTGACACTGAACCGATTGAGCCGTTTGTCTTGCGGCCATGATGCCCGACAAAACGAGACCGGCCAGAACGACGATGATGGCGATCACCACCAGCATCTCGATGAGCGTGAAAGCAGACCTCGAATGCGGACATTCGCGGTTGACGACGAATCGACGAGAGCGCATTTCATCTCCTCGCGGACGAAACCCCTGGTGTGGACGAACTCCCCACCAATGGCAAACCTCGTGCCACGCCCATTGGTAAGGCAAGGAATCCAGCGTAACCGATTGATGAATAAGGGTGTTGCGGCGGCGCTACGAGTGACGCCACGTCGATGAGGAAGAGAGCTGACGGCTACGCGCTGTCCAGAACTGGTTAAGAAACCGTCAGGAACGAATCGTCTCGCGGTAGACATCCGGTCGGCGGTTCGGTAGGGTCGGCAAAAGGGCGCGGATGCGATCCTGCTCGGCAAAATCCAGATCGGCGACGATGGGGCCTTCTCGATCCGGCGCTTGGGCCAATATCACGCCCCACGGATCGACGATTGCGGATCGACCAAACCAGCGAAGGCTGGGCGTGCTGGCTCCCACCTGATTGGCGGCGAGGACGAAAACCTGATTCTCGATGGCCCGCGCCCGTACCAGGGTTTCCCAATGATCGCGGCCGGTACGCTCCGTGAAGGCCGAGGGCAAAGCGATGACCCGCGCGCCCTCCACGGCGAGACTGCGGAATAACTCCGGAAAGCGTAAATCGAAACAGATCGACAGCCCCATCTTCACGCCGTCCGCCTCGAAGGCAACGATTTCCCGACCCGGCTTCACCGTGTCGGATTCGTGGAATCGCGCCCCCGGCACATCGCAATCGAACAGGTGAATCTTGCGATACGTCGCGCGCGGTTGACCTTTTGGATCGAAGACGCGGCAGGTGTTGAATAGCCGTGTCTCTCCGTCCAGGCGCTCCAGAATGCTGCCGGCCACCAGCCAGACACCGCGTTGCCGAGCTTGTTCGCTCGCCCACGTCAGGCTCGGTCCATCCAGCGGTTCGGCTCCGGCGCGGAGCGCGTCGGCATCGCCCAGGACATTGAACATCTCGGGAAGCACGATCAGCCTCGCCCCATCGCGCGCCGCGGCGACGATCCCTTTCTCCGCCGCTTCCAGATTGCGCGCTCGATCCGCCGTGGAAGTCAGTTGAACCAACCCAACGCGCATGATGCGATCTCCAACCTCAGAGCCGGAAGCGTGAGCGACGGTGTTCTATCCGTCGCTCACGCTTCCAACCAATCTCAGAGCCGGAAGCGTCAGCGACGGTGTTCTATCCGTCGCTGACGCTTCCGGCTCCGATTATCGTATCCGTCGCTCACGCTTCCGGCTCCGATTATCGTATCCGTCGCTCACGCTTCCGGCTCTGGAGCAACATTACTCCGGCGTTCCCGTCTCGAAATAATGGCGAACGATTTGCAGCACTCGTTGAAGGTCGCCGCAGACGTAGAAGGCCGGATAGCGATGGCCGGGGATGCTCTGGCTGACCTCGATCTCTTCCTCGCTCTGGCTGGGATCGTAGTAGATCCAACCGTCGCCCAGTTCGCGGAGGACGTATTGCCCTTTCCCCCCGATCACGTCCAGTGCGGGAGCCTGCTCCACCTCGCCCGCCCACAGACGCAACGACGGCAACACATCTCGATCAAGATCGCGAATGCTCCGTTCGATCTGTCCCCACGACGGATCGCGGATTTGACGAACTTCGGTTGCGCGACGGTCGGTGGGATACCGCGTAATCTCCAAAACCACGGTCGTCGGCTCGGTGTGTCCCTCGCCGCTCGCTTCCTCAATGTGCCACGCTTCGTCGGCCAAAGCCGACAGGAGTTCGATCCAAAAATCGAAGCGAAGTCGATTGCCGGTAGAGTAGATCACTTTGTCGTTGACACATAGACGATTTTGATAGGGCCGAATTCCGTTAATGAGGAGATAGAGAGGGCCAAGGAAAAACCAACCGAGGAGAGCATCCGCTCCAGGTCGAGCACAGGTTACGTCTTCGATGTCGGCCAACCGGATGGGACGCGCGTAAAAGCTCGAATAGAGACCGCGATTCGTGAGAAGCAAGCCGACCTTGCCGTTCTTCATAAAGGACGCGTCGAGGAGGGCCAAGGGAGTTTCATCGTCGCGCATGGCTTGCGCAAACCGTTCGGTGGCATGGGCCAGATGCTTCGGGGGCAGTTGACCCAAGGAGCGCAGAATCCCTTTGGCTCCGTGTTTCTCGGCAATTTTGCGGACCAATGCTTCCGCTCTCTCTTTCGGAATCAGCGGCGGCGTTCTCCGAACGCGCCGGTGCGGCTCGCTTCGTAGAGGTGAGCCAGCAGGATCATCGGCGTCCACTCGAACCGTGCTCTTACCGTGTCCGATCAACTCGCGGATGCCTTGAATGAGACAAGCCAGGGCGAGGATGCCCATAAGACTGCTACAGCCGAACACCCCGCGCGAGAGACTGGGATCGGCGGGACCGCTCGTGCCCATGAGGATAATTACGACCGCGATACTCCCAAAGAACGCTCCGAGTATCAGAAAAACGAAGCCGAAGATCGAACGCTCCCAGAACGGCGTCGGCGGACGAAATCGAGTTCCGCAGGAGTCGCACACCGCTTCCGCGCGGGATCGCTTCTTCTCTACTTCGGTACCGCAGCTCGGACAAACGAATACGCGCACGATGCGATCTCCAACCTCGGAGCCGGAAGCGTGAGCGACGGTATTCTATCCGTCGCTCACGCTTCCGGCTCCGATTATCGTATCCGTCGCTGACGCTTCCGGCTCCGACCTATGTGCGATGGTTTAGCGTGAGAGAGATGCTTCGGCGACCAGAATACATCCGGCCAACCGCGCGCCTTGTTGAGGGATCAAACGCAGCAGTGCGTCGGTCTGCGGGGTGTCCGCTTCGCCTTCGGGGACGACGAGCAAGACGGAATCGCAGGCGGCGGCGAGGGTCATAACGTCCGGCTTGCTGTCCCAGCGCGGGCCATCGACGAAGACCAGCGGATAGCGCTGGCGCAGTTGCCGCAGCAACGAGCGGAGCGACTCGGCGACAAAGCGCACGCCGCCGCTCTCACGAATGCCCGCCGTCAGTGCCGACAGGTTTTGCAACTCCGTCGTCTGGATGGCCTCATCGAGCGCAATGGTTCCGGCCATGACTTCGCGCAGTCCGGGAGCGGCGGGCAAACCGAGCCTGTCGGCCACGGCGGGTCGGCGAAAGTGAGCATCGACGACGATGGCGCGCCCACGATCTCGGCGCGCGGCGGTGATGGCGAGATTGAGCAAGGTCGTGGTTGTGCCGCAAGAGGGTAGCACCGAGGTGAACAGCAAAGCCGAGCCGCGATCGGGCATTGCCGAGGCAGCGAGTAGAGCGTCCAGCACCTCGCGGAACTGACGCGCGGCGAGTTGTTCGGGAGCATGAAAGGCCACCAGTTCGGCGGCAAACGACGAACGAGTCGAGCTTCGAGGGGACAAGGGACGAAACTGCACGCCGCGAGGAGAGGCCATCTTGGGCGATGGTTCATCGTGTTCTTGCGGCGACGGAGCAAGCGAAAGGTGAGGCGGAGATGGAGGCGGCGAGCAGGCGAGAACGCTGGGAGATGCCTCCATGCTTTTGCATGGGCCGACTTCGATAAACGGAATCTCGTCCGGCGCGACGAGCATCGGCTCCGCGTCGGTAATCGGAACCAGCGCGGGCATCGACGAGCGGGGTTGCTCCGCTTCGCTCGGTACGCCGTCGGTGCGTCGCAGAGCGTCTAGCATTCGACCCATGAGAGCCACCTCCTCGCCTTGTCTCGATTCGTGGGACGACAATTTCGGCCCGACCCCGCTTCACTCCGCCTGCCCCGACGCCAACACCAAACGACAAGACAGATCATCGCTCTCAAAGGGTGCCAGATCGACCGTGTCTTTCACTTCCGAATCGGAACCTATTTCCGAAGAATCGAGGGTAGGCATCGGCAAGTTGGCTTGCTCGGTCTCTTCGGCCAAACCCAATTGTGCCAATGCCTCCAGGGCTGCCTCGGCATCGACTTGCGACGCGTCGGATTCGACCGTCAAGTTGAGCGCCAGATGGGCGGCCTGATTGAGCAAGCGCGGCACACCGCCGGTCTGACGTGACAGCAGTTCCAGCGCTTCGTCGGCAAACAGGCGTTCCGGCCTGCCTCCGGCAACGCGGATGTGATGGAGCAGGTAATCGGCGGCCTCTTGCAGCGGCAACGCCTCCAACTCGACGCGAATGGACACGCGCTGGCGCAACGCCGACAATTCGGGGCGACGCAGCGTTTCCACGAGTGCCGGTTGACCGACCAAGATTACCTGAAGCGCCTTGCCGGAGCGTGCCTCCAGATTGCCCAAAAGCCGCACTTCCTCCAGCAAATCCGGCGTGAGATGCTGGGCTTCATCGAGGATCAGGATGCTGCTCCCTCCCGACTCGTAGCCGTGCAAGAGACGATCCGTCAGTGCCAAGCGCAACTCTTGTTCGCCTCGCCCCTCGTAGGGGAGCGATAAATCGTAGAGGATCGCTTGCAACAGACCGGCGCGCGAACCGACGTGGCTGTTGGTCAAAAAGGCGACGTTGGCGCGCGGGTCGAGACGTTCGAGCAGACAGTGGCAAAGCAGGGTCTTGCCGGTACCGGGCGCTCCCGTGAGAACCAGAACGCCCTCGCCGTCTTCCAATCCGTGCAGCAGCCGAGCGATGGCGCGTTCGTGACAGGTGGCGGGATAGTAACGGGCCGGGTCCGGCGTGGCCGGAAACGGCCGCTGCCGCAGTTGAAAGTGCGTCGGATACATCGTGTCCCCGTTCTTCGCGCAGCCGCCGCCGGCATCCTCACCCGCGCATTTCGAGTCCCCGTCCATTCGCTACGGCGCTGTTATCGAAATCATCGTCGGTTCGCCAACGGAACTTGAATGCGAGTCTCATCAATTCCTCCGACGTTCCGCCGCGCTCGGCTCCGCATCGCGACGAACCGAACGGTAAGCGCCGCAAGGAGCGAAATCCTATAATGGACCTGTCTGCGAACGAGCGGCATACACGGGAGACTCTCGAACGATGAGCATTGCGATCGGCGGCATCTTCTACGAAATCGAAAGCGGCCATGTGGTGATGCGGGCCATGCCGCTGTTGCTGGGGGCGCTCTGTTGTTTGGCCATCGCCTACCGCTATTACAGCGCCTTTCTGGCGGCGAAGGTGGCGATGCTCGACGATGCTCGGCTCACCCCGGCGCATCGCTTCAAGGACGGCCACAATTATCATCCGACCAGTAAATGGGTGCTGTTCGGCCATCATTTTGCCGCCATCTCCGGGGCGGGACCGCTCATCGGTCCCGTGTTGGCGATACAATATGGCTATATGCCGGGTCTGTTATGGCTGGTAATCGGCGTCTGTCTGGCGGGTGCGGTGCAAGACATGCTGGTACTCGCGGCGTCGGTGCGGCGCGGCGGCAAGTCGTTGGCTGAAATCGCGCGCAGCGAGCTGGGGCCGTGGGCCAATCTCGTCGTCTCGGCGGCGATTCTGTTTATCGTCGTCATCGCCCTCGCTGGCCTCGGCGTCGTCGTCGTCAAGGCGCTGGGCGGCGACGAGATTAAGCTGCCCGAAGGGATGACCATCACTCGGCCCGCGCACCAGAATCTGTTTGAATCGACGCCGTGGGGCGAAAAATTGCCTCCGCGCTGCATTATCCGCTATAGTCCCGATCAACCGCCCGAAACGCGGCCGGAAGCGTTTACCATCCACTTCAAGTCGCCGGACAGCATCACCGTCGAGGGACAGACGATTCGCGTGGGCAAGGGTTGCGTGCAGCATATACCCGGCTCTTCGTGGGGCGTGTTCACCATCGCCTGCACCATTCCCATCGCTCTCCTCGTCGGCTGGTATATGTATCGCTTTCGCCCGGGGCACACCGTCGAGGCATCGTTGATCGGCGCGGCTCTGACGCTGGCCGCCGTCGTCGCCGGCAATTGGATTCCCGGCTCGCCTTGGGAGGGCTATTTCGCATTGGGCAAGGGGCAAACCGTGTTTGCTCTGTGCGCCTACGGCTTTGTCGCCTCCGTGTTGCCGGTGTGGCTATTGCTCGCCCCGCGCGATTACCTGTCCAGCTTTCTGAAAATCGGCACCATCGCCCTGCTCGTCGTCGGCGTCTTTTGGGCCAATCCCAAGTTGCCGAGTCCGGCATACAATCCCGTCTTCGTCAACGGTGGGCCGACGTTTCAGGGCCATCTATTCCCTTATGTGTTCATCTGCATCATGTGCGGAGCGATCTCAGGCTTTCACGCGCTCGTCTCCTCCGGCACCACGCCGAAAATGGTCGATAAGGAGAGCCAAGTTCGGCCCATCGGCTACGGCGCGATGCTGATGGAGGGATTGGTCGGCATCATGGCCTTGATCGCGGCGGCCTCGCTCGATCCGAAAATCTATTACGACATCAACGTACCGCTCGATCAGGCTCAGAAATGGCAGCAACCGCTGGACAAGATGTACGTCGAATTGGGCAACGTGGATAGTTTGGAGCATCTGAATCTGGCGCAGGTGGAACAAAACGTCGGCGGCGAGTCGCTGCGCGGGCGAACCGGCGGCGCGGTGACGTTGGCCGTCGGCATGTCGCATATTCTGACAAAACCACTCTCGCAACTCGGTCTACCGTTCGACGTATTGATGAAATACTGGTATCACTTCGCCATCATGTTCGAGGCGCTGTTCATCCTCACCACCATCGACGCCGGCACGCGCATCGGTCGCTTTCTGGTGCAAGAGGCGCTGGGACGCATCCATCCCAAGTTCGCACAGACCGATTGGTGGCCGAGCGCGATCCTCGCTACCTTCCTGGTTACGGCGGGATGGGGCGCACTGGTGGCGACCGGCTCGGTGGCGACGATTTGGCCGATGTTCGGCATCGCCAATCAACTCTTGGCCGTCCTCGCGCTGGCGCTCGTCACGACGATGTTGTTCAACAGCGGACGTGGCAAATACGCTCCGGTGACAATCTTGCCCATGCTGTTCGTCATCTCGACGACCATGACGGCGGGGGTGCAGATGTGCAGCGGTAAGTTCATCGACCTCATGCGTCAGGGGCAGGTGCTAACGGGGGCCTTGAGCCTAGCGATGACCGTGTTCGTGATGACCTGCGTGGCCACGCTGTTGATCTTAGCCGTTAGTCGCTGGATCATGGTGGCCAAAGGGATCGCGGTTAGCCGCGATCCGAAGGAAAGCGCGTGAGTTTCTACGCGCTCCCCTTCGGGTCGCGGCGAACCGAACGACCGCGTTATTGCTTCACGGGCGGCTGTCGGAACGGCGAGAAGTCGTGACGGCGGATGAAGACGTTGGTTTTGCCTTCGGTGCGTACGCCCATGGTGTAGACGCCGAACTTTCCAGTGGAGGTCTCGGCCAGATAGAGGGCCGATTGTCCTTGAGAGATTTGGCCGGTGGTCATCAGGAAATGCACGTTCTGGCGCGGCGGGAGATTGAACTCCGCGACGAGATCGAGTTCCGCCCAGCCGACGATCTTTCCGACGGCGCGATCGACGACGGTTCCCAAGAGTTTGCCGGCCCGATAGTCGAGCAACCAAACGCCGTCGGTCGGCGCTTTGGGATTGCTGGCGACCGCACCGGTACAGAGGACGTAATCGTCGTAGCGATCGTTGCTACCGGCCAGCACGCGCGGCTGTTGACCGGAGTACCAGATCGCGCCTGCCGTGCCGAGAAGCAAGCCCACGCCCAGCCACAACCATCGCCGCCTGTCGTTCATCTTCTCGTCTCCTTTTCGACCACTCCAACGTGGGCGGCACTATAGCGACCGAGCCAACGAGGGCAAGGGCAGTTTTTCCCCTGGCCGCCGAGGCTGCGGCGACTTGGCGATGGTGCGATCCGAGCGTGAGACGATGCCTATTCGCCGTTCTGAAACAATCTCGATAGCTGTTGGCTGCGGTAGGCGAAGACCCGCTCCAATTCGCGTTGAACGGCCTTGACGGTCAGGACCAGGCCCAACATGCCGCCTGGAGTCTCGTATTCGATACGATCTATGAGGCGCGTGCCGCCGTCGGGCAGAGCCTCGAATGCGTGCGTGTGTTGCCATTTCTTGAACGGCCCCGCGTGCTGCACATCGACGAAATGCGAGCCGGGTTCCCAGACGATCACTTCGTTGACGATTCGCTGCACGATGCCCCAGCGCCGGCCTTGCAGCGTAAAGCGCGAACCGAGCGTCAGGACTTCGGGACCATCGACCAGTTGAAAGTGTAGTTCGGGAGGCGAGATCTTGAGGAGATTGGCGGGTCGGCTAAAAAAATCGAACGCGCCATCCAGGGGCACGGTAAGCTTGTCGGTCGTCTCAAACAGCGGCATCAATCCACATCCTCACGGGTAGAAAACGACGGGCGATCCTCCACTCATATTGTAGCTCGATGAGGGCATCGCGGGTCAAATCGTCGTGCGGAATGTTCGGCTGCCTCAATCGAGCCTTCCTCGACTGCGCTCGCGCGCCTGGCGCAGCGCTTCGACCATGGCCGTATCCGAGCGCACCGTCTCGCGCACTTCGTCGCGGCGCGCGGGCGGCGGCTGGAGCTTGGGAGCCGGAGGAGCGAGTTTCGGCTGACGGCGAAACGAGAGCCAGCTCGTCTTCTCGCGCGGGGTCTTCTCTCTCTCGACGCCAACGCGGCGTGGGCGCGAGAGCAAGCCACTGCGGCGCTCGAACACTTCCAAGAGCAGCAAAATCACCGCGGCCAACAGCAACCAAGGCGCAAGTGAGACGAGACGAACGTGGCGCGGCAACTCCTTCCACATGCCGGGTAGCTCCAGACGTTCCATGCCTCCGGTGGATCGGGCGAGCTGTTCCAAAGTCGCCAAGCCGCGACCCGGCGCGGGCGGCTGAAACTCCGGCGAATAAGGCAGACATACCGGCGGCAGCGCCACGGGTTCGCGCCCCGGAACCGTCACGGTGGCTAAGATCGTCTCGCGCCCTTGCAGCGCAATCTCTCGATCCAGCGTGTCGGCCCCCGTCCAGGTCAGGGTGGTCTTCTCGACGGCGGGCGCTTGGCCGATGCGCGAGCGCAGCAGCGTCACCCTCGGCGATTCCACAAACGGATCGCCCTCGCGCTCCGGGTCGAGGTGCAGGCGGACGCGATGCAGGCCGTCTTTCACGTCTTGCGTCAGCGCCATTTCGGGAGGAAGACGATTGATGGGGCCGGCCGTCCAGCGCACGAGGCTCGTATACCAATCGCCGATCTCTTTCCATCTGGTGATGGGACCGGCGTACTTACCGTCGGCCTCGCCGGTATAGCAAAGGACGCGCCCCGAACCGGAGTGCCAGGCGGCCACCACCGGAGCGCGGTAGTCGTCCAAGGTGCGCGTGGCCAAAGTCGCGCCCTCGCGGAGGTAGCAGAGATTGTAACCGCCCAGCGTTTGTTTCAGATCGAACGCTCGGCCCGATAGAAGCGTCAACCCCGCCGTGCCTTCGATGGGCGTACGCTCGTCGAGGAAGGTGTTGCGGGCCACGACGAAGGTATCTTGCGCGAAAAGGCGAGGTAAATCCTCCGGTTTGTCCGTAAAGAAGATGCGGCCGTTGCCACGCTTGGCGATGTCGCGCAATAGGTCGGCGTCCTTGTCCTTCTCGGTTCCCAGGCCGATGACACTGACCGTGATGCCCGCCTTTTGGCACTTCTCGATCAACTCTCGATAGGCTCCCGGCTCTTCGGAATCGTTGGCGTCGGCGAAGAGCAGAATGTGCTTGGTGCCGGCTTTGGCTTTGACGAGCATCTCCGCCGCCGCCTCGAGTGCCACGAATATGTAGATGCCGCCGCCCTGCGAACGAATGCTCAAGATCTCGCGCTTGATCGGCTCCTTATCCTTGACGGGGGCGAGGTCGGCGATTAAGTGGGGTTCCGAGTCGATGGCCACGACGCCGAATTCGTCCATGGGACCGAGCATTTCCAGCACTTGTGCCGCTCCTTCGTCGGCCAGATCCATCTTCACTTTGCCGCCGCTTACGGGAATGGCCATGCTGCCGGAGCGATCCAGGGCCACCACCATCGCCACGGCCAGCTTGCGATGTTCGTTGCGCAGTTCCATCGACACCGGCAGGATGGGATCGAGAGGCGACTTGAAATAGCCGCCCGTCCCATAGGAATTGCGTCCGCCCGTCAGCATCAACCCCGATCCGGTTTCGCGCACCCACACGGCCAGATTCTGCATGCCCGCGATGCCGATCTTGTCCGCCGGCACGTTTTCGATCAGCACGGCGGAATACTTCGACAGTTGCTCCAACGACCAATCGCACGCTTCGGGCGGCTTTACCTCCATCGGCATCGCTCCCGCTTGGAGCAGCCGGGCGAGACCGGACGATTTGGCTTCGGTGACATGAAGGATCGGTTTAGGGCCTCGAACGCCGACGAGAAGCCGCGCCCGATTGTTTTCCGGCACGGGATCGTCGCCGCTCCCGTTCACGGTCAGCAGGTAAGACAGCGTGCCCGGATCGCCGGCGCGGTCGCGAAAAGTAAGGCGATTGAGACCGGCGGACAGGTGTTCTTCGCCAGAGCTAAGGCGTTGCTCGCCGCGTCGCAACTCGAACGACACGGTTTGCGGCGTCGGTGTCAACACCCAAGCGGCGATCAGAAACGACTCGCCGGGCGCGACGGCGGGAGGGGCCTCGAGGCGCGCGATGGCCAAATCGTTCGCCATCGAACGCTGCAAGGATCGATAATCGACGGCGCGATTGCGCGCGGAGGCGCGGGCGGCGGCAACGGAGGGATCGCGTCCCGTCCAGCGTCCGTCGGACAACACCAACACTTTTCCGGGAGCATCGCGCGGGATCAACGTCAAGGCCGTCTCGACCGCGTCGGAAAGGTTCGAGGCATCGTCGCCGACCTCGCGCGTGAATCCGGGAAACGGCGTGACGGCGGGCGACTGCTCGACGGCGACGGTGCGGCCAAAGGAGACGACGCCGAGACGGTCGTTCGGTCCCATCGCCTTGTGCAACAGGTCGATGACTTCCTTCTGAGAGGCGGCGCTTTCGAGCGGCATCGACTGGCTGCGGTCGGCCACAACCACCACGACGCCCGCCTGGCTCGGCAAACGCAGCACCGCCCCGCACAAGGACAACAACAACAGAGTCAGCGTCAGACAGCGCAGCACCATCAACAAACGCGACGGCAAGCGCCACAGCCACAACGACAAGAGCAACGGAATGGCGAGAAACAGATAAATCGGATGAAGTAACATCACGACTACACTCTCCTCGGCCCTCGTGCCGCCAGATACAGATGGAGCATCGCGACGGCCAATACGAGAAGTAACAGAATCCAGGCGATATTCTGATATTCTAACCGCAGCGACGTTTCGTCCAACCAATCTCCCCATCGGCCGGTGACGCAGCCGCCCAGGTCCGACTCGTCGGCGGCCAGCGCGTTGACCGCGAATGACGCCGATTCTTCTCCCGCTTCGATGGACCACGCCCCGACTTCTTCGGGCGTCGCAACGAACCTTCGATCTTGCACCGAGACAGCAACGCGCGTCCCGTCGGGACGAACCAGCGCGACCGAATCGCGCGGTTCGATGAAAGTCATCGCCACCTGCTCTCCGAGTCGATAATTGACGCGATGCAGCCCCGGCTTGTCCGCGGCGCGCCACTGGAGTACGTTCCAAATGAGGATGGGCCAACCCGGCGCGTCGGTCAACGTGGATCGATCGGGCCGAAGGCGCAGACGCAATTCGTGGCCGTGCGTCCGCGTTTCGGTGTCCGTCAACAACGGAACGCTCCCGGCCAGAATCACGGGCGATCCCGGCAGCTCGCGCTCCTTGCCCGCGCCCCAGACGATGCCGCGCAACTCCAACCCCTCGGTGAGCGGATGCGCGCGATCCAGCACGAACGGCCCCGTATACGAGACCGCATCGCGCTCGGAGAGCATTCGCACGATCCAGGCGTCGCCGTCCTCCTCGCGTTGATCCCTAGCATCGGTAAAGACGATTTCGGGCTGCTTTTCCACTCGTTCGGCATGGCGCGTGGCTTTCAGGGCCTTTTCGAGCGCCTCCCGCAGCGCCTTGTCGTCGAGACGAACCAGCGTGCGAACGGGCGGGACCGATGCCGGTAACAGGATCACTCGATTGTCGATAGGTAGCTCGTCTTCGTCGATGCGCGCGCGGAGCGACGGCGTTTCTTCGGGCAGCGTGAGAACGACGCGGCGGGTTTCCCTCGGAGCGATGCGCAGCGTCGAACGCCGCCACTCTCTCGGCGGTTCGCCGGTTTCGAGAATCAACGTCGCCTCGTCTTCCCGTTCCGAATAATTGGCGACTTCGATCAGACAGCGCTCAGCGGCTTCGTGGGGAGTGCGCGTGGCGCTCACGATGGCCCGATTGGCGCGCGGCTGACCGAACGACCACCACTGCACCCGGCCTTCGCGCAACTCCATCGGCGGCTCACGGTCGGTCAGCACGAGCAAGAGCGGCAGCTCACCGCCTAGTTCCCCAGCGAAGGCGAGCGCTTCTTCGAGTCGGCTCACGGCACCGCGACAATGCCATTCGCGCAGCCGATCCAGAGCTTCCACGGTGCTGTGCGCGGGTTCGCCTAGAGCCTGCGTTCGATCTCCCGCCAACAGAAATCGCACGGTCGGACGCGGCTGCCGTTTCAACTCGGCTTCGAGAGCCGCCATCGCTTGATGGCGAGGAGAGTTCGGATCTCCCGCCCGCATCGAAAACGAATCGTCGAGAACGACGATCAGCGGGCGCACACGTTCTCGCAGCGGCAAACGCGGCTCGGCGGCGGCGAGAACCAAGAGCGCGAGCATGAGCAATTCGAGGAAGAACAGCAGCGGCGTGCGCAGCCGGTCGATGCGCGTACCCCCCAAAGGGGACTCGCGCGGCTCGATCCACAGCATGAGGCTCGACACCGGCAACCGTCGATGCCGTGTACGCAGCCAATAGATGCCGACGAGCATCGGCAGGGCCAGAAAGCCCCAGAAGGCCAACGGAGTCGTGAAGAGAGGGTGCATGATTTATTTGTGCCTGCCGGATCTCGTGCCGAGCAGTCCGATCGACCGCGTCCAAAGGGGATACGATTTCGTCGACGGCTTGCCATGAAGCATGAGGCAGATCGCTTTCTTGACGCGGGCGGAGAAGCGGCATCCCTCGATCAGTTTAACCGCGATCGCAGCGCTTGCAAGCGAACATTCTGTTCCACAAGCCCCTTTTTCTCCCGTACTCTGGGGAGCTTATGAGACCGTCTCTCCGAGGTATCCCTTGACAGACGACGGAGGAGCGAACAGTATGGAGACATTAACGGTCCATGAAATTCGGTCGAACGAGCACGACTGAACTCGGCGCTTTCGCGCGGGTTCGCCGCGCGCGGCTCTCTGATACCACCATGCGTCAAGATCGACCACCGCGACTCGGAAGCACGCACAAGGTTGTACCCCTCGTGGCCGGGCTATTCGCGCTGTTGGTCGGCGCGGGGATGTGGTTCGCGTCCGCTTGGCGGACCTCTCCCCAGCCGATTCCACCTCGCGGGAAACCCGCACTCGATCCCCGCCTGGCCTATAAGGGGCCATTCCTCAACCTGAATCCCGAGGTCGCCTACATCGGCGACGAGGCGTGCGCGCGCTGCCACGAGCCTATCGCGCAAACCTATCGGCGGCATCCGATGGGGCGCTCGCTGCAACCGATGGCCGCCGTGGCCGAGCAGCCGCGTTTCGATGCCGATGCCCACAATCCCTTCGAGGCGCTCGGCACGCTCTTCCTCGTCGAACGTCGAGGGGCGCAAATTCTCCATCGACAGATCGGCCGCGATCGGGAGGGACAAACCGTCTTTGCGTCCGAAGAGTCGGTCGATTATATCCTTGGCTCCGGCACGCGAGGCCATTCGTATCTGTTCGATCGCGAGGGTTACGTCTACCAAACGCCGATCAGTTGGTATTCCCAAAAACAAATCTGGGGTGTTTCGCCGGGGTTCGGCGTCGAATTGCGCGCGGGCCGCGCGATCTCCGCAGCTTGCCTTTACTGTCACGCCAATCGAACCCGCCCCGTGCCGGACACCCTCAACCGCTTCCAGAAGCCGCTGTTCGAAGGCCATGCCATCGGCTGCGAGCGCTGTCACGGGCCGGGCGGCGAACACGCCCCGAATCCCGGACTCACGATCGATGGCGTGGATCGTACCATCGTGAATCCCCGATTCCTTTCCTCCAAGGAGAGTGCGGCGATTTGCGAACAGTGCCATCTGGCCGGCGCGGCTCGAATCCTTCGGCGAGGGCGCGAGGCGAACGACTTTCGGCCTGGGCTGCTTCTCGAATCGTGCTGGTCGGTCTTCGTGGCGGAGACGAACCCCAATGGCCCGCGCGAAGCCATCGGACACGTCGAACAGATGTACCTCAGCAAGTGCTATCTCCGAAGCAAGGATATTGCTCCTTGGAAGACCGGAGAAGTAGGAAAGCGGAAACTCGGCTGCACTTCGTGCCACGACCCGCATCGCATCGTCGAGCCACAACAGCGAACGGCTTGGTATCGCGCCAAGTGCCTCGGATGCCACAACGAGTCGAGTTGTCACGAAGACAAAGCCGTCCGCTTGGCCCACGGCGACCGTTGCATCGACTGCCACATGCCGCGCTATACTTCCACGGACATCGCCCACACCGCATCCATCGACCACCGCATCCTCCGCCGTCCCGAACGCGATCGAGAGGCGGTCGGCGACGCTTCACCGAACGCGCCGCGACTGGTGCCCATTCATCCAGACCATTACGCCTCCGACGACGTGGATTTACCGCGCGATCTCGGCCTGGCCTACGTTCGCCTTTTTACCACAAGCAAAGCGAGGCCCTCGCCCAAAGACGAGGAGATCGTGCGTTGGCTTGACTCCGCGGCGGCGAACGATCCAGACGATGTGGAGGTTCTCGAATCCAAGGCGATGGCGTTGAGCCTGTTCCAGCGTCCAACCGAGGCGTTGGCAGCCTTTCAAGCCGTTCTCGATCGAGCGCCGCGCCGCGAAGCCGCGCTGGCGGGAGCCGCTCATCTCGCGCAGCAGCAAAAGCGATTCGATCTGGCATCGGCCTATTGGCGGCGAGCGGTCGTCGAGAACCCCCACGAAGCAGGTTATCGCAGTCGTCTGACGCGCCTGTTGGCGGATCAAAAGGATTGGACCGCCGCGCGACCTCATTGCGAGGCCTGGCTACGCCTCGATCCGAGCGATCTCGATGCCCGCTTCCTCTGGGTTCGTTGCCTGTTGCATACCGGAGACAAAGAGGCGGGACGTGCGGAATTTGAGCGAATCAAACGCCTGCGTCCGCCCAACCTTCCGTTCCTCGAAGCGCGTTTCGCCGTCGAATCTCTCGCGCGCTAACCCGAATCGTTCGCCGCGGAGATCGCGGTGGAAATACGAAGGAGGCATCCTCCAGAGCTTTACCGTACCGCGCTACGCTCGAATTCTCCCCTCTCCCCTGTACTCAGGGGAGAGGGGCCGGGGGTGAGGGGCGAGAATACTCGAAAAACACACCCCTCCTCACCCCAACCTCTCTCCCCTCGGTACAGGGGCGAATTCGGGAGTAGCGCCGTACTGCTAATTCCGAACGAGGCAATTGACGGCGGGGACGGAGCGTGATTGAATGGGAGCCAAGCGGTATTCGATGCGTTCAACCCGATGAAGCCATGAATGAAATTAGTCGCGAGCATTTACACGCCTATCTCGACGACGCATTGAGCGACGCCGAGACGGCCAAAGTCGAACAAGCCCTTCGTGCATCGGAGGCGCTGAGGCGTTCGCTGCGGCAGGCGATGCAGGAACGCGATCGCGGCGAGCATTCTCTAGGCGCGGTGTGGCGGCGCGAACGGCTCACTTGTCCAAGCCGCGAGCAGCTCGGCAGTTTTCTGTTGCAAGTTCTCGACGAGGGGGAGCAGGAGTATTTCGACTTTCACCTAAACGTGATCGGCTGCCCCTTTTGCACGGCCAATCTCGCCGATTTGCGGGCACGTCAACAAGAGTCCGCGCCGCACGCTCAAGAACGGCGACGCCGCTTCTTCCAATCCAGCGCCGGCTATCTCCAAGTCGGGCGGGACACCAAAAAGGATGGGACAAGGAGCAAGTAACACCGCCTCGAGCGAACCACCTGTCTCTCTCGTACCCACGCTGTTGTATTGGAACGCAAGCCTTGCCGCTCCGCGGTGCGCGCCACGGAAGAACGATACCCGGCAGCTAACGCAGCCGGTTCGCCGTCTCTCGTTCCCACGCTCCCGCGTGGGAACGAGGAGATAGCCGCCCGTCCGGGCTATTTGTTGCCCAGCTGGATCAAGGGGTGATTGGTTCCGCTGCCGTTCGTTGGGGCCGATCCCTTGTCGGTGTGATACTGGAAGAGCGACTTCGCTCCTTTGTCGTCGGCCTTGCTTTGCGGCGAGCCGGGCGAAGGGAGCATCAACCCTTCGCCGATTTTCTTTCCTTCTTCGCCGCCCTTCTTCTCCAAGAACTGTTGGATTTTCTCTTCGCCCTGTTGAATGTCCGTGCTGATCTTCTTGGTGTTGATGTCGATGTTGACGCTGTGTTGGCCGGGCACGGAAGCGGGTTGACTGCGCACTTTGTACCAGCCCAGATACCACCCCGCGCCCACGACCGTCAACAGAGCCGCTCCGAACAACGCCAGCATGTTCCGCATGATTCGATCTCTCCTCGAATGAAAGGACGAACGGGAGTCGGTCGCCTCCTCAATAATGCTAGTACCATAGGTGAGAATTGCTCGTCCAGAGCAACCCGCCGTCCGGGCGAAAACTTCCGCGTTGGTGTCGCCTCTGCATTTGTCACAACCGCCGCAATCCGCGCGAGCCGCGCCGTAAACCGCTCTTGACAGAACCCCGCCTCAAATGCGTATGCTGCTACAGACGACAAAGCGCGCGAAGCGGCATTCTCGATTCGACCAACGCCAAGGATCGCGCCGGCACGATGTTTGACGCCGTCGATGGAACACGGATAAAATAACTCATGGGCAGGAAGAAGCGAACGAGACCTGGAACGGTCGCAACCGTGGATAGCCGATATCCGGCGCGCGGAGGTCGTTCGCTTCGTGCCGATTTCGTATCGCCGAGCCGGAAGGGGCCGTCTTCTCTCCCAGACACCTTGTCATCCTTGCGTGGGATCGGGAGTGAGGGAACGGACCTATCGCCTCAGCGCGAGGTTCGTCCCTTGCCTTGGCCGACCGGCTCGGAATTCCCCCGCTAGACTTGTCCGCGGCGCGCCTTCAACGCGCCGTTTCTAGGAGGTATCACGCGATGGTCACAACAGGGAAGGCGTTGATCGCCAGCCTTCGGCAACATCTGAATCTAACCGATTATCGCAAAACGCACTGGGAAGGAACCTTCGAGGAATATCTCGACATTGTTGCCGAGCATCCCGAAGTTACGCGCACCGCCTACCAGCGCCTCTACGATATGATCCTCGCCCACGGCACCGACGAGGTGTTCGAGAACAAAGAGAAAATCATCCGCTATAAGTTCTTCACCGAGTACGCCGCCAAGCACGGCGACGGCATTTACGGCCTCGACCGACCGCTGATGCAATTGGTCAACGCCTTCAAGTCGGCGGCCAAGGGCTACGGCACCGAACGGCGCGTCCTGTTGCTGCACGGCCCGGTCGGCAGTTCGAAAAGTACCATCGCCCGCCTGCTCAAGCGCGGACTCGAAGACTACGCGCGCACCGACGGCGGCATGTTGTTCAGTTTCGCGTGGAAGAACGCCGACGGCGCACCGGCACAAAAGTGTCCCATGCACGAAGATCCCCTCAATCTCGTACCCCACGAATTGCGTCCGGCGCTGTTGACCAAGCTCAACGCCAACCGCCAACCCGGCGATGTCGAAGTTACCATTCGCGGCGATCTGTGCCCTTTCTGCCGTCAGATGTACAACGAACGCCTCGCCAAAAACGACGGCGACTGGGGGCGGATGCTCGAAGACATCAAAGTGTTTCGCCTCATCCTGTCCGAACAGGACCGCATCGGCATCGGCACGTTCCAACCGAAGGACGAAAAGAACCAAGATTCGACCGAGCTAACCGGCGATATTAACTATCGCAAAATCGCGGAGTATGGGACGGACAGTGATCCGCGGGCATTCAATTTTGATGGGGAACTCAACATCGCCAATCGTGGCTTGGTCGAGTTCATTGAGGTACTGAAACTCGATGTGGCCTTCCTCTACGATTTGCTTGGCGCTTCGCAGGAACACAAGATCAAGCCGAAAAAGTTCGCGCAGACGGACATCGACGAGGTTATCCTCGGCCATAGCGTCGCCGGGGAGATGCCGATTCCGTATCGCTTCGAAGGCGTCACCGGTTGGACGACGATGGAGCAATTGTACGAACGCTTCGTCGGCGAACCGGCTGGGTTGGAGGTGCTGTCTTACGATTTCGACGCCAAGCGAACGGCGTGGACGCCGGTGCGTTCGCTGTTCCGTCATCGCTTCACGGGTAAGCTACTCACCACGTCGCAGAAATGGGGCGCGGTCGAGACGACGCCGAATCACTCGATCTACGACCGCAACGGCGAGATGTTTTATCCGGAGGATCGGCGCGAGATCATGGCCGTGCGGAGTTTGGGCGAATTGTTCGCGCCGGAATCGCCGACGGAGACGCTGGATGTCTTGGAAGGCGTGCCCGGTTTCGTCCGGGAAGAGGTGCGGGTTACTTCCGTCGGCGGCGCGATGACGCGGCCTTGCCCAGAAGGCTGGGCGCGGCTCGATCTGCCGCGACATGCCACGGCGGTTCGCGCGCTCTACGATCCGATTGTCGATGTCGAACCGCTGAAGGATCTCCTTACCGTTCTCGTATGGTTCGCCACCGAAGGCCACGTCAACGGACACAATGGCGGCGTGGTCCTCACGCAAGCCAACCGCGACGAGTTGGAGCGCGTACGCGCGGCCTACGCGCGCATCACCACCAGCAAAGGTTCCATTGACGCCGGAGCCAAAACCGATTCGGCCTGGCGTTTGTATCTCGGTTCCGAAGCCATCGCACGCTTGTGCATCTATCATTGCGGCGAACTGGCCGTCCATAAACGTCTGCCCGATTTCCTGTTCCGACTGCCGACCGCCTATCTGCAACATGCGTTCGACGAATTGATGCGTACCGATGGTTCGCGGAAAATGTCGAAGTTGCTCGAAGACACCGCTTCGGACGAATATCGCGACAAATACTTCGAGTACAAAACGATTTCGCCGTTGTTGGCCGCTCAGGTCGGCACGTTGGCTTCGCTGCTCGGCTACGATTACGGCGTCTATCAGGCGCAGCGCGAGGAGCGAACGCCGGCGTATCGCATCCGTTTCGTCTCCGGCGACAACAAACGCGGCGGTCGGCGTTTGACCTTCGAGGCTCGGCTGCACGAACGCCCGGTGACCGATGCCTGGGCTTACGACATCGAATGCGCCGGCATCCACAACTTCGTCTGCGGCGTTGGCAATGTCGTGTGCCATAACACAAATGAACCGGAATATAAACGCTTGCAGAATAATGAATTCATGGAAGCGCTGCGCGATCGCACGGTGAAGATCGACGTGCCTTACGTCACGCGCCTCAAGGACGAAATCCGCATTTACGAGAAGGATTTCAACACCAATCGCGTCAAGGGCAAGCACATCGCGCCGCACACCATCGAGATCGCGGCCATGTGGGCGGTGCTGACGCGCTTGGTCCAACCCAAGCACGCCAATCTGACGCTGCTGCAAAAGCTGAAACTGTATAACGGCAAAACGCTGCCGGGTTTCACCGAGGACAACGTCGTCGAACTGAAGCGCGAAGCCGTCGCCGAGGGCATGCAGGGTATCAGTCCGCGTTACATTCAGGACAAAATCAGCAATGCCATCGTCGCCCACCCCGACGAGGACAGCGTCAATCCGTTCATGGTGTTGCACGAACTGGAGACGGGCCTGCGCCATCATTCGCTCATCACCAGCCAGGAGCAGTTGCAGCATTACCGCGAACTGTTGGCCGTGGTGAAAGAAGAATACGAGGACATCGTGAAAAACGAAGTGCAGCGCGCCATCGCCGCCGACGAAGACGCCCTGTCGCGGCTGTGTTCCAATTACATCGACAACGTCCGCGCCTACACCCAGCGCGAAAAGGTGCGCAACAAGTACACCGGCAACTACGAGGAGCCAGATGAGAGACTCATGCGATCCGTTGAGGAGAAAATCGACATCCCCGATGGACGCAAGGACGATTTCCGCCGCGAGATCATGAACTACATCGGCGCGTTGGCGCTCGACGGCAAGCGCTTCGATTACAAGACCAACGAGCGCTTGCAGAAGGCGCTGGAACTGAAATTGTTCGAGGACCAAAAGGATACCATCAAGCTGACCAGCCTCGTCTCCAACGTGGTGGACAAGGCGACGCAGGAAAAGATCGACGTGGTGAAGAGTCGGTTGATCCGCAACTACGGGTATAATGAAAGTAGTGCGACCGACGTGCTGACGTTCGTGGCCAGCATCTTCGCGCGGGGACATACGAAGAAATAAACAGCTTCACCACGGAAAGCACGGAATACACGGAAATAGAGAAAGCGACAGATTATCTCTGGGACTCAAGAATCTGTTGCTTGAATTGTACTGCTTCTTTTGATCTATGATTTTTCCGTGTTTTCCGTGTTTTCCGCGGTGATTATTCGGGGGTTCCGTCGTGGGACAGAAAATTGAACGCGATCATCAACGCTTCAAAAAGCTGGTGCGCGGCAAGGTCAAAAGTAACTTGTCGAAGTACATCAGCCGCGGCGAGATGATCGGCAAAAAGGGCAAGGATCTGGTCAGCATCCCACTGCCGCAGATCGAGATGCCGCAGTTCCGTTACGGCAACAAAGGCTCTGGCGGCGTCGGTCAGGGCGACGGACAGATCGGCCAGCCGCTCGGCCCCGGTCAAGACGAACCCGGAGGCGGAGCGGGCGATCAACCCGGCGGTCACATTCTCGAAGTCGAACTGACGATGGAGGAAATGGCCCAGATTCTCGGCGAAGAGTTGGCCCTGCCGCGCATCGAGCCGCGCGGCAAGAAGAACATCGTCACCACCCGCGACAAGTACACCGGCATCCGCCAAGCCGGTCCCGAATCGCTGCGCCATTTCAAACGCACCTTCAAACGCGCCCTACGCCGGCAAATCGCCTCGCAGGCTTACGATCCGCTCACGCCTATCGTCGTGCCCATTCGCCAAGACAAACAGTACCGCAGCTGGAAAGACGTGCAGCAGCCGAAGAGCGTGGCCGTCCTCATTTACATGATGGACGTGTCCGGCTCCATGACCGACGAACAAAAAGAGATCGTCCGCATCGAGGCATTTTGGATCGACACCTGGATCAAGGCCCATTACAAGGGTGTCGATACCGTTTACATCATCCACGACGCGGCGGCGCAGGAAGTGGACGAACACACCTTCTACCACACGCGCGAATCGGGCGGCACGAAGA
>JAJXWW010000074.1 GCA_021781415.1 Planctomycetota bacterium
CGTTTCTTGTGGAATGTCCAGGATTCTTCACCAAGATAGACGTTTGGCGTACAATCTTCGTTGCACGATTTGCTCAAAAATGCCAGAAATTGGCCCGAATTCGCTTTTTTCGACGAACACTAGCTAGAAAAAAAGTGATGCTGAGGAGTAACGGCCAGGTCATGCAGCACATGGAAAAGATCGCATCCACGATTACACCATTGGAATCCGAGAAACGCATCTCCCCTCGCCTCTTCCACGTTTCGACAAATAAAAAGAGGCCGCCAGCAAAACCAAACGCTGTCAGGAGATACAAGTACGATTCGGGATAAAGATAACGCGGATACAAGCGTCGCTCTACTTCAGCCGGCGAATCGTTGACAGGCTGAGGAATGGTGAATTGGTGGGAGCATTTGGGGCACGAAACCGTGCGCCCTAACAAGTGCGAAGGTATAGACAACGAAATGGAACACTGAGGACATTTGATTTGAGTGGGGCCAATTGCGGACGACATCTTCGTTCTCCTTTCGTTCCCGGATCACACTGACCATGATGCGAGAGGGATCATCACTCGTCAATGGTTTTGCGGTCAAGGACCGATTTCCGCACGCTATTTCGACCGGTTACACCGCTGCACGAATGGCGGAAAGTATTGGCGGCGGCACATCCCACAACCGCAAGGCACCTTTACATTCGGTGGGCGAAGCCAGCGGGATGGGTTCCGCCAACAACCAACAAAAATCACCTTCCGCGAAGGGATCTTGGCGGACATCGTACGGCAAGTCTTCAACGTACAAGCAATGCGCTAATCGCACGGTGCCAAGGATCACGCCACGGTTCGCAGTCAACTCGCCGATAGGCGGTAGGGCCAGGCTGGCAATCTCCCTCGGCAGTTGTGCAGGCGCTAGGGCGCTGGCATGAATGGCGATGCGTTCGCCGATAAGGGAACGCGGAGCAGCCCAAGAACGATTTTCGATGCGTTTGATGCCGAGCATGACGAGAGATGCCCACGGTTGCCGGATAGATAGCGCTTTCATTTTCGTATTCCCTTTGTCGGATAAGGCCGGCGCGGGCGATGCGCCGGTGCGGTTGTACTCATGCTGAATGTTTGGCCGCTGGCAAAGCCCATGCCGGCAACTTCGGCGTCTGTACGAATTGCCGCGTTTGTGGGTCAAAATCGACCCATTGGCGCGGCAATCGGTAGAGAAATCGACCGATACCCAATTTGATCGCCGCACGTTTCAACGAATCACTGAAAGCTGCTTTTAATTTGTCGCCGTCGTCGGGTTGTTCGGACGGGCTGCCTACGTCCGTCTTGCAAACCCACTCGCCATCGACCTTAACGGACAGCGTACAAATCACGCTGCCGCCGTCGGCCACAACGTAGGAATCTCTCCAGCCGCCGACACCAAAGACGGAATCAAGCCTCTGCATAACGGCGCGAGCGTCCAAGAAGGCAACGGCGAGGGCGCGATTGCCCTTGATAGACAGCGGTTTCCAGTGGATGCAGTCAGCCGGAAACGGTGCGGTGAGGGCAAGGGAAAGTTGTTTCGTGTCGGTCGTCATGGTTGGAAGTCTCCAAATTCTGTGGGTAAATCGTATCCAGTTGTCCGAGCGTCGGAGTTCAAAACGGTGGTTCGTCTTTATGAGAGTAAGGCAAATCCTCGCCGTATGCGTGCGTAGCGATTACTTCGGGTCGAGTCGCTTCGTCGATCATTACGTCCACGCTCCGCGCGCATTGCATCGAGCAGCAAAGCCCGAAGATGGAATCGAGCGTCTCCGCTCCTTCGCTGATCAGAGCGCCGCAAGCACAGCATTCGTAAAAGGCGATTCCGGTTTCAAGGTCGTACATGGTCATTACCTCCAACCGGCGCGGGCGATGCGCCGGCGTGTCTGTTTCGCTTATAGGTCATCAAGGCCGCAATCTTCGTTGGATTGCATGACGGGTTTCTGTGGAAGTTGTCCGCAACGGGCAAGGGCTTGTTGCAGCGCGCGGACATGTTTACACGTCTTGCCCGAATACTCTGCCGACGGACAGTCACATTGCCGCTCATAGCCACGGGTAACGTCGATGTCGTACACCTTGCGATCAACGATGAATTGCGTTCGTTTGGTGAGGCGAAAACCGATAACGCAACCGTCATCGTCGTAGAGTCTCTGCACGTCGTACGCGCTCGATGCGCCGCGTTCGGGACGGATAACCAAGCTGGCATTGTTCTTGTCGAGTGCTTCGGAAATCGTCATTCCGTCGAAGGCGCTCAACCGGCAGCTACCGTGGGTTTCACTTACTTTTGTTTGCTTCGTCCGCATGTTTGGGACTCCTATTCGGGTAGATCGTTTCCACTTGCCGCACGCCTACCTAGTGCGAATAGCGTACCAAAGGGTAGATATACTAGAAAAATCGCCTATATCGCGCCGTTAAGGGAGATGCGCGGCCACTACAACGGATTGCTTGATGCAAGATGGTACAGGCATGTTGTGTTATAATACGCCAAATGAACAACTACGTCAAATGCAGCTTAGCGTTCTTGTTTGTCGGCGAGAAATGCGATTGAACGAGTCTGTCAGTAAGCGTATACTTTGAACATGCATACAACAGAGACATTCGGACAGAAAGTCGCACGCCTTCGGATCGGTGCAGGTTTGACCCAACGCCAACTTGCCGATTCGTGCGCCGTTCCGTTATCCACTTTGCAGAATTGGGAGATCGACCGGCGCGAGCCAAACATGCGCTCTGCCGTCCGGTTAGCGAAAGCCCTCGGCGTCACCGTCGAGGAGTTAGCCGACTCGGCCACGGTCGAGGAGGTTGGCAAGTCTCCCCGTCCCGCTGGGCCGTCCAAACGGATCGAGCCGCCACCGACGCCGCTGCCGAAAAAACGTAAACCCAAGAGCAATTCATGACGCCTACCTTACTCCTCACCGTGGCGGTACTCCTCGGCGACGCGCCAGCGCCGGACACTTCCGCCGTCGTCGAGCCTACCCTGGCCGTGCTCCTCGGCGGCGATTGGGTGGGCGAATGGGAACGCGGCGGGGAACGGACGGCGGGCGCACGGCTACGGCGAGGGCGACTAACTTTCCCGACGGGGCTAGCATGGTCCCCTCAACTGCATATTGTGGATGCGGGACACGGCCGGTTTCGGGGCACGCTAAACACTTTGCCTATCGTGGGGATTTGGAAGTTTGAACACGGTGTGTTGACGCTGTGCATTTGCGAGGAGCGGCGCGGGTATCCGCTTCGGTTTGCCGGCGACGAGTGGTGTGAAATGGTGCGATTGCGGGGCGTGCCGACTGGCGATCAGTAGCAGCGCAAGATGGAACCGCCACGAATATCAACGGGCACACGATGCGATCGTTGCTCCCATTTGCCGGGGGATAAAAAAGGGCGCAGACTGCCGAAAAACCGGTCCCACGAAAAGAGGCAGTCTATGCGCTGGCAGCGGCTCGTCTCGGTGCCAGAAGCCAAATGGGAGAAGCATAAAGCGGAGCGTCGCCAACTCGGGGAATTGACCACGGCAGCGCCCGGTCCAAGAACTCCTAACACGATGTTAGGAGTTTTGCGGAATCTTCCGCGCAATGATTTTCGATATGCGGAAATTCCGCTGTTTTTTGCAATTCCTGGGAAGTGCTCGCAACGCCTTGCAAGTCGGCCCAAAAGCGCATAAAATGCTAGAAAATACGGGGTTTTTGGGCCTTTTCGGCGAGGTTTTTGGCGCGTCTACGGAACCGAAGGTTGCAGGTTCGAACCCTGCCAGGTGTACTCTCATGGTTCACCCTGAAACGGAAGTTCGAGGGTGTCCGAGTGAGCGACGAAAGAATGACATCCCCTTGAAACGCTCGGGAATTGCTATTGTAAGGCTGTTTGAATTCGTGGCTAGGATTGCCTTTCGTGCCCATTCGGCGAATCGCGTTCGGGGCGGTGCGAAGGTGGTGGAGGGGACGGCGGACAACCAGCGGTCGAGTAAGAGATTAGGTCGCCGTACTCTCCAATGCGTACAACTGCCGATCGTAACCCAACGCCCGATGGGTGTTCAACACATCGCTGCTCCACTCTTCGTAAAGCCTTTGCCGCGCGCGTAGGCGTTGCGGGCCACCTCGATAATGTGTGGAATCCCCGTATCCGCCCGAGATAGGTAGAGACCGTCGTATCCGCTGAAAACGTCGGCGTGCAGGTAGCCATTTTTGTCGGCCAGGAATGTGGCCGGCCTATCGCGTCGGAAAGGCGAATGTTTCCCCCGACAGCGGATCGAGACTCAGTTGTTGCGGCTCCCGTTCGGCGAGCCAGATGCGCACGGCCGGCGAGGCACTCTTTTCGTTGCAGGCCATAAAAACGTCCTCCTTTCGGAGAATATCTCACCACACCCGTCAACCACCCGATCCACCGGACGTACACGACTGTGTGACGGAAACCTCGCGCTCGTGGAAACGACGGAAAGCGGCGTAGTGCTGGCTGTTGGCAAGGATGCCGTGAAAGGCTGGTTCGCGACGGATCCGTTACAGTTCGAGATTCGTCTCCACCCAATCGCGCAGGCAGGCGGCATCAATGGCATATACGACGTAACGACCCGCTTGGAAGACGAGCCGGTCTTGTGGGAACGATTTTGAATTGGCCCCATCCGCTTTCCACTTATCGAAGTAAATATCGCAGACGACGAAGCGCACGGGACAGCGTTGAATCTCGGTCCATATCTGTTCGCGTTGCCGCGCAAACACTCTTAAGTTTAGGTGCATCAGAAGATAGCGCGATGGCGGACGGACATTCAACGCCGCGTACAATGGATTGGCACGAGGGGCCCAGCAGACCACCTCGCCGTCGCGGATCTTCCGTTCGAGTAAAAACTCTTCCACCCTTTCGAGATCGGTCCAGTTCATCCGCTGAAAAACGCTCAGACGGTCGAGCAACTCCGCACTCTCCGTGCGCTGCCAACAAAGGGGCCAAGCGGCGAGGCGCTGCAACGTCGGCGCAGGAAGCCGCAAGACAACGCCAAGGAGTAAGCAGGCCAGTATTACGGTTCGTCCCGTTCCCGGTGGTTCGAGGGCGTAGCGACGACACAACAAGATAAGGGTGAGAAATAAAATTGGAACGTAAACGTAGTCGAAAAGGTGTTGAAGGGCGACGACTTGAACGATCCAGCCCAGATAGAGCGCGGCCAATAAGGCTCGATCTACCGCTTCGACGTTCTTGCTGTTTTGACCCTCCGTCGGATTTCCAGAATCATACAGGCTGCGACAGGCCAGTGGAATCGCCAACGCGGGGAGTAGCATCCAAGGGAAGAAGCGGACGAAGAGTCCCAAGGCCAGCATCGGGCCTTCGTTATCGCTGAAGTCGTGCGTGACGTACTGTCGATTCCAGACCCACATGATTTCCCAGAAAGTCGGCCAAGCGCCGGTGGCGATGAGCCAAGCACTGCCAGCCGCTCCCGCCAACATTCCGCCGAAGATCAGCAGGAAGGCGTCCCCTACAATTCGCCTTCGACGCATCGGCTGCACTCGAAGGACTTTCCATACACCGATCGACCAGCAGAACAAAGCCGGTACGGCCACGAACGGTTTAATCCAAAACGCCGTCCCCCATAGTAGACCTTCGACTACAGGGCGAATGAGGTTGCGCCGGTCGAATGAGGCGGACTGGCACAATGCTAAAATCTGACGACGGCGACAACGCAACGCCAACATGCAGGGCAATAGCATCCATACGTCGCGCTGAACGTGACACCACTCCGAGGTACTTAGGTAGAATGCAGCAAGTATCCAAACCGTCAGCCAACGGTCGGTCGCCGAACACCCCTCCGGCAGCCAGCGAACCAATGCGAAGATGAGGAGTCCGACGACGGCTAGATCGGCCAGGCGCAGCACCTCGGGACTCCATCCTGCCACCGAACGGAGCATCATGTGCAGCCAAGGCATACCTGGAAGATTGGTGTCCAGTGCGTCGCGGTAAAGGACGCCATCGTACATAAGTACCGTGCGGGCGCACAGATCGTAGTGGGTCACATCGCAATCCAACGGCATGCGCACGAAAGCCGGTAGATGGATCGCCAACAGAATCAGCAAGAGTCCTTGCGTCATCCACCGGACTGCGGCTCCGTGTCGTTCTCGTACCGGATTACTCTCCGCCGATTGCTCCGCCAGACGGTTGCATACCACAATTGCCATGCTCGGTCTCTCTTTTTGCCATTTATGGAAACGTAGGATGAGATTCCGCTTAAAGCAACCGACTTCAGCCGACAGCAAAAGGAAATGCTAGGATTGGGATGAGTCGTCTACCCCGCTACTGCGAGGAGAATGGAGATTCGATCCGTGTTTTTTCTTTATCTCCCGTTACACCTGATGTCTCTGCTCACGCCACTCCCCGAGCCGACGGAGCAGCGGATCGACGATTTTAAGCTGCGCGATGCGCGGGGACAGGTGCATCGACTCGAAGATTACCATTCCAGCAATCTGGTCGTTGTGGTTTTTCTCGGCGTCGATTGCCCTTTGGCTCGGATGTACGGGCCGCGTTTGGCTGAGTTGGCACGCGAGTACGAACGACGCGGCGTTGCTTTTCTCGCCCTTGATGCCAACCAACACGATACGCCGAGCGATTTGCTTCGTTACCTCCGCGATCATCCACTGCCGTTCCCTTTGCTGAAAGATGTCGGCAACGTCGTGGCCGACCAGTTCGGCGCGGAACGTAATCCCGAAGCTTTTGTTCTCGATGCCCAGCGAGTCGTGCGCTATAGAGGGCGCATAGACGACCAGTACACTCCAGGACTACAAAAATCGGCTCCGGCGCGGCGCGACCTGGCCGAGGCGCTCGAAGACCTATTGGTTGGCAAAATGGTACGTCAAGCGCATTGTCCCGCATCGGGATGCCGCATCAGCCGCGTCAACAAGCCGAAGAAGCAAGGAGCAATTGCCTATTGCCGCGACATTGCGCCCATTCTGCACAAGCATTGTCAGGCATGCCATCGCGCCGGTGAGATCGCTCCTTTCGCGCTGACTTCTTTTGAAGATGCGGTAGGCTGGGCCGAGACTATCCGTGAGGTCGTGACGGAGGGGCGGATGCCGCCCTGGCATGCCGATCCGCGTTACGGCAAGTTCGCCAACGATCCGAGTTTGACGGAGCGAGAGAAACAGAAACTCTTCGCTTGGATCGAGAGCGGTTGTCCGCGTGGTGAAGAAGCCGACCTGCCGCAATTGCCGCCTTTCCCGAGCGGATGGAGCATTCCGGCACCGGATGAAGTGGTGTCCATGCCGCGGCCCTTTACGGTGCCAGCGGAGGGAATCATCGACTATCAGTATTTCGTCGTTGATCCCGGTTTCACGGAGGATAAGTGGATTCAAGCGGCAGAAGTTCGGCCCGGCAATCGGGCGGTGGTACATCACTGCAACATATTCCTACAACCGCCGGGCAGCGATGACATTCAATTCCAGGGAGAACTGGGTTCGTACTGCTTGGTCGCCGCCGCGCCTGGTACGCCCCCCCTGCGGTTGCCGGAAGGCATGGCCAAGCGCGTTCCCGCGGGTTGGCGATTTGTATTCGTACTGCATTACACCGCCGTCGGTTCGGAACAAACCGATCGAACTTCCCTCGGTCTCAAGTTCGCCGATCCTCACGCGGTTAAAAAGGAAGCGGCGACGGAATTGATGTTCGATCTCGATTTGCGCATCCCGCCAGGTGCATCGGCTCATCGCGTTTCGCAAACCTGGCAAGTGAATCGGGACGTGTTGCTGTTGGCGTTTTTCCCGCATATGCATTTGCGAGGCAGATCGTTTCGCTATGAAGCTTTCTATCCCGATGGATCGCGGGAAATACTTCTCGACGTGCCTCACTACGATTTCAATTGGCAACATCGTTATGAATTGGCTGAACCGAAGCGCTTGCCAGCCGGTTCACGCTTGTGTTGCACGGCGGTTTACGATAACTCGGTGAACAATCCGGCCAATCCCGATCCGAGCGCGGAGGTTCGCGCTGGCCTACAGAGTTGGGATGAAATGTTCAACGGCTATTTCGATGTGGTCTTAGCCGACGAGGATTTAACCCTTCCCAAGCCCGCTCTCGTTCGAGCTTGGCAAAGTCTACATCTTTTCTTTCGGCCAATGATCGCTGTCCTGTTCGTCTGTATCGGGGGCGTTTATCTTACGCGACGCCGTCTTGCCGAACTGCTGCACGTGAACGAGAAACAGCCGTAAGATCTAGTGTCAAAACTCCGCGATCTTGCCGCGCACAAAGCCGCTTTCGGCGGGGGCGGTGTAGCGAACGTCGAGTTCCGGCGTTTCCACGCGCGATCCGCCGTTGTGATGGCTGCGCATCGCGGCGTCGAGGATGCCCGTCGTCAACAGCGTGCGCTCGACGGGATACGGCGCTTTGTTCGTATCCAAAAACTTCTCGATATTCGCGTTCAGCGCATCGAAGAAACGCGCGCCCGGCGGCGGTGGGAGGTGGAACAGGCACGATGCCGGTTTCGTCTCACCGCGCATCTTGGCGGCGAAGGTGAAGTCGAGAACGTGACCGTTCAGCAACAACACCGTGCCGCGCGTGCCGTCGGTATACTCGATCAAAAAAGCGAGAGGAGGAGTCGGTTTATAGTTGTAGACATTCA
>JAJXWW010000174.1 GCA_021781415.1 Planctomycetota bacterium
GCGTCGCGCGCACGGTGCTGAGGATATTCATGCCGACGGAGCGAGCGCATTCCTTGCCTTGCTCGGTGGTCAGGTCCGCGCCGATTCGGCCGTGCGTCGGCGTTTTGTCGGTAAGCTTCGCGGGTCCATGCCCCGAAACGTAGAGGATGTTGCCGACGAGCAGCGCCGTTTTGTATTTGGCCATCGGCTTCGGCGCTGGTGGCAGGGTCAAATGCAATTCCTGAATGCGGGTTTCCGGCTTCGACATGGGGGGTCTCCTTTATGGCACATGGTCACAAACGAACACTCGGCGAGCGAAGGCGTCCGTCCTCTCATGTTGCGAGCGGAGAAAGGATGCTCCCGTTCGACCGATTGGTCTTAGTTATACAACCCTGGGACAGAATGCCGCAGGCGCGTCTCTGGATTTTGGCGGCCGCGACTCGTTTCGGCGCTCGCTTTAGAGCGAAAATCGACCATCCAGACAAACCGCTGTTTATCTCCTCGAAGCGGAGCCTTGGAATCGTCTCAAGTCGGTCGTGTCAAAAACCCACACTGCCAAAGGGGGGGGCCGCCAACATTTTTCGGAGGGTTGGCGGATAAGTACGCATCCCATCGAATGACGTAACGTACTGACGTCATAAATTCTGGTCGCGGTGGTGAGACCAGCGAGGTGTAGGTCACGGAGAGGGGAGATGTCAAAAGCGAGACGACTCCTTGAAGTGGTAATCAAATGGGAAGCGACTTGATCTTGCGGCGGATTGGGAGGAATGGGATGATGGCGCGAGGGCGGAAGGGCGAAGCTCCAAGGAGGGGCGCTTATGGCCGACCAGACTTCGGATCCACACGAGTTCGTATTCGAACTCGATCGCGCCATCCGCGACCAAGTGATAGACAAATTGAACGAGAGTCCAATGTTGCCGCTGGACCGAAACTGCGCGCCTCAGAAAAGTGGCATCTATGCCCTGTACTTCAAGAACACACTCGTCTATATCGGAAAGGCGTCCAAAGGCACAACGAAAAGCAAGCGGACATTGCGAAGCCGCCTCAACGAGCATGTCGGCAAACTCGATAATCGCGAAAATCTGGCGCTCGCCGATGTTGCGTGCCGATTCCTCACCATCGAAAGCGACTGGTTCGTCTGGGCTGCGGAATTCGCGCTCATAAACCATTTCCAGCCCGATTGGAACAATAGCGGTTTCGGCAGCAAAGTTCCGGGTGTTGGTCGTCCGGGCACGCATCGAGTGAGCAAGTTCAACCAGATGTTCCCACCGAGTGCGGGATCGACGGCCCCCGAGCCAGATGACGAAGAAGACGGAGATTAGGTCCCAGTCAAGTGAGCATGGATGTCGCGAGAGACAGCCTCCGCGAGGGCGACTGGGACGGCGTTGCCAAGCTGACGCATTCGCTCAGTCCAAGAGCCGGAAAACCAGAATTCGTCGGGGAAGGATTGCAACCGGGCGCACTCACGGACGGAGAAATAACGGATGCCACCATCGGGAAGTAGGAGGGTATTCTCGCCGCCGGGGACGCCATGATCGCCGGCCTTCAGAGTCTTTGCCGGCTCATCCAGTATGCTACCGGTATGTCCCTTATAGGAGCGGGCTCCGGGATTCAGAAAGTGGTTAGGGTCGTCGGGGTCGGTTTCTCCAGGTTTCAGTTCGCGCAGACCGCTGATAGCGTCCCTGACGGTTTGCCACGGTTTCGTGCCGTCGTCCTTGAAAAGTCCTTCCCGCAGTTCGGCGATAGACTTGTAGAGTAGTTCGTTCGGCTTTGGTCTTGTCCGCACGCGGTGCCGTTCCCAATAGCCGCCCTCAATCCACATGGAGGACAATAGGGCTTCGCGCGAGTGGGTAGGGGTGGGGAATGACCAGTGGATTCCGAGGTCGGAGCGGAAACCGACGATAAATACTCGCTCCCGTCGTTGTGGTATGCCGAAGTCAGCGGCGTTGAGCAGCTGGAAGACGACGTTATAGTCGAGCTTCGTGGGCTTTCCCGCCGTATGAACTCGCTCCAACTCCGCTCGATGCTCCCTCCACGTCTGGCTCTTTTTAATTTCGACCATGGGGTGGGAGAGGCGAAGGATGATGTACTCGAAGTAATCGGCGAAGCTCTGTCTGAGCAGCCCTTTCACGTTTTCGAGGAGGAATGCACGCGGTTTGAGCGCATCCACGGCGCGGATGAACTCGGGAAACATATCCCGGTGGTCTTCGTGGCCCCGGTGCTTGCCACCTAAGGAAAAAGGTTGGCAGGGGACGCCGCCGGCGACGAAGCCGATGCCGTCGCCAAAAGGAGCGAAGTCAAATTGGTTGATGTCGGCCTCGATGACTTCCCAATCGGTCATCGGTCGCACATTCCGCAGTTTGTTGAGACGAATAGTTTCGCAGGAGTCGTGATCGCGTTCAATCACGGCGACGTGGTCGAACCCCGCCCGCGCGGTTCCGAGCGCCAGCCCTCCGGCTCCGCTGAACAGTTCCAGTGATTTCATCGGGTACCACCTTGATGAAATTGTCGAGGCGTGCCGCGAGCGCGGATGGATCGGCAACTTCGCACTCCCAGACGATGCATACACGCCAGCCGAGCGCTTCGAGTTGGTCGCGGACTTGTTTGTCTCTTTCGACATTCTCGTTGAACTTCCGAGTCCAAAAATCGACTCTGGATTTTGGAGTCCTCGTGTTGGGGCATCCAGGGTGTCGGTGCCAGAAGCAACCGTGAACCAACACGACCGCCTTCCATTTCGGCAAAGTCACGTCGGGTTTGCCGGGAAGACCTTTCTTGCGCAAGCGGAAACGGTACCCGAGGCGGTGGAGGATACCACGTACAGCGATCTCAGGCCGCGTTCCCGAACTCTTCACCAACCCCATGATCTCGGAGCGGCGTTTGGCCGTCACTGTGTCCATTCATTCTCCAACAGGTGTACACAATTGCGCCTGAGCGGGCAAGATGAGTTTTGGATATGGTAAACATTTACCGTGCGGATTGGCTAGTCAAACCCTCGCGTGCGAATCCCTCACGTCAATCGTCAGTCTGCTCGCGACGGTGGAAAAACGCGCTGAGGAGCGGAATTTCTCTCTACTCATACCCGACATCTCAATCGGCGGCCCAAATCCGCGGGGTGTGATCGACGGCGGCTGCCATTTTGTCGATTTTTTCCGGCACCATCAAGGTGAAAATCGTTCCTATGGAAGATGAAGGGTATTTCTCATTTTTGGAGTGACTCGCAATGCGGAGAAGTTTTGGACGGATTGTTGTCTTTCAGGCTCTTCTGATCTTGCTCGCCGGGGTGGCGGCTTGCAACAAGTCGAAGAGCAACGAACAAGCAAACCAAGGGAATGTGCCTCCGGGTGGACCGGGTGGACCAGGTGGACAGTGGCCGATGATGGGGGGTCCGGGGGGACCGGGCGGTAGGCCGCGCGGCCCGATTGGCGAGTTGATGACGAAACTCGCTAAAGGCAAGCAATCGATCAACGGCCAAATCGGCGAAGCGTTGAAGGCCAATCCGACGCCTTGGGACACGATTCAGCCACAAGCTAAAGAGTACGCCCAGATGGCATCCAAACTAGGCGAGTTCCCTCCGCCCAAGGGCGAACCTGCTTCGTGGAAGAAAATGGCAGATGCGTTCGCTCATTCGGCCAGCGAATTGCAGCAGGCATCGGATACGAAGAATCTGGAAGCGGCGAATAAGGCATTCACCGCCCTGTCCGGCTCGTGCAAGAGTTGCCACGACGCCCATCGAGGCGGCCCCGGTGGACCGGGTATGCGTCCCGGCGGGTTCCCGGGTGGTCCCCCTCCCGGTGGCTTCCCCGGTGGCCCTCCGGGTGGTCCGCCTCCCGGTGGCTTCCCCGGTGGTCCGCCTCCGCAGCCTCAGCAGTAGCAAGCGATTGCATCGGCCCGCGGCGCAGACAGATCGTATCTCCTTCCTCTGCTTGCGCTCCGGGCCGACCAAACGAGACAAACCAGGCCATGAATGACGACAATGCCCCGATCACAGAAACGCTCCTGGATCAAGCCCGCGCCGGTGACGGCGAGGCGTTGGGGCGACTTCTGGAGTCGCATCGCGGCTATTTGACGGTGTTGGCGCGCGTGCAGATCGGCCGTCGTCTCCAAGGCAAAGTCGATCCGGCCGATGTGGTGCAAGACGCTTATCTAGGAGCTTACCGCGACTTCAAACAGTTTCGCGGCTCGACGGAGGGCGAGTTTCTCGCCTGGCTCCGGCAAGTCCTAGCCTTCGTCTTGGCGAATCTGGTGAGGCACTATCAGGGCACGCAGCGTCGCGATGTGCGTTTAGAGCGTCAATTGGCCGTCGAACTCAATCAATCGTCGCACGCGCTGGATCGAGGCTTGGTCGCTCAACAAAGCTCGCCGAGCCAGCAAGCCGTTCGCCGCGAACAATCGGTTTTGTTGGCCGAGGCGCTGGCCCGACTTCCCGACGAGTGGCGCGATTTGTTGATCCTTCGCCATCTCGAAGGGCTCACGTTCCCCGAAGTGGCCGAACGGTTGGGACGAACTCTCGACAGCGTGAAAAAACAATGGCCGCGCGCGCTGGCCAAACTGCGGCGCGCGATGGAGGACGGCAAGCCATGAAAAGCAACGACAACGGCCGCCCCGATCTGGACGATCCGCGCGTGGTTGCGGCGCTCGACGAGTATCTCGCCGAGCTGGAGGCGGGGAACAAACCGGATCGGCGAGCGTTCCTCTCGCGCCATGCCGCCATCGCCGTCGCGCTGACCGAGTGCCTCGACGGCATGGAGGCACTGCATACGGACGTGAAGAATAGCGAATTCGGTGCGGGGGATCTCTCGTTCGCTTCTGCCTCCTCGCCTCACGCTTCCCTTTCTCCCGAATGGCAGCCGGGAGCGCCGTTGGGAGATTATCGCATCGTTCGTGAAATCGGACGCGGCGGCATGGGCGTGGTCTACGAGGCCGAGCAGCTTTCGTTGGGAAGGCGCATCGCTCTGAAAGTCTTACCCTTCGCCCTAACCCTCGACCCGCGCCAATTGCAGCGCTTCAAGAACGAAGCGCGAGCCGCCGCCCAGCTCCACCACCAACACATCGTTCCGGTGTACGCCGTCGGCAGCGAGCGCGGCGTACACTTCTATGCCATGCAGTACATCGAGGGACAGAGCCTCGGCGAAGTGATCCACGATCTTCAGCGACAAGCGAAGTCGAAAAATAGCGCTGCGCCGTCCTCCAACGCGGTCGGAGTGGACAGCGCGAACAGTCCGCGAGCGGATCGCGCGGCGACAACGGGTCCGTACGTGCATCGCGCGGAAGAGTCGGCACCGGAGACCGCGATCAAGCCCATCGGAGCATTGGCGACCTCGTTCTCGGCCAACAGCAGCGGATTCTATCGCTCGGCGGCACGGCTGGGCATTCAAGCGGCGGAGGCGCTGCAACACGCTCACGAATACGGCGTCGTCCACCGCGACATCAAGCCCGGCAATTTGATGGTCGATGCGCACGGCCATCTCTGGGTCACGGATTTCGGACTCGCTCAGTTTCAGACCGACGCCGGTTTGACGCAGACCGGCGATCTGCTCGGAACCCTGCGCTACATGAGTCCCGAACAAGCGGGCGGCCAACGCTTCGCCCTCGATCACCGCACCGACATCTACTCGCTCGGCGCGACCCTCTACGAATTACTGACGTTGCATCCTCCCTTCGAGGCCGGCGATCGGCAAACCCTGTTGCATCAAATCTTGAACGACGAACCGTATCAGCCGCGCACGCACCGCAAGTCGATCCCCGTCGAATTGGAGACGATTGTTCTCAAGGCGATGGCCAAGTCCGCTTCGGAGCGCTACGGCTCGGCCCGCGAGTTCGCCGACGATTTGAAGCGCTTTCTCGAAAACGAACCGATTCGCGCGCGCCGTGCCACCGCGGCGCAGCGCGCCCGCAAGTGGGCGCAGCGCCATCCTTCGGTCGTTTGGACCGCAGTCTTGCTCTGTCTGCTTACCGCCGGCGGTTCGCTGATCGGGGCGGAGTTGCTCCGCCGCGAGCAGTTGAAAACGCAACAAGCCTATCAGCAAGCCGATGCGGCCTATCGCAGCGAGAAGCAGCGCGCGCGCGAAGCCGAGGAAGAGTATCGCCTCGCGCGCGGTGCCGTGGACGGCATGTTCAAACTGTGCGAGGAAGAATTGGCCGATAAGCCGTTTCTCGATGGTCTGCGACGGCGACTGCTACAGGATTATTTCCTCGTCTACTATCAAAAACTCATCGAGCAGCGCCGCGACGATCCAGAAGCGCAGGCGCAGCTCTCGGCCAATCGCGAGCGCGTCTCGGAGATACTCGACAATCTCGCCGAACTTCAAGGCGTCGGTCTCTACCGGCACTTGACTAATCCCGCCGTTGTGGACGAGCTACGACCCCGAGGAGATCAACGCGAGCAAATCCACCGGCTGACGGAAAGGATACAAGAAAGGGATGGCAATTGGTTCAAAGGATTGTTTCGTCTGACGGCGGATCAGCGGCGCGAACAGCTTTTAAGGAACGCCCGCGAGACGGAAAGGGAAGCGCAGAACATTCTCGACCCAGAGCAGCGGAAGCGCCTGAGGCAGATCGACCTGCAATTCAAAGGTCCGCGTGCCTTTGAGGAAGCCGATGTCATCCTCGCCCTGCATCTGGATGCCTCGCAGCTAGAGCGGATTCGCGCGATCCAGTGGGAGTCTTTCAGCAAGGTTATCGACGATTGTCACTTTTGTCCGCCCGAACCGCCTCCACTCGGAGGTCGGCCTTTTGGTCCGCCTCCCGGAGGCCCTGGTATCGGGCCTCCGCCTTTGATGAATGAGAAAATGTCCCCACCCGATACGGTCGAGAAGATCGTGAAGAACGTATTGAACGAAAAGCAGCAAAAGAAATGGCGCGAGCTTACGGGGAAGCGGTTCGAGCAACGGCATGGAGGACGACCTCGAGGCCCCTTCGGTCCACACCCGCACGACCGCGGTGGGCCGCCCCGCCGCAATGAGAAGAATTGACTTGGTTTCTCTCTCTCCAAAAGCAAGGAACAGAGATCTGAGGACGATGACGCGCGTTTCCTCCATTTCTCGAAAGGATGTGTTCATGCGTGGAGTTCTACTGACGGTCCTCGGATTCTCCGTTGTCTGTCTACCCGCTCTGGGCGGCGACGACTGGCCGCAGTTTCGCGGACCCAACGGCTCGGCCACCGCGGCGGACAAGCAATTGCCCGGACAGTGGAGTACCGAGAAGAACGTCGCTTGGAAGGCCAAGCTGCCCGGCTACGGCTGGTCGTCGCCCATCGTCTGGGGAGATAAGGTCTTCCTGACCACGGCGTTCTCCGAAAAGCAACGCAAACCTCAAGCCGGCTTCGGTGGACCGGGCGAGTTCGGCGGGGGGAGACCGGGCGGCGGCGCTCCCGGCGGCGGGCGAGGCGGTCCCGGACGTTTCGGCAGACCCCAACCCGGTCAACTGGTGCCGGCCTTCATGCAGGGCGTCTTGAATCTGACCGACGAACAAAAGAGCAAACTGGAAGAGGTGCAAAAGGACACGGACAGCAAACTCGCCAAACTGCTCACCGACTCGCAGAAGAAACAGCTCAAGGAAGCGCGCGAGAATCCACAAGGCCGAGGTCCGGGCGGCTTTGTTCCTCCTCAAGTGGGCCAAATCCTACAGCCGTCCGAACTCGAAATCGTGAAGCTCAGCGGCGAGCAGAAAAAAGACTACGAGAATCTGCAAAAAACCGTCGATGCCTCGCTCGCCAAGGTTTTCAACGACGAGCAGAAAAAGCAGATAAAAGAGATGGCCGATGGGTTTGCACGCGGCGGATTCGGCGGACGGCAGAAGCCGCCCGACGCAGTGTACAAGTTGGAGTTGTGCTGCCTCGACCGCGCCAGTGGCGAGGTGCTGTGGAAGAAGACGGCCTACGAAGGTAAGCCGCGCATTCCGACCCAGGCCAGCAACACCTATGCCACCGAGACGCCGCTGACCGACGGCGAGCGCGTCTACGCCTATTTCGGCATGCACGGCGTCTATTGCTACGATCTCAAAGGCAAATTACTGTGGAAAAAGGATCTCGGTTCCTATTCGATGGCGATGGGGTTCGGCACCGGCAGTTCGCCGGCCTTGGCCGAGGGGAAACTGTTCGTTCAGTGCGACAACGAGGAGAAATCGTTCCTCGTCGCTCTCGACGCCAAGACCGGCGACGAGGTGTGGCGCACCAAACGAACGGAGCGAACCGGCTACAGCACGCCGCTGGTGTGGAAGAACAAAGTACGCACCGAAATCGTGTGCATGGGTAGCCCAACCGTGCGTTCCTACGATCCGGCAACCGGGAATCAGCTGTGGGAACTCGGCGGCATGGCGGGACAGGCCAAGGCGTCGCCGGTCGCCGGTTCCGAGTTGTTGTACGTCGGTACCGGAGGCGGGCCGGGAGGCATGGGCGGACGCGGCGGACGCGGAGGCGCTCCGGGTGGCGGGATGGCCGGTAACGGCAACCGTCCGTTGTTCGCCGTCAAGGCCGGCGCGTCCGGCGACATCACCCTGAAGAAAGGAGAAACCTCGAACGCGGGCGTCGCCTGGTATCAGGCCAAAGCGGGACCGCA
>JAJXWW010000100.1 GCA_021781415.1 Planctomycetota bacterium
AAAAAAGGCCCGCGTCGTCCAGCCGCGAATCACCCTTGGCGTCGAAGATTCCGTGAGAAACGAAAAGACTGACCAGCGGACATTTCTATTGCAACCAAATAGAGGACATTTCTATTGCGTTCCGACAATTTTGAACCGAAGCGCTTGACAACGGACGCCGCTCCCTTTAGGACTACAAGGCAATCTCACTCCGGACGGGAAGGATTTTGCAAGATTCGTCGTTGCACCGCGAATGAGTGTATTTAGGCAGCGTCCCGTAACTCCGTCACGCACCGAGCAGGCGAGAAACAACTATGTCCGTCGCACCCCCCCAAAGTCCGCCGTCGAAGTCGGCCAGCGACAATCGACAACTCACCATCGTCAGTCATTCCACCTTGTTTTACTGGTGGCCGGTATGGGCGGTGGGTTTCTTGTTGGGAGCCGCCTCGCTCTTCTCCAACTCGAAAATGGCCGTGGTTCCCGATGGAACCCGCGCGCGGCGAAACGTGGAGGTGCCAATCATCGGCAAAGATGGCAAAGAGGTCATCGAGAAGCGTGAGATCCTCTTCTTGCCCGAAAATAAGCACTTGTCTACCGTCGATCCCAACGATCCAAACTCCGCCCCGCAAGATCCGCGCCTGCACATCTGGAACGGTCGAGGCTTCGGCGTCCTCTACGCCACGGTGCTGCTCCTGGTCATCGTTATTACCAACGTGCCGTTGCGCGGCATGTGGTCGTTCATGGTCATCTTTCTCATCGTGGCTCTGTCGATCATTTTTGCCCTCGCCGGTTGGTGGGAGATCATCTTGCGCCACCTCAGCTACCTCGATATACGCATCAATGCGGGCGGATACTTTTTCATCTCCGGCATTCTGTTCTTCCTCTGGCTGTTCACCATCCTTTTGTTCGACAAGCAGGTCTACATGGTGTTCACGCCCGGACAGTTTAAGGTTTGTACCGAGGTGGGCGGAGGAGAGCAGACGTACTCCACCATCGGCATGACGCTGGAGAAACAGCGCAGCGATCTGTTCCGCCATTGGATTCTCGGCTTCGGCTCCGGCGATCTGATCGTCAAGACGACCGGAGCGCAAGCGCATCACTTCGAGATGTCCAACGTGCTGTTCGTCAGCCGTAAAGTACAGCAAATTGAAGACATGGTGCGCAAGATCCCGGATTGATCCCCTATGCGTTACGCCGTACTCGGAGCCGCCGGTCAGCTGGGGCGCGATCTCTGTCCACGACTCGAAGGCGAAGTCGTGGCACTGGGGCGCACCAGTTCGCCGGCCGTCGATCTCAGTCGCCCCGAATCGCTGCGCGCGCTCTTCGACGAAGCGCGTCCCGATGTTGTCGTCAATTGCGCCGCCTACAACTTCGTCGATAAAGCCGAGAGCGAGCCAGAAGCGGCCTTCGCCGTCAATGCCTGGGGCGTGCGCGAATTGGCTCGATTGTGTGCCGAACGCGATTGCTTGCTCGTTCACTTCAGCACCGATTACGTCTTCGGTCTCGATGCCGCGCGACGAACCCCTTGGAGCGAGAGCGACGCGCCAGGGCCGGTCAGCGTCTACGGTCTCAGCAAACTGGCGGGCGAATATCTGGTGCGCGCACTCTGTCCGCGCCACCTCGTCCTCCGCACCTGTGGACTCTACGGCGTGTGGGGCAGCGGCGGCAAAGGGGGGAATTTCGTCGAGACGATGCTGCGCCTCGCCGGTCAGGGCAAGCCGTTGCGCGTCGTGAACGATCAGACTTGCACGCCGAGTTACACGGTCGATGTCGCCGAAGCGTCGATCGCCTTGATGAACACCGGACAGACCGGGCTGTACCACCTGACCAACTCCGGCAGCTGCACCTGGCATGAGTTGGCACGAACGATCTTCGAGTTGTCCGGCCTATCGGTCGATCTCGCCCCGATCCCCAGCTGCGAGTATCCCGTCCCCGCGCGCCGTCCCACCTACAGCGTTCTCGATCTCGCCGGTTTGCACGAAGCTGGGATCGCTGTTCCTCGTCCGTGGCGCGAGGCGTTGACGGCCTATCTGCAAGAACGGCTGCGAAAAACTTGAGAGAATCGACTCGCATCGGAGAGGAATCGCGTCCGAAAGAACAACGTATAGCGATGTTATCGAATGAGACGCAAGAGAATGACCCATTTTTCTCTCGATTTATTTGTGCTTATACAATCGTGAGCTATATTCGGAATAGACGCCCTATCTTTCCCACATTGCGCCGGTTCGCGCTCGTTTTCAAGAAACGAGGGAGCGCTCGGATTCCGGCCTGAACAACGAGGTTCCCTTATGAGCAGCGAAAGCGCCCTATCCTCGGATTTCGTTGTCACGGATCGGCGTGGCGGCGATCGTCGCCAACAGATGGATCGACGCAAACGAAACATCCCCGTGGCCGTCGAACGCCGAGCCGGCGTCGAGCGCCGGGAAAAGGGAGAACGGCGACGCCAAGTCGATCCCACCACCTGCGAAAAAGATTATAGCGACGAGGAAATCGTGTTCATGAAGGCGATGGAGCAATACAAGCGCTCGAACCGCCGACCTTTTCCAACGTGGAGCGAAGTGCTGGAAGTGCTGCACTCGCTGGGCTATCGCAAGACCGAGGAGGCGACCGTGTTACCGGGCCTGCCCGTGATTCCGATACTCGGCGACTGAGGAGAGCCTCGAGCCTACTCTATATTAGCTCCTCGTTCCCACGCTCCCGCGTGGGAACGCATGTCTGGACGCTCCGCGCTCCGTCTCCGCCGTATCGAGCCTCGCGCTGCGGAGCGGCGAGGCTGGCGTTCCCACGCGGGAGCGTGGGAACGAGGATGTCTTCTCGTTCCCACGCTCCCACATGAGAACGCACGTCCGGACGCTCCGCGTCCCGTCTTTGGCATGGCTGAGCCGCCGTCGCGGGCTTGTTGGGGCAAACGGAAGCAGCTAAGCTGAATTTTCCGTAATAGGCTTTCACCACGACTCAGCGAGGAGAATCCATGAAACGCAGCCTGATCCTTGTGCTGCCCCTAGCCGCGCTCACGCTCGGCCTCTTTGGACACGCTCAAACGCCGACCCAACACTCCGGCGATGCGGACAAGAAATTCGAGGACTTCGACAAAATCGTCAAGGGTGCCAAAATCTACGAGGGTCTCTTTCGACTGCATCAGAAAGACGAGAATCTCTTCGTCGAAATCCGCCAAGATCAGCTCGACAAGCCGTTTCTGTGCCCCATCGCCATCGCGCGCGGAGCCGGTCTGGGCGGTTACACGCTCAATTTCGACGATCAATGGGTATTGCTCTTTAAGCGAGTAGGCGACAAAGTTCATCTTGTTCGTCGCAATGTCCGCTTCCGCGCCAAAGCCGGTTCGCCGGCGGCGCACGCCGTCGAAACCACCTACGCCGACTCCGTGTTAATGGCTCTGCGCATCCGAGCGATCAATCATGCCCGCAACGCGGTGGTGCTGAATTTCAACGATGTGTTTATGACGAACTTCGCCCAGTTGAGCCTCGGCTCGTTCGACGCCAATCGCAGCACTTGGCACAAGATCAAAGCCTTTCCGCGCAACGTCGAATTGGAAGTGGCGGCGACGTTCGATGGCGGTCGAGGCTTTTCCTTTTTCGGCGACGACGAAGACAGCGTCATCGACAACCGCGGAAAGACGGTCGTCATTCACTACGGCCTGTCGCAATTGCCGGATGGCGGCTATCAATCGCGCCTCGCCGACGACCGCGTCGGCTACTTCCTCAGCGTGGTCAAAGACTTCAGTTCCGACAGCGACGACACCTCGTTCCTGCGCTTCGTCAATCGCTGGCGGCTCGAACGCGCCGAACCGATCGACGCCAAACATCCCGAAAAGCTGTCGGCTCCGAAAAAGAAAATCGTCTTCTGGATCGAGAAGTCGGTGCCCGACGAATATCGAGCGGCGGTGCGCGAAGGCATTCTCGAATGGAATAAGGCATTCGAGAAGGTCGGCTTCCGCGACGCCATCGAAGTGCGCCAACAGGAAGACGAGGACTTCGATCCCGAGGACATCAACTACAATACGTTCCGTTGGATCACGACGGATCAGGGCTTTGCGATGGGGCCGTCGCGCGCCAATCCCTTAACCGGCGAGATCCTCGACGCCGACATCATTTTCGATGCCAGCATGGTGCGCTTCTGGCGCGAAGAGTCCAAGCTGTACCGAGGCGAAGGCGCGCCGGCCAGTCTCATTCAAGCGACGCACGAGGGGTGGGGACTGTTCGATCCGTTAACCCCCTCCCTGCGATCCAACGAAAAGGACACGAGTTGGAACGATGCCCCGAAGGCGGAGCGCGATCGCCGGCGCGCGAGCTGGATGGCGGCGCGGCGCGGCCTGTGCCAATGCGGAACGCACATGCGCTACGAGCTGAGCATGGCCGCGATGGCCCTGGCCGCCAAGGGCGACCTGAAGGCCGGCGAGAAAGCGCCCGACGAATTGATTCAGCAAGCGATCAAGGAAGTGACCATGCACGAGGTCGGCCACACGCTGGGACTGCGGCACAACTTCAAGGCCAGCACCATGCTGAAGAACGAGCAGCTGCACGACACGGCCATCACCCGCAAACAGGGACTTCTCGGCTCCGTCATGGATTATGCTCCCATCAACCTCGCCCCCAAGGGGGTCAAGCAAGGCGATTACTTCTCGACGACCATCGGCCCCTACGACTATTGGGCCATCGCCTACGCCTATAAGCCGTTGACCGGCGGCACCGAGGGCGAAGTGGAAAAGCTGCGCGAGTCGGCCAAAGACAGCGCCAAGCCAGGCCACGACTACGGCACGGACGAAGACATTTCGAGTACCTCCGATCCACTCATCAACGTCTGGGATCTCGGAGCCGATCCGATGAAGTTTGCCCAAGAGCGCATCCTGCTGGCCGAGAGTCTGCTCAAGGGGCTTGAGGATCGCGTCGTGGACAAGGGCGAAGGCTATCAGCGCGCTCGGATCGCCTTCAACGTGTTGCTCAATCAGTACGGCAACGGAGCGTATTTGACCGCGCGTTTCCTCGGCGGCGAATATGCTCACCGCGATCACCGAGGCGATCCCGAGGCGCGCGATCCGTTCGTGCCCGTGCAAGCCGACAAGCAGCGCGAGGCGTTGAAATTCTTGCAAGAACACATTCTGTCCGACAAGCACTTTCAGTTTTCGCCACGTTTGCTGCGCCATCTCGGCGCGGATCGCTGGCTGCACTGGGGCAACGAGCGGGTCGCGGGTTCGGTCGATTTCCCCCTCAACGAGCGCGTCCTCGCCATTCAACGCATCGTACTGAGCCGCGCGTTCGACGCTCGGGTGTTGGCCCGCGTGCAGAACAACGCGGCCAAGGCCGAGAAGAACGAAAAGCCGTTGATCGTCGCGGAAGTGTTTCGCTGTGTCACGGATGGAGTTTGGAACGAGTTGTCCGATCGAGATGGCAAGCGCGAACTATCCTCTTCGGTGATGCGCCGCAACCTGCAACGCGAGCATTTGAAGAACCTGTTCGCGTTGGTGCTGGGCAGTCGCGGCTCCGTGCCGGACGCGCGCAGTTTGGCCCGAATGCACCTGCGCGACATCAACAAGAAGATCGACGATGTATTGAAAGACAAGCAAGTCAAGGTTGAGGATACGGCGCGGGCGCATCTGGAAGAGTGCCGCGAACGCATTGAGAAAGTTCTCAACGCCTCCATGCGGGTACAGGAACCCTAGAGTGCGAGCGCTGGGCGTCGGCTCTCCGATGTTTCCGATATCGGAGAGCGAACGCCCAGTTCTCGTCTATTTTTCCGCTACCACGTCCAAATCGAGAAATGTCCCGCCGTTCTCGACGAGATCTTCGCCGACGGCGCAGGTCCACAAGATGCGCACCACGCAGTTCCAGTGGGTCGAGCCGTCTCCGATGGGAATGGCGATGCGGACCTTCTGTCCCAGAAGGCGGCGCGTGCCGATCAGACGGATACCGGAAGGCGAGAGATCGCGGCTGAAGAGCGTGTACTCGTGGCCTTCCTCCGTTCGCACCTTGACCGGCTGCACGAAGTCGATGCGATCCTCGCCGCGTCGATCGTGGCCTTCCTTCGCGCTACGATGGTTCCGGATAACCTGGCGTATTCTCTTCTGAATTTCGCTTTGCCGCGATTGTTCCTCGCGGACGCGGTCGCTGACGGGAGCGCTGTAATAGTAGCGGCCCTTGCGATAGGTCAGCGAATCTTGGGCCACGGCCAATACCGCCTGCCACAGCGTCTCGCAGACGCCCGCTCCCTTTAACACCGTGCGAATTTGACGCGGCAGGATGTATCCCTGTCGCCGGGCCTCACGAACGACAAGCTCCGCGACGCCTTGTAGATTCGTCGAGATCATGGAGTCGCCCTCTTTGCTGCAAATGCGCCTTCGCCATCATCCAGTTGCCGCGAGCCGATCCGAACGATTCGCTCGACTCGCCGAAACTCCGCGCAAGTGTAGCATTTTTCTGGCGGCGAGGGGGTCGGCTCAGTCAGAGACTATCCGCATAGCCCCCCTCTCTCCCTGAGTACGGGTGGAGAGGGGCTTCTCGGATCGCTTCTCAGGGCGTGGGGCGAGACATTCCCGCTGCTTCTCGAAGACCGCGCTGTGCCGCTTCCCATTCGCTCGCCGCCTCGCACTCGATGCGCCGCGTCAACTCCGGACGGTCGAGAGGCATCCAGCAGGTGAATCGCGCCCGTCCGTTCGGCAGTTTGTCCATCCGAAAGCTGAGTACGCCCAGGTCTCTCATGCGTGCGTGCAAAGCCGTCCAATCGGCATCGGCACGATCCGTGGGACGGACGGCGACGCCGAGCTGCTCCGGCGGCGGCAGCGTCAGCATCGGCGGACGCGCCGGCTTGGGTTCTTCGGGAGCCTGAGCGCGGATCACGGGCTGTCGTCGCGGCGGTGAAGCCGGGACGGCGGCGACGGCGGGTGCGCTGCGCCTCGGTGGCACAAACGCGGGACCGACGGGCATCGAAGGCAGCGGCGCGGTCATCGTGGGAGGCGCGAACATCGGCGAACCGCCGATGAAGGGTGGAGGACACCCTTGCGGTCCTCACGGAAACGCGCCGGATCGGTTCGGAACGACGAAGCCGCCGAGCGTGGCGAGCAAAAAGAAGAAGCGGTAGCGCGCGTCCTTGCGCATGGACTATCCCTCCCAACCTCGATGAAACGAGGCCGTTATTTCAACCGGCAATTGGGGACGAAAGAAGTAACGAGTCCGAATGGAGCGAACGTCTCGAAGCGGAGGAGGGTATAGCAGAGCTTCCCAACGCGGGAAAGATCAACTTCACAAATCGGGCGCTCTGCACAATTTACACATCGAACGGACAGAATTACAAGAATGCTTCCCTCGATTCAACGGCTCAAACGCACCGCACTCGCTTCACGTTGACCCGCTCCGGGTCAATGTGGTAGTGCATGACGCGGTTATTCGCGCCCTCTTTTCCTTCGGGTGTACCATGCCTTTGTGTATCGCCGGAATGCATCGCTCCGGAACCTCAATGATCGCCAGTCTCTTGTGCGGTTGTGGACTCGATCTCGGTCCACAAGACGACATGCTCAGGCCCGCGCCGAACAATCCCGAAGGCTTTTGGGAAAGTCGTTCCTTTCTTCGCCTCAACGATGCGCTCTTGAAAGCGCACGGCGGAACTTGGGATTGCCCGCCGCGCCTGGATGCCGTCGATTGGACGAACGAGCCGAGCCTGCATCCGCTCCGCGTCCGGGCGAGAAAGCTCCTGCATCGCTTCGCCGGTTGCGAGCCGTGGGGCTGGAAAGATCCGCGCAACTCGCTTACCTTGCCGTTTTGGCGGACTCTGTTGCCAGAGATGAAGGTTCTGATTTGCGTGCGCGACCCGTTGGCCGTGGCGGAATCGCTGTGGGTGCGCAGCGGCATTTCCCGCGCAGCGGCCCTCCGGCTTTGGTTCGACTACAATCGAGCCGTCTGGAACTCGGCTCCCGCTTCGAGCCGACTCGTCACCCTCTGCGACAACTATCTCGACGAACCGCGAACCGAATTGCGCCGCGCGTTGGAATGGTGCGGTCTGGCCGCGACCGAGGAAACCATCGAACGGGTTTGCCGTCGCGTCAAGCCGGCGCTCGTCCATCATCGAACGTCTCCAAACGATCTCGAACGGGCGGGCGCTTCGGACGAGTTGCTCGCCTTGTACGCGGAATTACGGGAGGAGGCGCTGCTCCTCCCGTGTGCCGCTTGAGCCGATCGGCTACGGCTCCATCTCGAGCGCAATCCGCATTTTGACCGTCTGCGGTTTGCGCTCCCAGTACCAGACGAAGTCGGCCCGCTCCGACACCAAGGCCAGCGAGGTAAGCGTTCGCTTGTCGCGGTCGGCTTGGGCGATCCCCACAAAATGAGCGGTTATCTGCCCTTCCGTCGGCCTGCCGATGGGAAAGGACATCTCCAGATCGCCGGTCAACTCGATGCGGGCCTCTTTCTCGGACCCGGCGAGGAGCTTGGCCGTCAGCGTCGCCTTCTTTAATTTGGAATCCGAAGTCTTCCAGTACGGCCCCGGTGGATAGCCATACTGAAACAGCTTGCCGGCGATCTTTTCGGGGATCGTCCAGGTCGCATCCGCTTTCGCGTCGGCGGGAGGCAAGAACGCCTGCAACTCTTCGCCCGTCAATTCCACGCGATCGTTGCTCACGCCTCGGTTGTCGCCTTTGGCATCGACGCGCGTCCAAATGTGGATAAATCGCCCCTCTTTTGTCTTTGGTTTTGCGTCGAGCTTTTCGGCGGCGCTGGCTCGAATCGCCTCGGCATCGCGCGGCTTGAGCTTTTGCTCCTCGACGATCTTTTGCAAAAACGGCAGGAGATTCTCGGCCTTATACGCCTTCTGCACGCGCTGGGTGGCCAACACGTCGCCGTTGGGAGCGACCACGAACACGCACACCGCGCCGCCTTCCATTTTCCGCCGTGCCCGTTCGGCGTCGAGGCGTTCGAGTTCCGCCTGTTCTTCGCCGCTCCGCTTGTCGCGCTGGTAGTCGTCGCGCGACAGCCAGACCGGCACGAAATACTGGGTGATGATCTCGATGATACGCGGGTCGGAGAGTGAACTCACTCTCATGTCGCGCGCGCCGTTTCAGCACCGCCCCGTCTCGATGTTGCCGTCGTGCGTAAACAGAAAAAGAGGATGCTTCTCCCGTTCGCCGATGCGCCGGGCCGGCATCAGCGACGAAGTCCAGGGGATTTTGCGCCAGGCGTTGGTATCGCTACCCTTGATGGCCTCGATGCGCTTGGAAATGGGATCGGCCTCGCGTTGGTCGGCGGACGCTGCCATGACGGCCAGCGCTGCGACAGCGAGTAGACCTGCTCGATACTTCATGGTCGCCTCCTTGTCGTAAAGATGGTGAACGACGTGTTATACCCCAAGCAACCGAAAGGATGCCAGACGATCTTGCATCGCCGCGCGGGTGACGCTATGAGCCAAACTTATCCAAAACGGGAGGATGTCCATGACGCGGCGAACGCATGCAAGGTTGTCGTTGGGGACGCCGATGGCTCTGCTCTTGGTGGCGGGATTATGCCGCGCCGACTTGGTGTGTTCGGAATCGGTCGTGGACAAGGGGGAGACGCGAAGCGGCGTGCCATTGTCGCACCGATTCACTTTCGTCAATCGCGGAGACAACCCCGTCGAGATCACCGACGTGCGCCCAAGCTGCGGATGTCTGGCACCGAAGTTGGAACGCCGCATCGTGCCGCCGGGAGAGTCGGGCCAACTCTTGCTCGAAATCAACACCTTGACGCAGCCGGACGGAGAGAACGGCTGGCGCGCCACCGTGCGCTACAAGGACGGCGCGAGCGAACGCGAGTTGCCGCTTTACGTTCGGGCCTGCGTCGTCCGCGAAATCGGCGTGGAGCCGCCCGCGCTGGCCATCTACACCGATTCGTCGCTCGGCCATGAAATCGCGGTGATCGACCGGCGAACGGAGCCGTTGATGGTGCGGGCCGTAGTCGCCTCGTCGCCGCACGTTCGCACGCATTTGGGCGAACTGAAACGCGATGCCGCCGGTCGATGGCGGCGGTCGATTCAAGTGGAAGTGTTGGCCGACTGTCCCGAAGGAACGCACGAGGAGACATTGCGCATCTGCACCTCCGATGCACTCTATACCGAATTGAAAGTGCCGTTCACGATCGTCAAGCGCGCCCGATTCCAGACGAGCGCCACCCCCGCCTCGGTGGTGCTGACGGCGGCGGGCGACGAACCCCTGCCGTCCCGCGTCGTGTTGTTGAGCGCGGCGGACGACCGCGAGGTTCGCATCGACCGAGTCGAGACGGATCACCCGGCGGTGGAATGCCGATGGGCGCAAGGTCCGGGACATCAGGCGACGCTGAAAATCCGCGTCGAACGCAGTCGCATAACCGGCGACCGTCTGCGTGCATTTGTCCGCGTCCACCTCGCTCAACCTGCGGAGACGATCCTTATTCCCGTTAGCTGCCTGCTTCGGTAACGCGCGCCGAAACGATGGTCACATCTTTGGTGGGCACGTCGTCGTGTGGACCGCGCCGCCCGGTCGCCACCGCCTTGATCTTGTCCACCACGTCCATGCCGGCCACCACTTTGCCGAACACGCAGTACGGCGAACGGCGATCGTCCAGGCCGCTGTTGTCCGCCACGTTGATGAAAAATTGCGCCGTGGCACTGTGCAGATCGTTGGTGCGCGCCATGGCGATGGTTCCCCGCGCGTTCGACAGGCCGTTGGGGGCCTCGTTGCGGATCGGGTTCTTGGTCTTTTTCTGCTTCAGACCCGGTTCAAATCCGCCGCCTTGAATCATGAAGTTGGGAATGACGCGATGAAAGATCGTGCCGTCGAAGAAGCCGTCTTCAACGTAGGAAACGAAGTTGGCCACCGTCTCGGGGGCTTTGTCGGCGTTCAACTCCAACTCGATGGCTCCAAGCGACGTCTCGAGAACGACCAAGGTAGCGGGCATGAATCCGCCCTCCAAACAAATAAGCACATCACGGATGGGTAAAGGTGTCTATTTCTTCTCGGCGCGGCGAATGGATTTGATGGTGACCTCCTCGGCCGGCACGTCGCCCATGACGGGTTGCCCTTGGATGACGATTTCCTTCGTTCTCACCTTCTTGATTTTATCCACCACGTCCATGCCTTCGATGACCTTGCCGAACACGCAGTAGCGCGGGCGGTCGAGTTTGCCACTGTTGTCCACGGTGTTGATGAAGAACTGCGCCGTGGCGCTGTCGAGGGCGCTAGTGCGCGCCATGGCGATGGTGCCGCGCGCGTTCGACAAACCGTTCGGCGATTCGTTCTTGATGGGATCGCGCGTCTTCTTTTGCTTGCCCTTGAGAGCTTCCACACTCGTAACGTCTTTCAGTCCCGGCTCGAAGCCGCCGCCTTGGATCATGAACTCTTCGATGACGCGATGGAAAATCGTTTTGTCGTAGAATTTGTCGTCCACATAGGTGAGAAAGTTCTTGACGGTAATGGGCGCATGGCCGTCGTCGAGTTCGACCTTGATTGCGCCCATCGACGTGTCGATGATGACGACCGGCATCTTGGCCTCGCCGCTCGCCTTGTCGGTTGTCTTTTCATCCGCCAGGCCGCTTCGATTCTCGGCGCAAGCAACGATAGCGAGGGCGACAAATGCCACGGTAAGAACGAGGTAACGCCGCATGATGAAAATTCTCCTAACGAGGGATAGTTCGACTCGGTCGCATCCAACAACTTCGGTTAGCCGCGATGCGGAGCGGAGCGTGTGAGGGACACGCGCTCCGCATCGCGGCTAACCGATAGGATACGAACCGGCGCAGCTGAAAGAATAGGCGGCGCGATTTAGATCTTCCGCCGGCGCAGCAGCAACCCGAGAGGCAACATGCCGATGCCGGCGAGAACCAATCCCGATGGTTCGGGCGTCGTCGAAGCGGTAGTGGGTCCGGACGAGGGATCGGTCACGGTGAACCCAAGATGAGCGTGGGGATAGAACCAGGGTGCATTGTGGACGTTGTCGGAAGCAAAGTTCACCTTGTATTCGTTGCTGCCGAACTTGGCGATCTGTTGGCCGTAAGAGTGAAAGTCCAGATCCGAGCTGGACCAGGACAACTTTCCGGAGAGGTAGCCCAAGTGCAGCGTCTCGGTCGTTTTGGTTCCGCTCGACGTGGTGTCGGTCAACGTCAGATTCAGGCCGACATTAGGTATTTTCTCTCCCCTAAATGGAGGAGGAAAGTCGAGGGCGAACACGTTGGTCCCGATGCCGGCGGGCTTGGTCGCGACGGAAGCGGGCAGAACCCCTTTATTGTCGCTCAAACGGAGAACGCCGTCGTCGCTGTCGCGGTGCATCAAGGGATTGGCTCGCTCCCCTTCGGCGAGCCAGAAACGGTAGGTGATTTTGTCGGCGCGCGCGGCGGAACCGGCTGCCAAACTGTACGCGGTCGCCAAGCAGAAAACGGTTGCGCGTAGATTGAGAGACATCCTTGCCCTCCTAAGAAATCGCGTCGCGCCGTCGTTCGGCGAGACGCCACCCAATTTGCTTTCCTCGGCGATGGAAGTGGGATGTTAATGAAAAATGCTTCGTCCTGTCAACACGGGTTAAACGGGCAGATCGTTCAAACTGGCGCTACCGGACAAAACGGGCGAGCTTGGGACACCAGTCCCACGAACGGCGTAAGCGCGGCTCGATCGTGCGATTCTATTCGCCCCCAGCGCGCAATTGCTTCGACCGCACGCGCCGCACGCACGTCAGCAGAAACTCGTGGTCCTTCCGATTCCAGTTCTTCTGCAATTCGGCGGCTTGCTCGTAATACTCAATGGAGCGCTCCCACTCGCCTTCTCGTTCGTGCATCGCCGCTTGGTTGCGAAGGTCGTAGGAGCGCACCCGGTCGAATTCCGCCAAGATCAACAGAAAGTCTCGCTCGGCCTTGTGGGCTGTCATGTGGTGTTCGCGTTGAAGATAGGCGATCCCAGCGGCAATCGCGGTCTTTTTCTCATCCGCATTGGCCTCGCGTTCGTTGGGGAGGTTTTGCGAGTAAATCCGCAGTGCCTCTTGATACCGAGCGTCCTTGAGAAGCCGCTTCGTGCGCACGGGGGACGACCGATAGATCAAGACGCCGATGGTGAAGGCGAGGACCGCGGCAGTCAACGATGCGAAAGGGACGCGATAGGCCAGAGGTTTGCCCAGAGAATCGTATTTCTCCCTGCCGAGCAGCTGGACCATTTCCTCGTCGGTGACGTTGAGATAGCGCCGGCCTTGGTAGAGGACGTACTTTCCATCCCACGACCAAAAGTTAAACTCCTCGTCGAAGACGGAGAAATGTTGATAGAAATAGCCCACGGCCAGATCGAATTGCGTCCGCTGACGCAGTTCCGCGCGCGCCTCCGGAGGTAAATCGCAGACGTGAACGAGCGCTTCTCCCGTTCCAAAGAGGATACCCTGTTGATCCCGTGCCCGTGCGGTACTCGTCCAGCAGGGCAGCGCCAGAATCGCGGCGGCGAGCAGATGGGGCTTCATCGCGGACCTCGACCTTTTTCGGGGTAAGATCGTCGCGCGAGAAAAATGTGTACGAAAAAGCCTCTCCCGCGCCACTATTAAGATAGCCACGAACGCCCCCCATGTGAAGGAGAGACCCGCAATGCGTTTAACCCTACGAACCTTATTGGCCTACCTCGACGACACGCTGGAACCTCTGGAGATCAAAGCGATCGGGCAGAAGGTTTCCGAGAGCGAGACGGCACAGGAATTGATCGCCCGCATCAAACAAGTGACGAGACGGCGGCGCATCACCACCCCGCCGGCGACCGGCCCGAATGCGTTCGATCCGAACGTGGTTGCGGAATATCTCGACAGCGAACTGTCTTCCGAGCAGATTGCCGAGTTGGAGAAGATCTGTTTGGAATCGGACGTGCATTTGGCCGAGGTTGCCTCGTGCCATCAGATTTTGACGTTGGTTTTGGGCGAGCCGTCGTCGGTGCCTCCGACGGCGAAGGAACGGATGTACGGCCTCGTTCACGGCAAAGAAGCGATCCACTCGCGCAAGGCGGCCTCGAAGGGCGGAGCGGATTCGTCGCCGTCTTCGGCCGATGCCGAGGCAGACGAGATGTTTCTGCTCGGTCTGCCGTTCTATCGCCGAGGCAGCTGGCTGCGCTGGGGCCTGCCGTTGGCCGCCGTCGTGCTGTTCGCCATCGTCGGCGTGGCGCTCTGGCAATCGATCTCCGGCGACCACCAGCCGCGCCAAGTGGCACAGAATACGAGCGGCAAACCGGAACCGCAAGGCTCTGGGGAGAAAAACAACGGCAAATCGCCGGAGAAAGACGACGGCGACAAGACGGGGAAAGCCACCGAACCGTCTACTCCAAAACCCGATAAATCGACCACGAAAATCCCAGACGAGAAGCCGCCCTCAACCGAGAAGAAGCCGACTCCGACCGAAACCGAGAAACCGAATACAACTCCGCCCAACGAAAAACCCCTGGAGACAGCGCCGGATAAAGACCCGGTCGCGCCACCCACTCCAACCTTCGCGGGTCGGGACGCGCCGCCGCGAGGCGAACGGGTCGAAGTGGGCAAATATCACATTTCCGATCTTGGACCGCAGAGTTTGTTGGTGTATCGAGACAAGGACGACTGGAAGCGCGTTCTGCCGGGCGCGGGTGTGTTCAGCCACGATCCGCTCGTGAGTTTGCCCGGTTATGCCAGCGAAATACGGCTCAACTGCGGCATTCATCTGTTGCTGCGCGGGCATCTCCCCGAATTCACGCCGGTCGAGGACGATCCGAAGCTGCGCGACAAGCCCAATCCAATGAACTATCTCCAAGAATGCGCCGTCACGCTGCACAAACCCGCGGGCGTCGATGTCGATCTAACCTTGCATCGCGGTCGGCTTTTCGTCTCGAACCATACCTTGAAACAGCCCGGCGCGCTGACGGCGCGGCTGCGCTTCGTGAACGATCAAGTCTGGGATCTGACCCTGCAACCGGAGGCGGAAGCTATCGTCGAGTTGATTAAACACCACGTCGGCGGCGTTCCGATTTCGACGGTGCAACTCTGTCTCCTCCAAGGCAACGCGACGTTGACGCTCGCCAACGACCATCGACCGCTCTCGGTTCCCGGTCTAGCCTATTTCAATTGGGACAACGCCCATCCGCCTTCCAACTATTTCGCCGCTCCCATCACGAAGCAGCAGCGCGACGCGATGGTCCGCAAGGAGTTCGCCAAACGACCGACGGTCGGTTTGTCCGCCGACGCTCCTGGGATGGAACGCGCCCTGAAGGCCGTCCATCAATTGATGACCGTCGATCGAACGCCGACCGCCGCCCTCGAAGGCGTACTCGATAAAGCGGGAAAGCAATACCCCTACGAACATCGCTTGGCCATCTACTGCCTCGGCGCGTTGGATGAGGTCGGCGAGCTGCTGAATATCTTGAGCAAAGGCGACGTGGTCAATTCTCCCGATCGTCTCTGGGTTATCGTGGCGTTGCGGCGTTGGCTGGACCGCGATCCGCGCCAGAGTCAGAAACTGTACGATCCCGACACGCGCAAAGGAATCTTGATCGAACAGCTCTCGTACACCACCGAGCAGGCGCAGCGCGTCGTGGACCTTCTGCGCGATCCCTCGGTCGAGCAGATCTTCACCTCGAAGGAATACTACGAGGAATTGGCCAACGACTTGACGAGCAATCGCGTGCCGATAGCGGAGTTGGCGCGCTGGCGGCTGAACGGGCTGGCCGTCGGCATGTTTCACCTCGATCTGCCACGACTCAAAGCCTTTAATGCCGCCATACCCAGTGAAATGCGCAAACCGGCGATGGACGAAGTCAACACCGCGATTCGAGACGGTAAGCTACCGCCGCCGGACCCTCGCAGCGGCACGCCGGGCGTCGGAGGTCGGACCAACCCGAAGGGCAGCGGCACGAAACAACCCAAACCGTAGCCGATTTCGCTCAAGTTGATCTTGTCGGCGAACGCGATTCTTGTTGTTATCGCCTCCCCGCGCGGCTGGCCCCGCCCGCGCGAGGGAGGAACAAGAAGCGTATGCGAACGCGCATTCTCGATCTCGATGGCGGCGTCCGGCGGCAAGTCACTCTGTTGCGGCGAACGCGAGCCGAGGTTGTTCCCTTGGGCGAGTGGGGACCGTGGATTCGACTCGCCTGCTCGCATGGAGCGTTCGCTCGATTCGAGGCCCGACTCGCTCAACTCACCGGCGACAATCGAGAATTCGAGCCGTGCCTAAACTTTGTCGGATCGGGAGACTTCCATCACGTCAGCTTAGCGCTCCTGCGCCGCTTGCGCGGTCCTTTTAACTTATTGGTCCTCGACAAACATCCCGATTGGATGCGCGGCGTGCCTCTGATGCACTGTGGCACTTGGCTGTGGCACGCCGCTCAGCTTCCGGGCTTGCAGCGTATCTATCATCTCGGCGGCGCGATGGATTTCGACAATGCCTATCGCTGGCTGGCTCCTTGGCCTCTCCTCCGCTCCGGCAAGCTCGTCGTCGCTCCCGCGATACATGGACTCCGAGGGCGATGGTGGAAGAAGATTCGCCATTCCCCGCTGAGGCGAAGTCCCGAACGTCCACTCGCGCCCGCCGACCTCGAAGACTGGCTCGCTCCCCATCGCGCGGATCTCGCGTCGTGGCCGTTGTACGTATCCTTGGATAAAGACGTACTCACCGCACAAGACGCCGCCGTCAACTGGGACTCCGGCTATCTCCGCGCTCCCGAGATATTCACCATCCTCGATACCTTCCTCGACGCGGCGAACGAACGGCTGGCGGGAATGGATGTGGTCGGCGATTGGTCGCCGATTCGGGTGAACGGCTGGCTGCGCCGCTTTTTGGACTGGACCGAACATCCGACGTTGCAGGTCGAACCCAATGAGGCGACGCGGCGCAACGAAGCGATGAACCTTCGCCTGTACGAACGCCTCTCGTTCGCGGGACTACCTACGAGGCAGTTGACCCGCGCCGCCTGAAGCGCCACCCCGCAGCGCCTGCAAAGAAAAAAGTCGAGCAGGCGCTGCGAACCGATCGGCTCAACACTTGCGCAGAACGCCAACCAACACGCCGAGGATGCACGATTGCGAACGCGGATCGACGTAGATCGGCTGCATCTTGCCGTTGGCCGGTTCCAGACGCACTTGCCCCTTTTCGCGGTAGAACCGTTTCAACGTCACTTCGTTGTCGATCATCGCCACCACGCGCGCGCCGTTTTCCGCCGTCGATTGTTTGTGAATGACCACGAAATCGCCGTCGTCGATGTGATCCTCGATCATCGATTCGCCGCGCACGCGCAAGGCATAATTATCGGGTCCACAGAACAGATTGCTGAAATCGAGATAGTCCTCTTCCACGATTGCCTCGGTCGGCGTACCGGCGGCGACCGAACCGACCAACGGCAACTCCGCGCCGGGCGGCCGGTGATCGACCAGCTGAATCGCCCGTGCCGATTTGCCCTTGCGCAGAATCAAGCCCTTGCTCACCAGGGCGTTCAGATGGCACATGACGCCGTTGGGCGACTTGATGTCGAACGCCTCGCCGATCTCGCGCACGGTTGGCCCGTACCCGCGCGATTCGATCTTGTGTTTGATAAACTTATAAATCTTCAGTTGCTTCGAGGTTAACTTGGTTAGGTCGGCCACGATTTGGTCCTCCTTCAAAAATGCCGTGGAGCGCAAATTATGCTTCTGGGTCACTCGACCCGTTGCCCTCTCGTCGCGTCGCCTTCGGCCTGCCTCGCCCCTTCGGTCTTCCCGCTGGAAAACGCCTCGGATTCCAGCTGAGCGAGGCAAGCTGCTTGCCTCGTACAGAAATCTGTACCTTAGTATATTAGACGAACGTACACAAAGATAGAGATTTTTTGGAATCGCGAAAGGAATTCGTGTATGGTCAAACAGAGGGGGCACTCATCGTCGTGGGGAGAGCAAAGGATGACCTCATCGTCGCCGGCGTGGTTTGTACCGACGCTGGAAACTCTGTTGGCTCGACGCGACTTGCCTGCCGTGCAGATGTGTCAGATGATGCACGACCTCTTGAACGGAGCGTGCGGCGATGTCGAAACGGCGGCGCTGTTGACGGCATTGCACGCGAAAGGTGAGACGGCGGACGAGTTGGCCGCGGGTGCGTCCGTGCTGCGCGAGTATTGCCTGCCTCTGGCGGCGGGGCGCGACGATGTTCTCGACACCTGCGGCACGGGAGGCGACGGCAGCCGGACGTTCAACATCAGCACCGCGACAGCATTCGTGGCCGCCGCAGCGGGGGTTCCGGTGGTGAAGCACGGCAACCGCGCCGTCTCCAGCCGCAGTGGCAGCGCCGATGTGTTGACCGCGCTGGGCGTGCGCGTCGAGTTGGACGCGACCAAGGCGCGAACGTGTCTCAATCGAACCGGCATGGCGTTCTGCCTAGCCCCCTCGTTCCACCCGCGCATGGCCCGGGTCGGCGAAGTACGTAAGCGATTGGGCGTGCGAACGCTCTTCAATTGTTTGGGACCGCTGGCCAATCCGGCGGGAGCGGCCTATCAACTTCTCGGTGTGGGGCGCGTGGAGTGGCTCGATCGCTTGGCAGCCGCGCTAGTTCGCCTGGGCACGCGCCGCGCGATCTTGGTCTGTGGCCGAGATGGACTCGACGAAGTGAGCCTGTCGGGGCCGACTCTCGTGCGCGAGGTGACGGCGGGACAGACGATCGCCCACGAATGGACGCCGGAAGATTTCGGTCTCGCGCCGTGCCAGATCGAGGAACTCCGCGTGGAGGGGCCGGACGAAAGTGCCGCCGTCATTCGAGCCGTTTTACGAGGCGAGGAGGGTGCCCCTCGAAGAATCGTCTTGGCCAACGCGGCGGCGGCACTGATGGCGGCGGAGTATGCGGCTTCGCTGCGCGACGGCGTGCGGCAAGCGGCCGAGGCGATCGCCGATGGGAGAGCCTTGAGCGTGTTGAACGCGCTCATCGTCGAGTCGCATGGCTGAACCGGCCACGACGGAACTGCGAGACGGCTCCAACGTAATGATTTGGACGCCCTGAAGAAGGACCTCTTGACATGGCACGCAAGCTGATCATCGTCACGGATACGGGCATCGACGGGGCGTTCGCCGTCGCGCTGGCCTTGAACGACCCGGACCTCGATCTCATCGGATTGGCTGCTACGGCGGGGAACGTCAGCTCCGAGCAGGCGACGCGTAACGTCCATGCGCTGATCGGCTTATTCGATGCGCCGCGCTGGCCTCGCCTGGGGGCCGCGCTGCCGGCCGATTACGGCATCGACGCAGTCAAGTTGCACGGCATTGGCGGATTCGGCGGCGTCGAGATCCCCTGCGCTCAGTTGCACCATCCGCATCCAAGCGACAAACTTCTCCTCGATCTGATTCACCTCAATCCCAAGGAAACGACGGTCGTACTCATGGGGCCGGCCACGACGTTTGCCCGCGCACTCGACCGCGATGCGGATTTGGCCAAGTCGATCGAACGCCTCATCGTCCTCGGCGGCAGCTGGCAAGAACCGGGCGACGCCTCGGCCGTGGCCGAGTTTCATTTTTTCTGCGATCCCCCGGCCGCGCGTCAGGTGTTGCGCTGCGACGCGCCCATCACCCTGCTACCCTTGGACGCGACACGAAAAATGTTGTTCGCGCCGACGGAGTTGTTGTCGTTGCCGGAGTCGGGGTCCCGAACGACACAATTTCTAAGGCACATCGTGCCTCAAGGCATAGCCGGAGCGGCCAGTCTGTTCGGTATCGAAGGCTTCTATTTGCAGGACGTTCTCGGTCTGCTTCCTTTGGTGTTACCGGAGGCGTTGACGACAAAAACCGTCTCCGTCGATGTCGAGACGCAGGGCGAACTGACGCGGGGCATGAGCGTATTCGATCTGCGTTGGGGTACGGACAGCGAGGGTAACGTGGAGTTGGTGACCGGGGTCGATGTATCCGCGGCGAAGAAGTACGTTCAGCGTATATTGAGTTCGGAATAGAGGAGTTGGGAAAACGGCTGGTAAAGGGGGATAAAAAGGTAACGGCCCCTCAGATTGCTCTGAGGGGCCGTTATAAAATCCCGGCGATAACCTACTCTCGCCCGCGAAGGACTACCATTGGCCCTGGATGCTTAACGGCCGTGTTCGGAATGGGAACGGGTGTGACCATCCAGGTATGTTCACCGAGAAATCTCATGATTTTATCCCTTGCGGTCGAGCATGTGAAACAAGTCCGAGTCACATGGGATAAAATGGTTGTATAAATATGGCAGGGTAAGTAATTGCATTATCGCACGATCCTGAGTGATCGAGAAAAGGATCAATGCGGCGAAGCGTTCGGCTGTTAGTATCGGTCAGCTGAGACGATTGCTCGCCTTACACCTCCGACCTATCTACCTGGTGGTCTTCCAGGAGCCTTCGTCCACAAGGGACAGGAAACCTTGTCTTGCAGGGGGTTTCACGCTTAGATGCCTTCAGCGTTTATCCGGGCCGTACATAGCTACCCAGCGCTGCCGTTAGCACGACAACTGGAACACCAGGGGTACGTCCTTCCCAATCCTCTCGTACTAGGGAAAAAGCTGCGCAAGTTTCCTACGCCCACAACAGATAGGGACCGACCTGTCTCACGACGGTCTAAACCCAGCTCACGTACCGCTTTCATTGGCGAACAGCCAAACCCTTGGGAGCTTCTCCACCCCCAGGATGCGATGAGCCGACATCGAGGTGCCAAACCTCCCCGCCGCTGTGAACGCTCAGGGGAGATAAGCCTGTTATCCCCGGAGTACCTTTTATCTGTTGAGCGACGGCCTTTCCATCCAGCACCGCCGGATCACTAAGTCCTGCTTTCGCACCTGCTCGTCTTATGGGACTCGCAGTCAAGCACCCTTCTACCTTTACGCTCGAAACCCGATTGCCGACCGGGTTGAGGGTACCTTGGAACTCCTCCGTTACCTTTTAGGAGGAGACCGCCCCAGTCAAACTGCCCACTTAGCACTGTCCGCCGCCCGGATTCACGGGTCGGGGTTAGAATTCAAGCACAACAAGGGTGGTGTTTCATTTGTCGGCTCCTCCGGTGCCGGAACACCGAAATTACAGCCTCCCACCTACACTACGCATGCTGGGCCTAAACCCAATACTAAGCTACAGTAAAGGTTCACGGGGTCTTTCCGTCTAGTTGCGGGTATGTTGCATCTTCACAACAACTACAGTTTCACCGAGTCGCTCGTGGAGACAGTGATCCGGTCGTTACGCCATTCATGCAGGTCGGAACTTACCCGACAAGGAACTTCGCTACCTTAGGACCGTCATAGTTACGGCCGCCGTTTACCGGAGCTTCGGTTGCGAGCTTCACGGAGTTGCCCCCGCTAACCCTCTTCCTTAACTTACCGGCACCGGGCAGGCGTCAGTCTCTATACATCCTCTTACGAGTTGGCAGAGACCTGTGTTTTTAGTAAACAGTCGCCAGATCCCTTTCACTGCGGCCCCCCGGCCCTGTTACAAGCCAAGGGGCACCCCTTATCCCGAAGTTACGGGGTTAATTTGCCGAGTTCCTTCACGAGCGTTCTCTCGAGCGCCTGAGAATCTTCATCTCGCCTACCTGTGTCAGTTTTAGTACGGGCATCCGCTTTGTAGCCACTTGGTTTTTCTTGTCTGTCCATCCAATGACTTCGGAATCGTAAATGTCCTCGCCCTTGCGGGACGGCCCAATCTAACAGGCCGATCACTTTCAAGCCAGCGTCACAAATGGCATCGAACCTACGCGGATGGTGCCGGAATATTAACCGGCCGTCCATCGACTACGCCTTTCGGCCTCGCCTTAGGGTCCGACTAACCCTGGGCGGATTTACCTTCCCCAGGAAACCTTAGGCTTTCGGCGAACGGGATTCTCACCCGTTTTAGCGTTACTCGTTCCGGCATAATCACTTGCACTTCGTCCAGGGTTCGTTATCCGTACCCCTTCGCTCTATGGTGCAACGCTCTCCTACCGTAGTATTACTACTACCCGCCGCTTCGGTAACATGCTTAGTCCCGTTCATTATCGGCGCAGGACTCCTCGACCAGTAAGCTATTACGCACTTTTGAAATGATGGCTGCTTCTAAGCCAACATCCTGGCTGTCACGGGAGTCCAACTTCCTTTCGCACTGAGCATGTTTGAGGGACCTTAGCGGGCGATCTGGGTTGTTCCCCTCTCGACGACGAAGCTTATCCCTCGCCGTCTAGCTGCCTCGACTTGGTACACAGGTATTCGGAGTTTGGTTCCGAAGGGTAGCCGGGTAGGCCCCCTATCGGATTCAGTCGCTCTACCCCCTGTGGCAACTATCGAGACGTTAACCCTAAAGTTATTTCGGAGAGAACGAGCTATCTCCACGTTTGATGATACTTTCAATCCTCCACACAGGTCATCCCCTAGTTTTTCAACACTAGTGAGTTCGGACCTCCATGAGGTATTACCCTCACTTCATCCTGCCCATGCGTAGTTCACGTGGTTTCGCGTCTACCGCCACCAACTTCGTCGCCCTATTCAGACTCGCTTTCGCTTCGGCTCCGCCGCAGAACGGCTTAACCTGGCTGATGACGGTAAGTCGCCGGATCATTATGCAAAAGGCACGCCGTCACCCGGGGGTTGCCCCCACTGGGCTTCGACCGCTTGTAGGCATGTGGTTTCAGGTTCACTGTCCTCCCCTTATCGGGGTTCTTCCCATCTTTCGCTCGCGCTACTGGGTTCGCTATCGGTCGCCAGGGAGTACTTAGCCTTGCGGGATGGACCCCGCGGATTCAGACCGACTTTCACGTGTTCGGTCCTACTCAGGTGCCGGCTCGCACGCCTTCTCCTGCCGTCTACGGGACTTTCACCCTCTACGGTCGCTCATTCCAGAGCGTTGAACTAGGTTACAAGCGCGCTAAATGCCGGTCCTACAACCCCAATCGGACGAGTCCGATTGGTTTGGGCTATTCCGCTTTCGCTCGCCGCTACTGACGGAGTCGCTTTTGCTTTCTTTTCCTCCGGGTAATGAGATGTTTCAGTTCCCCGGGTTCGCCACGGACACCTATGGATTCAGTGGCCGTCAATTCGGGTACCCCGGCATCAATGCTTGTTTGACAGCTACGCCGGGATTATCGCAGTCTTCCACGCCCTTCTTCGCCTTCTGGCGCCAAGACATCCCCCACATGCCCTTAGTAGCTTGGCCGCATTGATCCCGTCCTCGACCTCGATTGCTCAAGGTTTTGAAGTCGGTATCACTTCCAAGTCACTAATCCCGTCCGCCGCCTTTGCGTGCGTCGGGAAAGAGTAACGATCCTTCAATCTCTACTCTCAGGTCTCATGCAGAGTTCGCAAGATACGCTGTCACGGTCGGCTTTCGCTTTCCATGACTTCGTTGCTTGTGAAATTGCAACTACTTACCGCTGCCAAATTGTCAAAGAACTTCACTTCCGGTCCATAGCGACCGTCGTGTCTTTCGTGCGGAGTTAGACGCCTCCGATGCACGAAGGATTCATGTTTTTTACACCGTCCGCCCCGCGCGACAAGATCGACGTCCAAAAATATCCATCGCGGGTCGATTTCACACGTCCAACGGAGCGCGAATTGAGCCAAATTTCCCTGCGTTCTCAAACGCGCCCGTAGAGATACTCGTTCAGAAGAAAAATCGTCTGCTCTTGATGCGCCACCTGGAAGGCGTTCAAATCGCCGATGGAAACGACTCCCAGCAATCGCTCCGAGTCGTCCACCACGGGCAGATGGCGAATGCGGCGATTCTTCATCGCGCCGCGCGCCTCTTCCAATGTGGTGTCCAGCGTGCAGCAAGCGACTTCCCTCGTCATCACTTCGCCGACCATTGTGGAAGCGGGATCGCGTCCCTCGGCGACGACGCGCTGCAACACATCCCGCTCGCTGAACATCCCGGCGATGCGATCGCCGTCGAGAACCAGAACCGCGCCGATGTTCTGTTGGGCCATGTACCGAGCCGCTTCCGCAACGGTTGCTTCCCCGTCGAGCGACCAAACGCGCGTCCCCTTTTTGGACAGAATGTCGCGGACAATCGCCATGTTGACGCTCCTTTATTCGAGATTCTCAATGGAGGGCGCGACTCGTCGTCGGGATGCGCCGAATGCGCGACGAGCCGTTTCGTGGAAAGGGATTCCTCAGTTTATCGCGTCTCCCATCCCGTTACAATCTTTTTTTGGAGCGATTGTGCGGATTGCGCCGCCGGTAGCGAGGAGCAAGATTCACAAGATTTGACAAATTCGTGTTGTACTCCGGCGCGAAGATCGGGAAAATAGAAAAACATTGAGGATAGTCCGGATGACAGGAGACGATCCGCAAAGCCCCCTTCTCACCCTGTGTGCAGGGGGAGAGGGCCTTTTGGGACGGCCTCTGAGAGCCACCCCCATGCACTGAGCTTGTGGGTTGGCGGGTTCCCAAGCAACACCGAACTTCCTTTAGCGAGTACACATCAAAGAGCGGAGTGGAACAGTTATGGCGAAACACTGCACCGTCTGCAACAAGGAGTACGGAGACGACTTGGCGGCCTGCCCTCACTGCGCAGCCGCGAAGAAGACCCATTTGGCCGGTCGCGTCGAAGATCGAACGACGCAGCTGGCCGATTCCGCCGTGGATTACGACGCCCCCGCGGCGGAACGAGCGAGCGGGGAGCCGATCAGCGGCGCATCGGGGATCGCATGGTCGTCCCTTGTCTCCGAGCCGGAGGACGAACACGTCAAAATCGACTCGCCTTCCGACGCCGATCTGTTGTCGAAGGCGGGCGCACCTGTGACCCACCACGATTTGGTCGGTGAACTGCCCCCCATCGAGCCGATTGCCCCTCTCGAAGTTGACGCGCACGACGAGATGGTCGAGCTGGCCGAGACGCCCCCCAAAGCGAGCCATCGAGCCTCGGACTCGGAAGTCGATCTCGGCGCGTCTCCGGTGGAACTGGTCGAAGACGGTTCCGGGGCGGTACTGCACGCCAAGCCCCAGGGCGAATCGGACGCGATTGTAGCCGAGTTGGTCAGCGATGCCCTGCACGTCGATGCCGTGAGCGATTCCGGAATGCGCCTGGGAGAACATGCGGGCGAGGAAGCGGCCCTCGACGCGCTCGATGTCTCGGCGGAATCCTCCCTCGTCGATCTGGGCGCGAAGCCGGATGGTGGCAGCGACGATTTAGCGGTGGAAGCAGCGAGCCACGCCGTCGAGATGGCCGACGGCAGCGGCATCGATCTGGAGGGATTACCCGCGCCGGCTCCGTCCGCCTCCGACCTCCATCCTTCTTCGGAATCGGCGGTCGATCTTGGCTCTCATGCGGAGATTCCCACCTCGTTCGGCGAGGGTGGCAGCGGACTCAAGATCGGCTCCGGCATTGATGTAGGCGACAGCCACGAGCCGGGGACCATCGACCCGATTAGCGATCTATCCATGGAATCAATGCTCTCGGAACCCACTACGGTTGAGGCTTCCAATGAACCGACCGTCGCCGCCGTCGAAGAGGAAGAGGCCGCCGTCGAAGCGGATGAGGACGAGAAGCCGCAGAAGCCGGCCAAACAGCGATCGCGCGTTCCGGCGCTCGCCGGTGGCACATTCTTGGGCATATTGCTCGGCGCGGGCGGACTGATCGGGGCCCGTGTGGGCGGTGTCGATGTTCCGGCGCTGATCGGAGTGGCCGAGACACCGAAAGCTCCGGCCCCTCGGCCCAACGTCCCCGCGACGCCTCCGGTGACATTCGATTCGCTCAAAGTCATGGTTCTCAACGGCGATTGGGAAGGCGCGGGCAAAGCCGGCATCGAGACCACGCCCGCGAGCAAGGCCGACGAGTTGGCCGCCCGCGGCGATTATCGATTGGGCGCGTACTTGCAAAAGGCGGGCAACAAGATCAACCCGCAAGACCCGGCCCTGCAACCGGCGCTACAAGACCTTCAGAAAGCGGCGGAGCAAAACGACGCTTTAGCGATCTACGATCTAGCCTTTATCAAAGAAATGGCCGGTCAACTGCCGCAAGCGCGAGCCGAATACGCCAAAGGCGCGCAGACCTTCCAAGCCGACCCCGTGAAGAAACAGCAATTTGACGCCGCCGTTCAGCGCGTCGATTGGAAGGCGTCGGCCAAACCGGCCGGCGCGGCGCAGTTGCTCCCGGCGGGCAAGGAAGAACGCACCGTCCTGTTGGCCTTGCTGCTGATCGGGATGCAACAACCGGCCCAAAACCCGCAACAACCGGCCCAGAATCCTCAACCGCCAGCCCAAGAAGAGAATAAGGAAGCCGGGTTCGACTTCTGGCAGGCCGCCAAGCTGGCCCGCGACGGGAAATTCGCCGACGCCATTCGCCTGCTCGATCGCGCGCGGGCCCAGCACGACCAAAGAAGATTTAGCAGACTGCGCAAGGCGCAAAATCCGCTCAGCGACCCGGCGGAGGACATCTTCCTCCGCTGCTGCGACGAACTGAAAGTGTTCTGGCGCATGGAAGACCGCCTGCGGGGCGAGGGCTATCTGACCGACAAGAACAGTCCCGAAGAAGCGTTTCAGAAACTCGTGTCGTCGGCCCAGACGAACGCCGCGCTGGTCAAGGATACCAACGATCGACTGTTGGCGGCCAAGCTCATCGCGCCCGGCGACGATTTGAGCAAAGGCGTCGCTCGCCTGATCGACGAAAAGAAGAAGGCCGAGGACAAGGCCGACGATCTGGCCGGGAAGCTCGCCAAGGCCCAAACCGACGGCAAGAAACTGAGCGACGATTTGGCCTTGGCGAGGAATTCGCTCACAATACTTAAAGTCGATTTGAACTCTGCGAAGGAGCAAATCACGAAATTGAAGACTGCCAACGGCGAACTCGATGCCGCCTTCAAAAAAATCGTCGCCGAGTTGGCCGCCGCCAAGTTCCTCGATCCCGAAGGCAAGCCGAACGTCGTCGACGCCGTGAAGAAAGCCGTCGATGTCGCCAAGATCAAAGATCCCCAAGGGATGCTTCGAGAGCAGCGCATGGAGATCGATCGCTTGGCGGCCTCGCTGAAGGATCGCTGGAAACCGGACGAGATGTTGCCGCTGTGGCTGCTGTTGCTCGACGAAAACAGGGCGCGAGACGACTTGGCCGTTCGAGCCGGCAAAGACGTGGATCGCGTCACCGCCGACAAGAGCGCCTCGAAAGCGCGCAAGGGCGAGGCCGCCGTGGTGTTGGGACTCGCGCTGCGCAACACCGAGAAGTTTGCCGAGGCCAAAAAGATGCTGGAAGCGGCGCGCGGCTCGGTGGATAAGGGCGAATGGCTCGTCCGCGCCGAGGCCGCCCTGAAAGAGGTTTCCGATCCCGCCGCCTATTTCGGAAAACAAGCGCAGACCCTCTACGACAAAGGCCGCATGGACGAGGCGTTGGCCGTGCTGGCGCGGGCCATGACGGTGCTGCCGCCCAACGGGCAAGGAAAGCTCTTGGCCAAACGCAGTTCGATCGAATTGGATGCGGCTGTCTCGAAGGCGAAAGGCAAACTCTCGCCCACCGATCCGCTGCTGGCCGCGGCGCGAAAGGACGCCGCCGAAGCCGTCAAGGCGGGCCTGGCCGAAGGACACTATGCCACCGGCCGCATCGCCGAAGAGACGGGACAAATCAAGGCGGCAATTGCGGGCTACCGCGCCGCCTTGGCCGCCCATCCGGCTCTGGATGCCGAGGGTGCGAGCTATCGCATGGCATTGGCGCGCGTGCTGATGCAATCGAGCGACGGCAACGCGGCTCAAGCTCCCGGTGGAGCCAAGGTCGGCTATCTCGACCCGGCTCCCTATCCGGCGCGACACCACCAAGACATGCGGCGTCTGGTTTTGATGGTGACGTTTGGACTGCAAGCGCCGCTGCCCGGCGGAGACGATGCCGCGGCCGAAGAGGCGGAAAAACTCGCCGACGAAGTATTAAAGGCCGCACCTGGAACCGTACCGTTCAACGTCCTCTCCCAAGCATTGGCCGTCAAGGGACGATGGAATGCCGCCCTGCAAACCTACGTCGAAGGCGTTCGCCCCATGCTGCCGCGCGAGTACGGCAACGGGCTGATGTATCTGATCCTCAATCATCCGCGTCTGAAACGGCCCGACAGTCTGCGCATACCCAATCCCCAAGAGGCCGAACGCTATTTCGACGAAGGATTGAATTTCTACTTCGACCGCGACTATGCCAACGCCGAAAAGTCGTTCGCCCTGGCCATCGAGAACAACGGCGGCGATGCGCGGTACTTCTACTATTTGGGTCTGTCCAGGCTGGTTCAGAATCGTCGCCGGGATGCCGTCGATGATTTCGACCAGGGTTCCCTTTTGGAACATCTCAACCGACCCGCCCCCGCCGCCGTCAGCGAATCGTTGGAGCGCGTTCAAGGACCGATGCGCCGCATTCTCAATGATGTGCGTCAGCGTCCCGATCGTTAACGAGTGCTTACGCTGCCGGTTCGACGGCAAGGTTTTGGCGAACCGGCGGCGTCAGCCGACGGGTTGGATGTACCTCACCCGGCAGCTTACGCTGCCGGTTCGCCTGTACCTCACCCGGCAGCTTACGGTGCCGGTTCGCCGACAAGGTTTTGGCGAACCGGCGGCGGCAGCCGACGGGTTGAATGCACCACACCCGGCAGCTCACGCTGCCGGTTCGCCGACAAGGTTTTGGCGAACCGGCGGCGTCAGCCGACGGGTTGAATGCTCCACACCCGGCAGTTTACGCTGCCGGTTCGCCGACAAGGTTTTGGCGAACCGGCGGCGGCAGCCGACGGGTTGAATGCACCACACCCGGCAGCTTACGCTGCCGGTTCGCCGGACTGCCGTGTCGAACTGCCCTTGACGCAAATCCCGTTCTGCATTCAAATCCGCGTATCCTCTAACTCCACGGAAGGAGATCGTTCATGGCCCGATTGCGATTTTGGACAGTGGCATTGTTGGCTCTCGCTTTGACCGGCAACGCCAGTCAGAGCGGACGAACCCAATACGGTTCGAGTTCAGCTATGTCAACCAGTGCTGCTTCAGGACCAGCTACTTCGCCGGATTGCTCGTGTGTGATCTACGCACTGAACGATCGCGGGTTTGATGCGGATTTCGGCAAGTGGGTGGCCGAGACCATTAAAGAGATGGTCGAACCGCGGAGTTGGCAAGGCTCGTGCAGCCTGCGCTATTATGCCCCAAAGAACATCCTGGTAGTCAACAACTCTTCCACGGTACACACGAAGATCGACTGCTTCCTCAAGGAAATGAAATCGAAGATGCCCAAAGAGAAGACTGGGCATGCAAAATCGACCAAGGAACAACCGCGCGATCTCGTCGTTCCCGCCGCGTATCGCCAGGTCAATCTTCCACCCGAACCTTCCGCTTATCCGGTTCCCGCGCCGGTCAAGACGCCGAAACACCTGTTCCACTTCCTGATCCGCTACGAGGGCGAAGGAATCATCGACGACAATGTGGTGAAGTACATGAAGGTTCAGAGTCAGGCCGAAAAGAGCGAGAAGAAGAGCGAGAATGCCGCCGGGCCTGACACACCTCTTCTATCCGGATCGATAACGGGGAGCAGATGCGATGCACTACTGCCCACCTGGTCTGCTGAATCCATTCCCGCACCTTCCGCGAAGAAGCAGGAAAAGAAAAAGGACGAACAGACAAAAGACGAGGAGAAATCAGAAGAGACAAAAGACGGAGAGAAGAAAGAAGAGCCGCGTACTCCGTGAGACTGACCTTGAAGCGATGACGCGGATCGGAGCGCGGGAAGCATCCCGCGCTCCGATCCGCGTCGCGGCTAACCGAATTCCTCGATCAGGGTTTCTCCTCGTTCATCGACTCGCCGGGCGATTGCGACGGTTTGGTGCGGATGATGGTGGCGTTCAATTCTTCCGGCTTAATGTTCAGTTTTTTACTCAGGTCGGCGGTGAAGTTGGCGCGTTTGAGGAAGAGGAGCGCCATGCAGGTATCGATGGTCGGACTGCTGCCCGGGTAGTCGGTGCTGATCCAAAAGCCGCGCGGCTGCTGATTGGCGACGAGGATTTCGGCTCCCCAGCGATACCAGTCGCGGTCGCCGATCGCCGGCAAGCCGTAGAGGACGCCGACGCGCTCCAACGACCAGAGATAATAGGTATTCTCCATCGGCAAATTTCGCCACGTCCCGGTCGCTTTGCCCACGTTCTTGCGCAAGGCCGACAGGCCGTCGACGATGCGCGGATTGAGCGCGGGCTTGGCTTGCCCTTCGTCGCGCGGTTGCCGAGCGATACCGCTGCCGACCGCCAAGCCGAGAAGCCCCACGCACGTCATGGCCGGTTCTCCCTCCTTGCGACCGCCAGAACGATAGCGATAGCTCCAACTGCCGTCGTTGTTTTGACTGCTCTCAAAGCGGCGGACCATCAACTGCATGGAGCGCCGCGCCGGCACGTCGTAGCGCTGGGCCGTCCATAGGCCCAAGATGGCGAATTGTGTATTCGAATTGTCCGTGACGATCGGTGCATCGCCTTTGCCTCGCCCGCGTGCCGGGCCGCGAGGCAGTTCCAATTCCTTGCGGAAAACGGGCAGGGTTTTCAGATGGCGCGGCACGACGACGGGCTTTTCTTTCACCTCCGGCTTGGCAGGCTTCTCGGAGGTAGGCACAGGCTTCTTCGTCTCGGGCGGGTCCGGCAATTCAAAGACGCCCCCTTTGGGTGTCGCGGGAGGCTTTCCGGTGATAGTGCCCTGCAACGGCGGTTTGGGCGAACGAGTGTCATTCGACGGCGAATCCGATGTCGCGGGTCGTGCCGGTGTGTCGGCGAGGGGATCGCGCTCCGCACGGGCGACGGCCTCCATCGCCTCCGGTGGATCGAGTTTGCGAAGTAGGGTCAACATTTCGTCGCGCGTCTTCTTGGTGACGAGCGGACAAGCGTAGGTCCAACCGCCCGTCTCGGCTTGTCCGGCGATGAGGCGCGCGGCCAAGGTCTGGATCAACTCGCGGTCTTTCGGATCGCCTAGCCGGTCGAGAAAGAGGATGCACAGCGACAATTCGTAGGTGGCGACAAGACTTCCCGAGGCGCGGCGAACCAGAATGGCGACGCGGCGAATGGCGGGAGAGTTGGCGGGGACTCCACACTCCAACAATGCCAAGCCGGGCAGAACGGCATAGCCGAGTTGATGTTCTTGCTTCGGCCCCGCCCAACCGCCGTTGCTCCCCTGCGAGCGCTTGAGGAAGGCCACGCCCGCATCAATGGCACGATCGACGAGAATTTGTTCCTCTTTCGATAGCGGCGCTGCTTGGACGGAACCGAGGGCAGCGAACAGGAGAAGCAACAACACCGCGCTACCGACCCGCACGCGCCGTGGAGAAAAACTTCGGTTCGAGACACAGGCTTTCGTCGCGTTTGGCATGGGGTTCGCACTCCTAACACGGAACGAAATCGATTGAAGGGGACGAGACGCGCCGCGGACTTTACCTGTCCCATAGAATAAGAAACAACGTTCGATTTGGCATGAGGTCGATAATGAATCCGCACACGAATCCCCTCGCTCACTTCTCGCACTTCCTCCATCGGAACTTCATTTGGTTCCTGATGGCATCCTACGGCGTGGCCGCCGTCGCGCCGAGAGCGGGATTAGCGATCAAGAATGTCTCGTTGGGACATTTCTCGTTCTTCAACGAATCGATCCATGTGTCGTTGCCGATGCTGTTGTTGGCGTTGCTGTTGCTGAATGCCGGACTCGGGGTGCAAACATCGCAGCTTCGACTGCTGTTGCGGCGTCCCTGGATTCTCCTGGCCGGCTTGCTCGCCAACTCGTTGCTGCCCGTCGCCTACATCTTTCTCGTTTCCCGTACCATGCGTCTCTGGCACAACCCCGAAGAATTGCAGTATATCTTGGTCGGTTTGGCCCTGGTGGCGGCCATGCCCATCGCCGGTTCCTCGACCGCCTGGACTCAGAATGCCAACGGCGATCTGTCCCTGAGTTTGGGATTGGTATTGCTTTCGACGCTGCTCAGTCCGCTGACGACTCCCGTGACGTTCGATCTGGTCGAACACATGGCCTCCGGGAAATACGCACAAGCCTTGGAGGCGCTGGAAACCGAGGGAGGCGGACTCTTCCTCATCGTCTGCGTGATCCTTCCCTCCATGTTGGGGATCGTTCTCCGCCCCGCGATCGGCGAAGCGCGCACGATGGTCGCCAAGCCGACGTTGAAGTTGCTCAACTCGATCAATCTGCTCGTGCTGAATTACTCAAACGCTTCGGTATCGCTGCCCAAGGCCATCGCCAACCCCGATTGGGACTTCCTTGGCGTCACGCTGATGATCGTGATCGGCATGTGCGTCCTCGCCTTCACGGCAGGATGGTTGCTGAGCCGATTGTTCCAAGTCGAACAGGCGCAGAAAGCCAGTCTCATGTTCGGTCTGGGCATGAACAACAACGGCACGGGACTCGTTTTGGCGACGATGGCTCTGAGTCAGTTTCCGCACGTTATGCTGCCGATTATCTTCTACAATCTCGTGCAGCATCTCGTCGCCGGCAGCGTCGATTTCCTTCTCTTTCGCCGCGTCGATGCGGAAGAGAGTCCGCGTCTCGCCGAGTCGATTCTTGAGCCTCGGCAAACGGAAGAACCCATCGGCGCTACGCTCGGAGGAGATCTTCCAGCACCCGTCCCTCCGGTAGAAGGTTGAACGGTCGGCCTTCTCGGTCCACGGCCTCCAGATCGTCCACTCCCATGAGGTGATAGAGTGTCTTGGCGATGTCCTCCGGAGCCACCGGCTTGTCGTGGGGATAGGCGGCGATCTTGTCGGAAGCGCCGTAGGTCTGTCCCCCGCCCACGCCGCCGCCGGCCATCACCGCCGTCATGCAGTGCGTCCAGTGGTCGCGCCCCGCACCTCCGGGACCGCCCGAACGCGGATCGCCGACTTTCGGCTGCCGTCCCATCTCGCTATTCACCAATACCAACGTCCGCTCCAACAGTCCGCGTTCGTGCAAATCGGCGAGCAATGCCGAGAAGCCACGATCGAACTCGGGCAACAGGTGGCGGCGCAGACAGGTAAAATTGCTGCCGTGCGTATCCCAGCCGCCGCCGCTCTTGCATGGACCCGCCAGTTTCGGATCTTCCATCCAGAAGACGCTCACGAACGGTACGCCGGCCTCGACGAGGCGGCGCGCCATGAGCAGACTCGTGCCGTTGATCGTTGGACCGTACCGATCGCGCACATGCGGGGGTTCTTTGCCCACGTCGAACGCGCCCTTCGTCTGCTTGGACGCCAACAGGGCGAACGCTTTCTCTTGCTGGCGACCATAGGTTCGCAGCGCGCCGGGCCTTTCGGCCTCGCGTTGGGCGGCATCCAAGGCGGAAAGTAATTGTCTTCGGGATTGCAGGCGCTCGACTCCGACATCGCCTTGGAGGGTCAAAACCGGCGCGGCGAACTCCAACGGCTTGTCTCGATTGCCGTATACATACGAGGCGTCGTATTCGAGTCCCAGACGAGCGGCGAATTGTCCCGGGCGCGTGTATTCGGGGAAGCCGGGTTTGTGCGGCAGCGAGATCAACGAAGGCAGATACGGATGTGGCGGGCGCTTGGCCGCCACCACCGAACCGACGTAAGGCCAATCCGACGGCAGCGGTTTGCGATTGTTCAAGAGTTGGCGGAAGCTCGGATCGGGCGCATGGCCGGTGAGGTTGTAGTAATAGCCGGCGTGATGATCGCCGGTGCCTCGGCCATAGTGCCCCAACGAACGAATGAGAGCCAAGTGGTGCGCTTGCCGCGCCGTTTTCGGCAAATGTTCGCAGACGCGCACGCCGGGGGCGGACGTGGCAATCGGATGGAACTCGCCGCGATACTCGCGCGGCGCGTCCGGCTTGAGATCCCACATATCAATGTGGGACGCTCCACCCGACAACCAAATGAGAATGGTGGACTGCGCGGGCCGCTTTCGCTTCGGCGTTGGCGCGGCCGTCGAAGAGGGCAATTGCAAGCCCGCGAAGCCGAGGCCGCTGGCAGCGAGGAAAACGCGGCGATCGAGCGCGGCGCGGATAGTGGAATGTCCCGGATGCACGATGGTTCTCCTCTCCACCACAATGTTTCGCGTCTTGTACCACGATGGTAAATCGTCGAGGACACGCAGGTCAAGTTTTTTCTCGACTCCACCGAGAGGAGGACAAGACAAACTTTTCCTTTAGTAGCGACGGCAACGAAGTCGAATTGCCTTGTGCGGTGGGACGGGCAACCGTTCCATGAATGAATCCTTTTGGAGAACGTGGAAAACACCGGCATCGGCGCGAACTTAGGAAAGCTGGGCAAACCGCGACCACTCCGCGAGACGGTTGGGCTTTACTTCGTAGAGCGGATGGGTTGAAATCCCTCCTGGGGAGCGTGCGTTTGTCGTTGCGCCGTTGTCATTCGTTCCTACGTTCGCTCCGTCGCGCGGCGACTCGGCGAAGAGTCACAGTGTCGGGCTTGCTCGATTGACTTCCGCAAAGGGTCCGGTTCGCCCACTCGACCGACGCCGAAGAGAACCGTGCCGGAATACAGGAGAGAAGAGCAGCGCATGGAAGCGACCCGCTTTCTCGTCGTCATTGCCGACGACTATGGCATCGGCCCGGAGACTTCGCGCGGCATTCTGGAGTTGGCCGCTCGCAAACTCGTCACCGGAACGGTGTTGTTGGTCAACTCACCGTATGCCGAGGATGCCGTTCGCGCTTGGCGACAGAGCGGCTCTTCCTTGGAAATCGGTTGGCATCCGTGTCTGACTCTCGACTCTCCTTGTGCATCGCCGCGGCGCGTGCCTCATTTGGTCGGAAGCGATGGCAAGTTGTTGTCGTTGCGGCATTTTCTAACGCGCCTGTTCGCGCACCAAATCTGTCCGCGACAGATCGAGACCGAATTGCACGCACAGTACGATCGGTTTCTCGAATTGGTGGGACATCCGCCGACCCTCGTGAACTCGCACCAGCACATTTCACTGTTTCCACCGATCGGCTCGATCTTGCGCAAAGTCCTCCGATCGCGCGGCGCGCCGTTGCCCTACTTGCGCTGCGTGCGCGAGTCGTGGCCGATGCTGGCTCGAATCGCGGGAGCGCGCAAGAAGCGCGCGCTCCTGACCCTGTTGGGCCAGATGGAAGCACGGCGTCAAGAACACGAAGGCTTTCCCGGCAACGATTGGTTGGCCGGCATCACCGATCCGCCTTGGGTGAGCGATCCAGGCTTTTTCGCGCGCTGGTTGGCGTTGATCCCCGGACGAGTCGTGGAGTTGGCCTGTCATCCGGGACGGCGCGACCCGACCTTACTCGGTCGCGATCGCACGGAAACGGAAGATATGATGGTGCGAAGGACCGACGAATTGCGCCTGTTGCAACAGTCGAATTTCCTGGAGATTTGCCAGCGGGTCGGCTTTCATCGCGTCGCGCCGTCGGAGTTGCTCGCGCGCGGAACCGGGAGGCGGGCGCATGCGGCTTGACGCGCTCGATGAGCGAAGTTGGGGCCGATGGGCGAAGGTGGCAGTCGCGGCGTGGATCGTCGTCGTCGCCTCCGTGTGCGTGCGCGCGGCCCTGCATCCCTACAAGCGCACTCTGTACACGACTTGGGAACAAGCCGGAGCCGACT
>JAJXWW010000125.1 GCA_021781415.1 Planctomycetota bacterium
CGTCGGGACCGAGGATGCGGCGCGCTTCCTTGACGGGGAGATCGTCTTGGCCGAGATGCACGCCGTCGGCATCGACGAGGCGGGCGATGTCGGCGCGGTCGTTGACGATAAACAGCGCGCCGGCTTGGCGCGTCCATTGGCGCACTTGGTGGGCGCGTTCGAGTAATTCGCGGTCGTTTTTATCCTTTTCTCGCAGCTGCACCATGCTCGCCCCGCCGGCGACGGCCTCGGCGATGACCCAATCGAGCGTGGCGGCGCATTGGGAGCCAGTCAGGAGGATGTACAGCCGCGCTTGTTGCAAGCGCTGCCGCGATGTCGCGCCCAGAACCAGCGCGCGCTCGAGCGTGTAGGCGCGATAGCGGATGCGTTCGAGGGCCTGCCCTAGGCTCGGACTGTGGATCTTGCCGTATTCTTCCAGACTGCGCAAGGCTTCTTGCAGGCGCTTGACGTTGGCCTGCACCACGTCGCGCGGCGAATCGCGCCGCTGCTCCGAAGCCGTGGACACCTCCGTGCCGACATCGCATTGCGTCTCCCGCGCCGCCAAAAGCAACGTCGGCGACAATTCGGATAGGACCGAGGCTAATTCGTGGCGCGTTTCCTTGAGCGTGCAGGTCAGGAACGCATCGTCGAGGACGAAACGGCAATAATCCTCCAGAACGCGCAGCGCTTCGCGGGCACGGTTGGCGCAGGCGTCGAGGATGCGCGCCGTCTCCATCCTTTCGACGCTGTCCACGAGCGAGAGGGATTCTTCCAGGTCCAACGGCGGCGGGCTTGAGCCGAGAAGGTTTTCCTCTAATTCATCGAGGCTCAGACCGTAGGCGGCCATCTCGGCGGCCAACGATTCTTCGGCGCGGAAGAGTGCCAACAGCAGAGATTCACTGGCGATGAGACTGTCTCCGGATACCTCGTAGGCCAATTCGCGCGCGACGAAGAAGGCCGACCGCGCCCGCGGATGCAACGGCAGATCGGCGGGCGACTCGGACGGCACGGACTCGATTGTGGGCTGGCCGGCGCGATAGGCGTCGGCATCCAACCCCGCCGCGACGGCGAGCGACAAGGCGCGTCCTTCCTCTTCCGCCAACAGGGCGCGGAGAAGGTCGAACGGCAGCACCTCCGCCGCGCCCATCCCGGCCGCCCAGCGTTGAGCCAATTCCAGAGCGCGCGACACGGCGGGAGTCAATTCGGGTAACATGGGGTTTCTTTTCCTTTCGCGTTCACCGCTACGATCGAGTGTATTTCAACTCCTTTCACTCGTTTACGGAAGTCCCCGGCGTTTGCCATCGTGCGAAGGCGTTACAATCCGAACGATCCCTCTGTCGAAAGGGAGGATTGCGTCAAGAATCGAGGTCTGCTTCGAGATCCGCAATCTATTGGTCGATCCTATACTTAGGCATCTGTTCCCGGCAGCTGTTGCAGCCGGTTCGCCTGCTACTGAGGAAGGAACCATGAGTAGTCGTCGAAGCCTCTTGCCGATGTCCAGCCTCGTCTTGGTCGCGCTGATGCCTCTCGTCGGACGCGCGGAAGAGGGGCTTCCCGCGGCGCTGCCTGGCGTCTCGGCCAATCCACCGCTGTCCCTTCGTTCGTGCCGACAGTACGCGCTGGAGAATCAGCCGACACTGGCCGCCGCGCAGGGGACGTTGAAAGCCTCGATCGATCGGTTCAATGCGCTAGAGAATCTTCGCGTGCCGACACTGCTGGCGCGCGATCTGCCGATTCGCCGCAAGCAGGCGGCACTGGGCATGTCCATCGCCCAAGCCGGCGTCACCCAGGCCGAGTCCGAGACGCTGCACGCCGTCACCAGCAGTTATCTCGGCGCGTTGTATGCCGCGCAGCAGCTTCACTTGGTTCACGATCCGGAAAACGGCATCCTGCGCCGCATCAAGGATCTGCAATCGTTGGTGTCGGACGAAAAGATCCGAAGCCAGCGCCGCGACGTGACCTTGCCCCAACACGAAGAACTCGTTAAGTCGTTTCTCCAAACGCTCGACGGCCGCATTCAAGAGGCGGAACAGGGCAAGCTTCGCGCTCTGGCGGCTCTGCGCGAAGCGATGGGGCTGTGTACCGAGACGGCCCTCGTACTGCCGGAGCGCGAATTGCCTTGTCCGCGCATTCAGCCGAGCCTGCCGGAGTTGACGTCGCTGGCACAATCGCGCCGCGGCGAAATGATCCAAGCGGCTACCTTCGCCGAGGTGGTCTGTCTGGAGGTCGAAGCGCAAGGAACGACGTGCCGTCCGAGCGCGAAGACGTTCGCCTCCGGTTCGGACATCCACGCCAAGCCGATCCCCGTCGGTCAGCCGGGAGGGGTGGACTTCCGACCCGTAATCGTTGGACCGGAGATGCCGGCGTTCCTGAATGGGTCGCGCGAGGCGCGGGTGCGCCAGGCGCGCGATTATCACGAACGCGCCCAGGCCCTGACAACCAAGACGCGCAATCTCATCGCTCTCGAAGTGGAAGATTTGTATCGTCGTTGGGTCGAGAAATCGCGGAAGGCCGCCTTCTTGGAAAAGGCTTATCAGCAATCGCGGACCTTCTCCGACAAGTTGAAGGAAACCTATGTCGGCAGCCGGAAGGGGGATTATCCGAACCTCGACCAGGTGATTCACTCCGGCCTGATTACCACGCGGTTGCAATTGGAGTGGAAGGAATCCCACTATCAATCGCTGTTGGCCTTGGCCGCGCTGGAGCGAGCCACCGCCGGTGGATTCTACGTCGATTTCGACCTCGATGTTCCCTGTGAACCCAACGAACACGAAACCAGCGCGCGGAACCGCGCTCGCCCCTAATCGATCCCAATGGACTCGCGGCTCGACGCTACGAACGCAAGGTAACGAGAGAGAACAAAGCATGAGATTTCGCATGTGGGTCAAGGGAAGCGCGCTCCTTGGAATGTGCGTCTTGTTGGTGGTGTTGGCCGGTTCGCCCTCTCGCGCATCGGAAGACGAGGCGCATCAAGTGCGGATCGGTCTCGTCTCCAGTTTGTTCCGCGACACCTCCGAGGCATTGATGCAAATCATCATGCGTCCGTTCAAGTCGCTGCTAGAGAAGCAGACCGGCATGAAGGGACAGTTGGTATCCGGCGGCGACGCCCAGCATCTCGGCCAGCGTCTCAAACAGGGCGAAGTGCATTTGGGCATCTTTCATGGCGTCGAGTATGCCTGGGCCAAATCGCGCTTTCCCCAACTCAAGCCGCTGCTCATCGCCGTCAACAAGCAGCCCTTCTTGCGCGCTCACCTCCTCGTCCGAGCCGAGGGGGCCATCCAAGGCATCGACGATCTCAAAGGGCGCACCATCGACCTGCCGACCCTCAGTCGCGAACACTGCTGGCTATTCCTCGAACGCCGCTGCGTGCCGGTCGGACAGAAAGCGGACAAGTTCTTTGCCCGGATCAATCGGCCGCGCGACGCCGCCTATGCCATCGAGAACGTGATCGAGGGTACGTCTCATGCCGCCGTCGTCGATGATGCCGACTTGGCCGCGTACCGCACGCAATCGCCGGAGTCGTTTGCCAAAATCAGGCTCCTCAAACAGTCCGAGCCGTTTCCGTGTGCCGTGATCGCCTATCAACCCGGCACGCTCAGCGACAGCCTACTCGCTCAATTTCGCACCGGAATGTTGGCCGCGAAGAACAGCAAACAAGGACAGCGCATGATGCAGATGTGCCGTATCACCAGCTTTGAGGAAGTGCCCGAGGACTTCGACAAGACGCTCGAAGACATCGCCAAAGCCTATCCCCCGCCGCCGTTGAAATGATTCGCCACGGAGTTGAGACGGTAGGATGGGTCGAGCGAAGAGAGACCCATCCTACGCCGAAAAAATGTACAGAAGAACAGTGTTCATCTCGCCTCCTCAAGTTGCTTGCATTCACAACTCTTTTCTGATCCATTGGTTGCGTCGATTCCCTTCGGTGGGAACTGACCTGGGAATCCTTCCTTCTCGCTGCTACAATTCTCTGGAGATGTATTTGTTTCGTTAGACGAGGTAGTTTCATGGCGGAAACCATCGAGCCGGTTTCGCTGCGCGTGGAGACAGAGGAGCGGTACCTCAACTACGCGATGTCGGTCATCATGTCGCGCGCCTTGCCGGATGTGCGCGACGGATTGAAGCCGGTGCAGCGGCGCATCCTATTCACGATGTATCACGACCTGCGTCTGACCTTCGACGGCCGGCCGCGCAAATGCGCCAAGATCATCGGCGACGTGACGGGCAACTATCATCCGCACGGTGGAGCGGCAGCCTACGAGGCGCTCGTGCGCATGGCGCAGAACTTCGTCATGCGTGCCCCCTTGGTTCACGGTCAGGGCAACTTCGGCTCCGTGGACGGCGACCCCCCAGCCGCCGATCGATACACCGAGGCGAAGCTCGCCGCCGTGTCCGAAGCGTTGCTCACCGAACTGCGCCAGCGCACGGTGGCCATGCGGCCCAACTACGACAATACGCGCGAGGAGCCGATCGTGCTGCCCGCGCAGTTTCCGAACCTGCTGGTCAACGGCGCGTCCGGCATCGCAGTCGGCATGGCCACCAACATCCCACCGCACAATCTCGGCGAAGTGATCAAAGGCTGCATCCATCTCATCGAGAACCCCGATGCGACCACGGCGCAATTGCTCGACAAGATCAAGGGGCCGGACTTTCCCCTCGGCGGCAAGGTCGTCACCGACCGCGCCGCGCTGCGCAAGATTTACGAAGACGGCAGCGGCAGTATCAAGGTTCAGGGCGAGTGGAAAACCGAGGCGTCCGGCAAGCGCGAACAAATTGTCATTACCTCGATCCCTTATGGGGTCGATAAAGGCAAGCTCGAAGAGAGCATCGGCGAGATCATCGCCGCGCGCAAGCTGCCGCAATTGTTGAACCTCGTCAACGAATCGAACGAGAAAGACGGTCTCCGCATCGCCCTGGAGATGAAGCCGGGTTCCGATCCCAATCTCATCGTGGCGTATCTGTACAAGCACACGGCCTTGCAAGACAATTTCTCTTATAACATGACGTGCTTGGTTCCGGTGACGGACGAGGAGGGCAAGGAGCGAACGCGGCCCGAGCGCCTGGGCCTGAAGGCAATGCTGCGCTATTTCCTCGATTTCCGACTGACGACCGTTCGCCGCCGATTTGAATACGAATTGGAGCAACTGCGGCGGCGCATTCACATTCTCGAAGGCTTCCGCATTATCTTCAACGCGCTCGACAAGGCCATTAAGATGATCCGCGAGAGCGACGGCAAGGCCGACGCCTCCGAGCGCTTGATCGCCGCGTTCAAACTCGATGAGGAGCAAGCCGCCGCCATTCTCGAAGTGCAGTTGTACAAAATTGCTCAGTTGGAGATCAAAAAAATCCTCGATGAGTTAAAAGAGAAGACGGCGCAGGCGGAGAAGATCGAAGCCATTCTTCGCTCCGAGAAAAAACTGTGGGGCGTCATCAAGGACGAGTTGAACGAACTAGGCGAGAAGTACGGTGCGAAGGATCGCCGCCGCACGCGCTTGGGATCGGCGGAGGACGCGCCGGAGTTCGATCCGGAGGCCTACATCGTCCGCGAGAACACCAACGTGGTGCTGACGCGCGAAGGCTGGATCAAGCGCGTGGGTCGGCTTGCCTCGGTCGAAGGAACGCGCGTCCGCGAGGGCGACGAAGTGTTGACCGTCGTTCCCGGCAGCACGCTCGATCATGTGATCTTTCTCGCCGACGACGGCACGTCGTATACCATGCGCATCAGCGAAGTCCCGGCGTCGTCGGGCTACGGCGAACCGATCGTCAAGTTCTTCCGCCTGGCCGATCAGGTGCGCATCGTCGCCGCCGTGACGACGGACGAACGGTTCACGCCGCTACAAACCCAGAGCGCAAGCGACGGGACTTCTACCAACGGCGAACCCGCAGGTCCGTATTTATTCGTGGCCACGGCTCAGGGGCAAGTGCTGCGAACGCCGCTCACCCCCTTTCGAACCGCCTCAACGAAAGTGGGCCGTCGCTACGTCCGTTTGGCCGACGGCGATAAGGTGGTGATGGCAACGGTCTTGAAAGCAGAGCAGCGCAGTCTGTTTTTGGCGTCGGCCAACGGCCATGTGTTGCACTTTCCCATCGACGAAGTCAACGTCCTCGCCGGCGTCGGCAAGGGGGTCATCGGCATCAAACTCGGCGATAAGGATACCTGCCTGGGCGGCGCGTTGGTGCGCAATCAAAATGATGCCCTCATTGTGGAGACGAGCGGCGGCAAACAGATGGAGTTTTACGGCAGCCGTGAAATGGCCGGGCGCGGCGGCAAAGGTTTCGAGGCAGTAAAGCGTACCTCCTTCGTTCGCATTGTGCCCCCGGCGATCGAGTTGGTCGATTGGGACAAGGTGGAGGGCAAAGCCGAGGAGAAGAGTGGGAAAGCGGAGACGAGCGGGGATCAGAAATCGTTGTTTGAGTGAGAAAGGAATTTAAGATTTCAACACTCCGAGCACTCTCGGCTATGGAATTGCTGACCCGTCCAGAGGTTCGAGCCGCTTTGCAGCAATCGTGGGCAGATTCTCTCCCCAGCGATCCCGCGAATCGCCACGAAGAAGGAGGATGGATTTACATGGATACGTCAACGGGGCAGATCAGTGTTTCGCGCGCGCCTTCTGGACAGCAAAACACCGTGGATCTTCACCGCCCGCCGTTGGTCGCGGGTTCTATCGTCGTGGCGACTTTTCATACCCACCCCAATCCAACAGCGGAAGGATTCTTTGGCGGTCCCAGCGGATTTGATGAACTATCCGCTCATGCGTTAGGTGTGCCATGTCTCATTCGAGCGGATGACGGAGATTATACTACGGGGCCAGAAAGAAGACGCGGAGGATTGACGGGCAATTCCGGGTTCCCTGCATGAAATAGCAAGAAAGAGAGCTTCCGATGAGTGTCGCAATTACCACAAATAGTGCCACGGCACGCTCCATCACTTGTGATGAAGCCTTGGCGATTGCTCGAAAGGATGCCGAGACGGCGTATCGGGATCTCTCCGCTTTTCGCATCATCATCGAGCGGAGGGCCGATCGATGGCACGTCGATTACGAACTGAGCGATGTCTATTTCAAAGGCGGCGGTCCCCATTATATTATTGATGCAACGACAGGAGCAATCGTTTCCAAGAGATACGAACAATAGAAAGAAAGAATAGCCATGAAATCCATCGAATCGATCGCACACATTGACGAACAGCATAGACTTGTTGTCGAGTTATTGCCGGAGATACCAGATGGACCAGTCAAGATTATGCTTTTGTCAACAAACGCGACGGACGAGGAGAGGGAATGGCAAGTCTTGATCAACCATTCCTGGGAAGAAGACTGGAGCGATCCGCGAGAGGACATCCACACACTCAAGGATGGAAAAGAAGAACAGGCTTATGTTATTCCCCAAGATCGTTTTGACGATCTGGATTACATAGAAAAGCGTGTTCGATTGGTTCCCCTCACATCCCAAGGGGCGTTACGAAGCACGTTAAAATATTTGTATTTGATTGATGGGCCTACTAACCTTCCTGTAGATCGTCGAAAGGTCGCCGAACTCTTTTTAGAACCAGCCGAGGTTCTACTGGCGCGCTGGCTGGCGACACGGACAAATGGAAGTGAACGGAAGAGATACGGTGCCAACTCTTTGAAACAAGCAAGAATCGCACGTTACAGATGCGAGCGATGCAGGTTTGCGGATGTCAGGGTTCTCGAACTCGACCACGTTTATGGGCACGCTCAGAAGACGTTCGCTTGCTTGTGTGCCAATTGCCACAAGATCAAGTCCCGGAAAGAAGACTGGACTGGAAAAAGACGCGATCAAGGTGAAATTTGATGAGTACCGCTACTTACACTGCCAAAGACATTGGAGTTCTCGAAGGACTCGAACCCGTGCGCAAGCGGCCGTCGATGTATATCGGCGGCGTGGATGCCAAGGGGTTGCATCACCTCGTTTGGGAAATCGTCGATAATGCCGTCGATGAATACCTCAACGGTTTTGCCGACTCCGTTACCGTGACGCTGCACAAGAGTGGCGATGCGGTGACGGTGAGCGATAACGGCCGCGGTATCCCGGTCGATCTGCACCCCAAACACAAAAGGCCGGCGCTGGAACTGATTCTGACGACGCTGCATTCCGGAGCGAAGTTCGGCGAGGGCGACGTGTACTTTCACTCCGGCGGATTGCACGGCGTCGGTTCGTCGGTCGTCAACGCGCTGTCGCGCAAACTGGTTGCCACCATTCACCGCGATGGTTTCGAGTGGCGGCAGACGTTCAAGCGCGGCAAGCCGGCGGGCGATCTGGAGAAAGTCGGCCCGTTTCGCGGCCACGGCACGACCATCTATTTCGAGCCGGACTCCGAGATTTTCAAGACGACGCAATTTGATCCTAGGTGGATACGCGAACACCTCGAAAGCATGTCTTACATCCACAGCGGGTTGAAGATCGCGTTCAAAGACGAGATCGCCAAGGAAACCTACGACCTTACGCATCCCGGTGGCATCCCGGAGTTTTTGCAGCGACTCATCGCCGAGGGGCAGAAGCCGTCGGTGACGGAAGCTCCCTTCACGATGGTCCGAAACAACGAAGAGAAGATGGAAGTCGCCTTACAGTGGACCGAATCGACCGACGAGTCGATCCGCTCCTACGTCAACGGCATTCGCACTTCGGCGGGCGGGACGCACGAAAACGGCCTAAAGTCGGGCATCGCCAAGGCCATCCGCAATTACATGGAGACGCACGAAGTCAAGGTCAAGGGGTTGACCATCACCGCAGAGGATATCCGCGAGGGTATCGTCGCCATTCTTTCGGTGTTCGTGCGCGAACCGATGTTTCAGGGACAAACGAAGGAGAAATTGAATAACCCAGAGCTGTTGGCCACCGTCGATGGTTGGATTCGTCCGGCACTCGAATCGTGGCTGAACGCCAACATGACGGCGGCGGATCAGATCGTCGGTCGAATCGTGTTGGCGGCCAAGGCGCGGCTGGCATCGCGCGAGGCGGCGAACGAGGTCAAACGCAAATCGGTGACGCAACGGCGGCTCAATCTGCCCGGCAAACTCGCCGATTGCAAAGCGACGAGTCTTGAGGAAACCGAACTCTTCCTCGTCGAAGGCGACAGCGCCGGCGGATCGGCCAAGCAGGGACGCAACAACAAGACGCAAGCGGTGCTGCCGTTGCGCGGCAAAATCCTTAACTCCGAAGGCTTGGCGCTGACCAGAGTGCTGACCAATACCGAGTTAAACGATCTGGTAACAGCCATCGGCACCGGCGCGGGCGAGAAATTCGACATCGGCGGTCTTCGTTATGGCAAAATAATTCTCCTCATGGATGCCGACGCCGACGGCCATCATATCACGACGCTGATGTTGGCCTTCTTCTTCCGGCACATGACCGAGCTGATCCGCAAGGGCCGCGTCTTCCTGGCCCAGCCGCCGCTGTATCGCATCGACGTGGGCAAGGAGACGCATTGGGCGCGCGACGACGCCCACAAGGAAGAGATCCTCGCCGGCCTGCGCGCCAACGCCAAGCCGGAAGTATCGCGCTTCAAAGGGCTGGGCGAGATGGATGCGAAGGATCTCGCCGAGACGACGCTCGATCCCCGCCGTCGCAGATTGTTGCAGGTGCAGATCGACTCGAACCTGGAGACGGACAAAACGTTCGTCGATCTCCTCGGAAAAGATCCGTCGCAGCGCTATCGCTTCATCATGGACAAAGCGGCGCGCGCCGTGGCGGAAGAGTTGGATGTATAGAGTATATTTACACTTAAAGAGTATGATTTCGGAGCCGGAAGCGTAAGCGACGGTCTTACTTGCCGTCGCTTACGCTTCCGGCTCCGATAAATGTTGAAGAGCCGGAAGCGTAAGTGACGGTCTTGCTTACTGCATGTCGCGCCGTAGGTTGCGTAGTTCTAGTAGAAGGCTCTCCACTTTCTGTTCCAGTTCGTGCAAGCGCTTCTCTTGTTGGGCGCGATCACTCACGCCTTTTGCCGCCGGTCGCTTCAGCCGTTCGAGACGACGCTCCGCTTGTTTGAGGCGCAGCAGAGCTTCCTGCAACTCGACTTCGCTAACATCCGCGTCGGTCGCAGCCGTTTCCGCTTCGGCCACGAGCCTATCGATCGCCTCCGTGGGAATAGAGCCTCTTTGAAGGGAGGATAGCTTTTTCATTTGATCGAGGCGCTTGCGAGCCAGACTTGCCAACGCCTTCGCGCTGCGAAGTCGTGATTCTTTGCGTCGAACTTGCAGGCGAAGTAACTCGATCTCATCCTGCAACTTGTCGATCTCGTCGCCGCGATTACCGTCGGGGACAGGAGGACGAAGGTCTGTCTTGCGGAGCAAGAGAGTGTATTGATCCATTAAGCGCATGGCTTCGCGGTGTGCCTCTTGCCAAGTTGCCGGTTTGTCGTGCATATCGTGCGGATTCACAGTCTGCGCCGTATGGCAGGCGACGCAACTCTGCTTGTCGGAAAGACCTCGAATGCCTGCCCCCACAGCACGATTCTTACCCTCCTCCGACTTCGTCTGCTCTGGCGCTTTCGCGCGTTCGCCCTCGTTCGGCGTTTCCGTCCGCGCCGCGGGCGACCAGGGCAATAACAATGCTCCCGCTCCCAGGACGAGCCAGAAAGCGGCGCGCGAGGGGCCGTGCGGACGATTCTCCGTCAGAATCATGGCCAATCTCCTTTTGAGTAGAGGAACTTGCCCCGCGCCGCTGACGCCAACGAGCGCGGCGGTGCGGGCTTGTGAGAGGAACGACACGGTTTCGACGAGGGCGGAGGCGTATGCCGAAGAGGAAGCGGGCAGCACCGATACGACGAGAGCATCGCAGCATTCTTCTTCCGCTTCTTGCAGACGACGCCGCGCCCACCACACAACCGGATGCCACCAGTACAAACCGAGAACGACGAATTCGAGCCGGCGAATCCAGTGATCGCCACGGCGGAGGTGCGCCAACTCGTGAGCCAAAAGCGTGTCGCGCTGCTCCTCATCGAGCCGTTGCCACAACGCCAGAGGAAGCAGCAAACGCGGTGAAAAGCCGAGTGCCCACAAGAGCGGCGACAGCGGGGCGTCGACGAAGACAACCGGCGGACAACGCCTTAATCGCAGCAACACGGAGAGACGATGCGTTTGCGCTTGCACTTCCGCAGTCGCCGGAGTCGCCAGACGCAACAGACGTTGAAACTTCCGCAGACGTAGAACAGCGATGCCCCACCAAGCGAATGCGCCACCAAGCCAACCCGTAAGGAGCAACGGCATCGCACAATCGGCAAGCGCGAACGATGCGGCAGGAGGATCGGTCGAGGTGGTTTCGAGAAGTTCGCGCGCCGAATCCGGCAGAGCGATCGCCTCCATTGGTTCGGTGGACGGCGGATCGAGGCGGAACGCGGGCGATTCGTCGAGCAAGGATTCGGTCGATTCGCTGCGCAGCCACGGTACCGACAACGGCAACAGCGGCGGCGTGAGGAGTTTGATCAGCACCAGCAACCACAGCGCGTGGCGCACGGCAGGTCGGCGACAAAAACGAGTGATAATGGCCGCGAACACGGCGAGGAGAGATGCCGTCACGGCGTTGCTTGCGGCGAACGAAAGCAATGTAACCACGGCGACACCTCTCAGCGCGGCTTGGTACGACGACGGCGTTGGGAATTCCGTTCCTCAAGAAGTTCTTGCAGTTCTTGGCGCTCCCGCGGCGTCAAGGGTTTGGCGCGGACGAGATTCATCAACAGCGGCGTCAGCGAGCCGCCGCATAGCTTGTCGGCCATTTCGCGCAAGCGGTGTCCGATGAGTTGTTCGCGGTCGGTGACGGCACCGAAGGTGATAGGCCCCTCGCCGTCGATGCGGCGAACGTGCCCCTTTTCTTCGAGACGTTCCAACAGTTTTTGCACGGTGGTGACGGAGGCCGACCCGCCGTCGGGATAGAGCGCGTCGGCGATGTGCCGCCGGGAACACGCGCCGCAGTCCCATAAAACCTGCAAAACGGATAGCTCCGTATCGGTGACATCCCGTCGAGTGCGTGCCATGTCGGTCCTCCATTAGACGAAATGACTAATCCCTATCTTAGACAAGTTGTCTAGGATGTCAAGAGAAAAAACCGTCGCCCCAAGGACTGGGATGAGCAGCTGAAAAGTAGGTGGAAACGGGACGGCTTTCGGGCGAAGATAGATAGGACACGGAAATTCCCTTCTCACTCACTCGAAAGATCATCGTGACCGCACGCCAAAAGCATTCGATGGCCACCCCTGCGTTGACGGCCGAACAAGAAGCCGAGGCACAACTCTTGGCACAAATCCTCTTCGATAAAACCAAAGGCGAGGTGCTTTACATCGCACGCCTGCTCGTCTCCAAACCCGATCGGGATTTGCCGGGCGAAACCGAGTTTCAGGTACGCGACATCGTGCATAAGATCGTAGCCCAGGCTATCGAGACCGCCGTCAATGAGCGGAAAAAAGGGGGTAACAAGGGTAGGGCATGACCTGTCCGTACTGCGGTGAGGCCCCCCGCTGCGTCGGCTTTCCTTGCAAGTGCATCGGGGTCCCGATCCTCTGCTCCCCGCGGCTCTCGGCTTGCGCGAGAATGTCGATGAGATCACGGAGCGCGAAGCAGACCGTGCGGCCTCTGACGACACTGGCCGACGGCAAGATAACGGCGTATACCAAGAGTGCAAATGTATTTGGCTAAGGCAGCCGCTCCACATGGACAAATTCGCGCTCCACAGGTTCTTGACTTCGTGCATGTCAAGCGCGGCGGTGTCCTATTCTTCAGATGCGCTATTCTTTCACAGGAGAGGTACTCAGCGTGCGAAACTCCAAGATATTGGCCTTGGCCTGCATCGGCCTCGGCATTTTGCTCGGCTATGCGACAGCTACTTGGCGACCTAACTCGTGGCAACAGGTACAAGCCGGACTGCGCGATTCCAACGACATCCGGCCGGCCCCGGTCGCAACGGCGGATCGGATCGCGGCTGCCCAAGAACGGCAAAACGGATGCTGCGAGGGCGTGAATCAAGGCGCTTTGTTCACCTTGGCGGCTCATAACCATAAGGTTGCGGCCGACGCCCAGAACTCTGGGAAAAAGCCGAACATCCTAATCGTCTGGGGGGACGACATCGGGGTACACAATATCTCGGCGTACAACCATGGGATCATGGGCTACCACACCCCGAACATCGACCGGCTGGCCAAGGAGGGGGCGTTGTTCACGGATGCGTACGGCGAGCAGTCTTGCACCGCCGGACGGGCCGCTTTCATCCTCGGCCAGCACCCATTCCGCACCGGTCTCTTGACCATCGGCATGCCTGGCAGTCAGCACGGCATCCCGGACTTCGCCCCAACCATCGCCGACTTGCTCAAGAATCATGGCTATATGACCGCCCAGTTCGGCAAGAACCACCTCGGCGACCGCGACAAGCATCTACCGACGGCCCACGGCTTTGACGAGTTCTTCGGCAACCTCTACCACCTGAACGCGGAAGAGGAGCCGGAAACGTACTATTACCCCAAGGATCCGGCCTTCAAGAAAAAGTACGGGCCGCGCGGCGTCATCAAGTCGAAGGCTGGCGGCGAGATTAAGGACACTGGCCCGCTAACCCGGAAGCGAATGGAGACGATCGACGAGGAGTTCCTGGCCTCTAGCCTCGACTTCCTCGAACGGGCCAAGAAGGAGGACAAGCCCTTCTTCTTGTGGTTTAACAGTACCCGCATGCACGTCTGGACCCGGCTCAAGAAGGAGAGCGAAGGGAAGACCGGGATCGGGCTGTACCCGGACGGCATGGTGGAACACGATGGACACGTCGGCCAGCTGCTCAAGAAGCTCGACGACCTCGGACTCGCCGACAACACCATCGTGATGTACTCGACCGACAACGGGGCCGAGACGGGCTCATGGCCGGACGGCGGCATCACCCCTTTCCACGGAGAGAAGGGGACGAACTGGGAGGGCGGCCACCGCGTCCCGCTGATCGTCCGCTGGCCGGGCGTGATCAAGCCTGGAACCAAGATCAACGACGCCATCGCCCACAACGACTGGATGCCGACCTTGCTCGCGGCGGCTGGCGAGTCGGAAGTGAAGGAAAAGCTCGCTCAGGGGTACAAGGCCAATGGCAAGGAGTGGAAGGTCAAGCTCGACGGGTACAATTGGCTGCCGTTCTTCAAGGGCGAGGCGAAAAAAAGCCCGCGGAACGAGTATTTCTACTTCGGTCAGCAGGGCGACCTGAACGCCGTCCGCTACCGCGACTGGAAGATCCACTTCGCCACCTTCCAGGGAAACATCGCTACGGGCGTTCGCGAGGTGCCCAACTGGCCGCTAATCATCAACCTCAAGGCCGACCCATACGAAATCATGTGGAAGCACGGTGAAATGGGTTACTTGCGGTGGTATGCCGACAACATGTGGCTCTTCGTGCCGGCACAGGAGGTCATCCGAGGCTTCTTCGCGGACTACAACAAGTATCCGAACCAGTCGGGAAGCAGTCTGAGTGCCGCCGGGATCAACTACAACACGATCAAGATCCAGGAGCTATTGAAGAAGCTGGAAACGTATTCGTCGCCGCGGAACTGACATCCGTGTGGCTCTCGGCGGCGGCGTTCCGGTAACGTCGCCGCCTCTCCGTCGATTTCAGGTTGCATGCCGACAGTCGGCCACACCTGGAAAGAGAGGATGGCGGATGCGTGGAAGGAGTTCGCCGAGTTCAAGCGGACCTACGTTGACACGCGGAAGAAGGGCTAGGGGGACGTGTTCGGCACGCGGGAATACCTGAAGAACAATTGCATGTACCGCATGGCCGGGGCGATCCTGGGCATTTTCGGCCAGTCCAAGGAGGAGGCGATCTACCCCGTGTACGCGGTCGACGCCGACGGCAAACCACTCGACGGGTCGAAGCGATGCCGTAGATGAATGCGTCCTGGGCGATCGCACTCGCTCCCGGATGGATGAATTGGATGTCCGGGGTGAGATTGAGCCAGCCCGTGAGATGGAAGTTGTAGTACAGATCCACACCAGTGCCATTTTGCGAACCGAACAATAAGCATCGCATTGTGCGGCTCAGGAATCGATCCCAACTCCACTTTCTCCACGGGTTCCGGAGTTTGTCTCAAACAGTCCCCTAGCGTCGGAACCGGCAGGAGAGGGGGAAGCGCCCCGCAGCCCCTTCGAGGAACACATCGAAACCGATCGAGATGCTTTTACCCCGGCAATGACGACTTCGCCCCTACGTCGCTGGATTATGGAATCCTCGTATTCATTCATTGACAACCGCGGCGTCCCGGAAACGAATAGTTTCCCGGAACTGCTCCTCCGCTACGGGTTGACCAAACGTCTGGAGTTGCGCTTGGGGTGGAACTACGAAGTGGGGGCGGGCGGCAGCGTCGTCTCCGGGGAATCGGGCGAGGCTTTGGAAGGGGTGGATACTCCCCGTTTGAGCCGCGAGCAACGGCTTCTCTACGGCTTGAAAGCCTCGCTGACCGAGCAGGAGTCCTGGCTTCCCGCGAGCATTTTCATTCTGCAAGGCTATACCCCGACCGGAGGGGAAGCGACCGCCACGCAACTGGTGGCGGCCTATGGTTTCGGCTGGCGGCTACCCAACCGCTGGCGGTTCGATTCCGCCCTTCGTTTCGCTACCGACAGCGATAATGGCAAGCGCTTTGAAGCGTGGTCTCCTTCCACAGTTCTGCGGATGCCTTTGGGCGAGCGTTTCCAGGTTCACGCCGAGTATTTCGGTCTCTTTTCGCAAAACCGTGCGAGCAATTATAGCCAGAATTACTTCAGTCCTGGCATCCATTACTTGATCACCCCAAATCTGGAGATCGGTCTTCGTCTGGGCTGGGGTTTGAACGAACAATCCGCCGCCTTCTTCAGTAACGTCGGTTTCGGTTTTCAGTTCTAAAGTCCCTTGGGGTCGACAGACTTTTCGCCAGGAACTGAGGCCAATTACTTGCCGAGTTGGTGAATGGAGCTACGGAGCAGTTCGGGGGAAACCTGGATCAAGCCCTCGTAGGGTTGGTCGAGATCGACGATCAAAAAGAGAGCGCCGCCGACCGAGAGCGCGCAAACGAAAAGGGCCCCGATCACCGTCAGGTTCGTCGGCGCGAAAAGACCGAAGCTGATGAAAAGAACGGTGAGCCAGAACACGAGGACCACCAGGTACGGGAACGGGATGGAACCTTGTTCGCGTTGGCTTGTCTGAAGGCGTGCTCGCGCCAGATCGGCACTGATCTGGAGTGCCAGGTTCTGAATCGATCGTTGTGCGTCGGTACGCGGCGAAAGATCGCGTATCGAGTCGTACATGGCACCAGTGTTCGTCCTTAGCTCCGCATCATCGACGCGCTTGGAAGCGTCCGGTGTGGGCCAATATCGATCCAGCAACGTAGTTGCCGATTGGCGCAACAAAGTACGAGAGTCTTTCGTTTCCGATCCGTAATGCGCAAGCGCGCGATCCAACAAGACGACGTTGCTGGATATTTGTTGGAAAGCGCCTTTCTGAGCATCGAAATCGGACTTGGCGGAGGCGATGAGCAAACCGACTACGAGCGCCGCCATCGTCGCGATAAGTCCCGTTCCGAGTTTGATGACCTCTTTTGATTCATTGGTGAGATGATGATCGGGAAGAAGCATGCGAAACCAGATCCCTAGCATTGCGCCGCAGAAAGTGCAAGCGAACACGATACCGCCTACGACGATGGAACTCACGATAAACCTTCTCCGATAGAGTTTAACAAGCGGCCGGTGTCAGCCGGGATGTGGGTTCCATCCGCTGGCTGACACCGGCCTTTGAACGCACGGCACTCCGTCCTCGCCGTGCGCACGAAACAACACGTCAATCAATTCCTCATGGCTCGTATGAACCTCTCTTCCAGGATCTTTCGTTGTTCCAGGGCACCTTTCTCGCCGGGAGCTAGATCGAAGACCACCTTGCCGATCTTGCCCGTGAAGGCGAACGGTGCCTTGGACTTGTAGGTCGGGGAAACGACGTCGCCGTTGTCTTTGCCGATGTCCATGCCGGAATAGCTGGAGAATCGCAACGGGACGGTGTTTTGCAGATGGTTCTCGCCGGCCGGCTTGCCGTCGATGAATAGTCGCCCCTTGCCGCCGGTTCCCGGCTTGCCGGGTTTGTCCGCCGTGAACTCGTAGCGCACGGTGACCTTGCCGGTGGGTACTTTTTCCGACGAGGTGAGGGTGTCCAGCCGTATGCCCACCAATCCGTAGGTGTAGTGCAGCTTGCCGTCCTGGATATACAGAGAAAAGCCGCCCATGGCGTCCGCCTCGGCGACGATCACACCCTCGGCTCCCTTATTGGGAAGCTCCAGGTCGGCGGTGATCGTGAACGATCGGTTGTAGATTTGGGGGATCATGCCGGACGAGATGTTCTCGGTCCCCGGATAGTAGGTGAACTTCGTTCGCTCCGCGTTTGGGGGCAAGAGGCCGAAGAACGCGGCGAATCCCCCCATCAGTGGTGTAACGTGGTATTTCTCGGCATCCTCCCAGAATAGCTTCTTCAACTCCGCGAGCTTCTCGGGGTGCTTCGCGGCTACATCTTCCGCCTGCGAGAAGTCTTCGTCCAGGTTATAGAGTTCCCACTTGTCCTTGTCGGGATCCCAGCCGCTGCCCGGACCAATCGTTTTCATCTGGTTGGGATCAAGCCGCCAGGGAGATCGGTCGATCCGGGAACAGGCGATCCACCCGTCCTTGTACATGGCACGATTGCCGAAAGTCTCGAAGTACTGCTGAGTGTGCCGGCTCGGAGCCTTGGCATCGTCGAACGTATACACGAAGCTGGTTCCATGCATCGGCATCTGCGCGATTCCGTCCACGGACTTCGGCTGCGGGATGCCCGCCGCTTCGAGGATGGTCGGGGCCACATCGATGACGTGTGTGAACTGCGTGCGAAGACCGCCCTTGTCCTTGATCCTTTTCGGCCAGGACACTACCATCGGATCGCGGATGCCGCCGAGGTGCGAAGCGACCTGCTTGCCCCACTGGAACGGCGTGTTCCCGGCCCAAGCCCAAGCGCTGGAGAAGTGCGGTTGAGAGTCCGGCCCGCCCCATTTCTCTATACCGCCGTACTTTTCGATCAGTTTAAGCTGCACAGCCGGCGGCAGGTCGATCCCATTAAGCGTGGTCATCTCGTTGAAAGTGCCGGTTTCCGTTCCCTCCATGCTGGAGCCGTTGTCGCCCCAGATGTACAGAACGAGCGTGTTGTCGGCGACTCCCATCTCCTCGACCGCATCGATCACCCGGCCGATCTCGTGGTCGCAGTTCTCCTGGAAGCCGGCAAACACTTCCATCTGGCGGGCGTAGAGCTTCTTCTGTTCCGCGGCGAGCGAGTTCCAAGCGGGGAACGCCGGGGCGCGCGGCGTCAACTTGGCATTCTCGGGGATCACGCCGAGCTTCTTCTGCCGAGCGAACGTCTCTTCGCGGAGCTTGTCCCAGCCTTGGTCGAACTTGCCCTTGTACTTGTCGGCCCACTTCGCCGGGACATGGTGCGGGGCGTGGCTGGCACCGGGGGCGTAGTAGATGAAAAACGGCCGGTCGGGTGACTGCGCCTTTTGGTCGCGCATCCAGTTGATGGTTCGGTTCGCCATGTCCGTCGGGAGGTAGTAATCCCTTCCCTTCGGCACGCCGACGATGGAGTTATTCTCCGCGACGACCGGATCGTATTGTCCGCAGGCACCGCCGAGGAAGCCCCAGAAATAGTCAAAGCCGAGCGCGTTGGGCCAGCGGTCGAACGGCCCGGCCGGTCCCTGCTGATCGTCGGGGGTGAGGTGCCACTTGCCGAACGACGCGGTGTTGTAGCCATTGCCTTGGAGGATTCGGGCGACGCTGGCGGCGTTCTTCGGCCAGGTCGAGTTGTAGCCCGGCCAACCCCCGGCGAACTCCGTGATCGAGCCGAACCCGACGGCGTGATGATTTCGGCCGGCGAGCAAGGCTGCCCGGGTCGGCGAACACAGTGCCGTGACATGGAAGCGGTTGTACTTCAACCCGCGATCGGCCAGCTTGGTGAGATTGGGCGTCTGGCACGGACCACCGAACGTGGAGGAATTACCGAAGCCCGCGTCGTCAACCAGGATCAGCAGCACGTTCGGCGCACCCTGCGGCGGCGTCACCGTGCGCGGGAAGTCCGGCTTGGAGCCGTCGAGCGTTCGCTTGGCGACGCCCTGAAAAGGAGCGTCCGCTGTAGGTAGCGTTGTGCGATCGGGCTTGTCCGCCGCGGCGGATTTGTCCTCCGCTCGTCCCAAGAGCGACACGAGTTTGCCGGTCGCTGCCGTGTAACCCAGCAGCACTCCGAGTGCGACGGCGATGAACCCCGAGATTCTCGAACGAGTCATGGGATGTCCCTTCGTCAAGATATTGCGGTTATTCAGCGAGTTATCGGCCCCGATGCGCCCCGATGGCGCTTTGGATCTGTTGTTTGACCGCTTCGATATAGCCCAAGAGCGCTCCGACGGACACCAGGACGATGGCCTGGAGCCTTGCGCTTCTCAACATAGGGATCTCCTTGGTTGAAGAACAGTTCCAGGAGTTACGGTGACTTCAAGGAATCCTCTTACCGCCGGTCCAACGGTTTCGCTCAGCGGAAACCGACGTGCGACGGGCCGATGTCCGATCCGCAGCCGTGAAGGGCACTCGGCAGGTAGCAGGAGCAGCTTTCGTCGGAGTACAGATTAGTATCCGCTCGCCCTCTTTTCGCCAATCGTTTTCGAGAACGAGGTCTTCGGGTAAAGAACGGTGCAATGCTTAATTATTTGTAAGGACTAAAACGGATTGGTCAAGGGGCGAAATATCCGATCTGGAATTCCAGTATCTTTCGTCGCACGACCAACGTCCGATCCTCGCTCAGGGGCAGGCCAAGCCAACCCGGCATCGACAGCACGATCCTAATTAGCTTCCTTTTTCCGTGCTGCGGGAGTCCGACCCAGCGTGGGGGGCTGGGAAGATAGCACAAACAAGGCAAGCGTCGAGAGATCGACTGTTTCCACAAGGATAGAAACGCATTTTCTGCGGAGATTCAAGCGAGGCGCGGCGAACTCTTGGAGTTGGGGTGAAACTATACTGAACGATTCGCACGGCGTTCGACGATTATTCCTGTGCGGGGGATGGTCGATTGATTCGGAGGGCACTCCATTCGTCGCCTCGCGTCGGACAATTCGATCTCTCCCGATTGCGGGATGGAGGCGCGATTGCATTTCCGGACGCTTCGGATATATTCGTTGCGGATCGAAGGATCATTCCGCGCGAAGATAGGCAAGGAGGCGGTGATGGGCTTGCAGGTTCATCTGCACAATCCGAGCAATTCCAGCCAACCTCGGCTGGACTATGCTCGGCAGATCGTCCGAGCCGAGGCGGCCGCGCTCGAGCGCGTCGCGCAACGACTCGACGCATCTTTTCTGCGCGCCGTCGATCTCCTACTGCGGTTGACGGGGCGCGTGTGCATCACCGGAGCGGGCAAATCCGCCGACGTGGGGCAGAAGATTGCCGGAACGCTCAACTCGACGGGAACCCGCGCCTACGTTCTCGACGCCACCAAAGCGATGCACGGCGATTTGGGGATGGTGCATCCCGACGACGTGGCATTGGTTCTGTCGCACAGCGGCGAGAGTGAGGAGATTGTGCGCTTGCTGCCTCCGCTGCGTCCGATGGTGCGCGGCATCCTGGCGTTGACCGGCAATGGGCGGAGTACGTTGGCCCAAAAGGCGGACGCCGCCATCGTCTACGGTCCACTGGAAGAGGTTTGCCCGCTGGGTCTGGCTCCCAGTGCCAGCACGACGGCGATGATCGCGTTGGGCGATGCCCTGGCTTTCGTACTCAGCCAAGCGCGTGCTTTCACCCACGACGATTTTGCGCGCTTCCATCCGGCTGGAAGTTTGGGGCGCAAACTTCTGAAAGTCGAAAGCGTGATGCGGCGAGACGGCGACGTGCGCCTGGCATCGGCGAACGAAACGGTGCGGAGCGTGTTCGCGCGGTCGCGGCACGTTGGCCGACGTACCGGAGCCGTGATGCTGGTGGACGACGAAGGACGACTGTGCGGGCTGTTCACCGATAGCGATTTGGCTCGGCTGATCGAAGCCCGGCGCGATGCGGCCTTGGATCGCCCCATCGCCGAAGTGATGACCGCCGATCCGATCGCGGTCCCGTCGGGAACGCGCGTCGGCGATGCCGTCGAACTGCTGCGCCGCCATCGCATCAGCGAATTGCCCGTCGTCGATGGCGCGGGCAAGCCGGAGGGGTTACTGGATATTACCGATCTCATTGGCGTCGTTTCCATCGACGATGCCGAGGAGACGACGACGCAGACGAGGATCGGCGCGTGAAGACGTTGCGCGAACGCTGTGCCGCCATCGAGTGGTTGATTCTCGACGTCGATGGCGTGCTGACGGACGGCGGCATCGTTTACGCCCATCCGGAGTTGGAGATTAAACGGTTCCACGTCCGAGACGGCTCCGGGCTGAAGCGTTGGCATCGCGCCGGCAAACGAGCCGCGCTCCTGACGGGACGCAGTTCGCCGTTGGTGGATCGGCGGGCTGCCGAGCTGGACATCGACCGCGTGATTCAGGGAGCGGCGGACAAACTGCCGGCCTATCGGCGGCTGCTTGAGGAAACCGGCGCGGCGGAAGAGACCGTCTGCTACATCGGCGACGACGTGCCCGATGTGCCGCCGTTGCGTGCGAGTGGTTTGGCCGTCAGCGTCGCCGACGGCTGCGCCGAAGCGCGCGCCGTGGCTCATTACATCACCCGCGCCATCGGGGGGCGCGGGGCGGCGCGCGAAGTCATCGACTTGATTCTCCGATGTCAAGGACGTTGAAGCGAAACGGGGACGCGAGGCGTCCGGACGGGCGTTCCAGCGCGGAGCGCGACCGCGAGGAGATATAATTGTGTGGACTCCCAAACGCATCGTGTTATTGGTTGGAGGATTCGGACTATTTGTCGTCGTCTATTTTATCTATTCGTTGACAACGTTGGGGCGCATCAACACGCTTCCTCCGCTCCCGGAACAATATAAGATCAGTCGAAAGGGGATGCCTTCCCGCGAGAGGTCGATCAAAAAAGCCAACGGTCCCACGCCGCTTCAGAAAAAGTTGACGATGGCCTTCAACGCGGGCTGCAAGGAACTAGAATGGCCGGTTCAACTGGAAATGAACGCGAAAAACATGGTGTTGGCCGCCCAGCAATGCGATCGCACCGAAGACGGACGAGTCAAGTTCTCGCCCATGAGCTTGGCCATTTTCGGGAAAAACAAGGACGGGCGCGGCGTTGAAATCAATACACTCAAATGCGCCGAGGCGTACCTTCGCTTCGATCGCCGGCTCAGTTCCCTCAATCCCAATGAAATGAATGGCCGGAAAATCGTCGAAGTGCAATTGATCGGCGACAGTCCCGGCGGCCACCCGATTCGCATTATTAACAACCGCCGCACCCCAAGCGACGAGGACGATCTCGTCGTGACGATCAATACCGGACCCGTCTATTATCTCGAAAAAACACAACTCATCAAAACCAGCGATTTCGTGCATATCGTCGATGGCAAATCCACGTCCCGCGATGGACAGAGGCTCGTTCCGCCCAAGGCCGACATCTACGCCAAGGGCATGGAAATGGAGTTGACCACCGCCGCGCCCCCGCCTCGACCCGGTATGTTTCTCGCGCCCAAGCCGAAGAACGAATCGATTACCGGCGTCAAGCGCATCGTCCTCAAAGAAAACGTCATCATGAACTTGTGCGTCAACAAAGGCGGCGGGCCGTTTCCCGGCGACGATTCCGCTTCCAATCGGGCCAAGCCGGCCGCTCCTGGAAAGAATCCCGAACCCGAAGAACCCTCGCGCATCCGCATCGACTCGCCGGGCCGCTTCGAGTACCGCTTGCTAAAAGACCACGACGAAGCGACTTTCGATGCGCCCACGGACACGGAAATGTCCACTAGCCCGCAAGACGTTATGGTGCAACGTCTCAACGACGAGAGCATCGGCTACGACATGCTCGTGTGCAAGCATCTGGAACTGCGCATCAAACGGCGCAGCAACGAGAAAGCCGAACCGAAATCCACCCTGACGGGCGACGAGCAAGGCTTCGAGATCGAGACCGTTCACGCCACCGGACCCTTCGTCACGCTCACCTCCGACGCCGAGAAGCTGACCGCGCACGGCAACGATTTCTTCCACGACACGAGCAAGAAGCTGACCATCCTCAAAGGCGTTCCCACCATGGAAGCCAACAAGGAAGACAATTTGATTGTCGCGCCGATGTTGACCATTCAAGACATGCCTCTGCCGGAAGCCGCCAAGAAAGGCAACGGCGACAAGAAGCAGAAAGCGAAGACGTATCAATACGTCGAAGCGAGCGGGCCTGGCAGCATCGACATGATGAACAAATCGACCAGGGAGCGAACCACGCACGCCTATTGGAACGAGAGCCTCGTTTCCACGCGCGACGGCGCGCTCGATCTGTTGGTGCTGACGGGCGCGGCGCGCTTCCAGGACGACGAACACGCTCAATCGCTTCGAGGGGAAGAATTGAAGGTTTGGCTTTTGCCCGACGACAAACCTCCGGCAACGAGGCCCGAATCGCCTCGCCAGACGGCCGGTTCCCAGCCACCGACCACGACCGCACTCGTGAAAGAGAAGAAAAATGCCGCCCCGGCGTCCGACAAACCGGCGGCCTCGTCGCGGCGACCGCACCACCTTCAAGCCTTGCGGAATGTTTTCGCGCACTCCAAGGATATGAATATCCACGATGCCGCCCGCCTCGTGATCCAATTCACCGACGTGCCTCTCGCCCTGATGCCACCCAGCAAAGACGACGGGAAAGCGAAATCCAAACCTCGGCCTGCCGCAACTCCCGCCCCTCTCGTTCCGATCGCGGGGGCGCAACCCACGGGCAATGCGCCGCCGGTTGGCGGCGCGGCATCGCAGCCGAGCGCTCGATCCAATGCGAAAGCGCCGGTGCCGGAGCCGGAGCCGAATCCCATCGATTTGAGCGCGCGCAACATTGAAGCCAAAGTGTTGCGGTGCGAAGATCGCATGGCGCTCGATCATCTGTGGGCCGAAGGCGGAGCGGCGGAATACTTGCACAAGCGCGGCGGCGTGCGCGTGCGGCAAAAGCCGAGCCGTCCGGGCGAAGACGGCGTGGACATCGAAGCCAACACCCTCGACATGAGCTGCACCGCCAACGGCAATGTTCTCGTCGCCAACGGCGATTTAGCTAGTTTAGAAATGGGCAAAATCAAAATTATCGGCCCCGAGGTTCACGTCGATCAAGAATCGAACAAGGTATGGGTCGAGGGGGCGGGGGCCATGTGCATGCAGAGCAACACCACGTTGGAAAATAAGCCGCTGGAGAAGCCGATCCCGCTGACCATCCACTGGAGCGACGATATGTTTTTCCAGGGTACTCATGCGTCGTTTCGCGGGGGCATTCAGGCGGATCAGGGCGAGGCGCGTCTCGCTTGTCAACGCTTGCAAGTCATCTTCGACCGTCCCATTTCCCTCAAGCAAGGCATGCGCAACGATCGACCGGCCAAGGTGAAAAAGCTCGTGGCCGACGACGAAGTGCGCGCCGAGGATCAAACCATCGTCGATGGGAAACTGGAGAAATATCAGCGGCTATCGGGCATTTCGATGACCGTGGAGACGGAGTCGCCCGAAGAGTCGTCCGCCGACGGCAAAGCCCCCGAGAGCAATACCATTCTGCTGTCCGGCCCCGGCAGTGTGCGCATACTCCAGCGCGGGGGCAACGATGTCGCGACCGTGCCCGGCAGTCCCGCGCCGCGTCGTCCCGTTACCCTGTCGCCCGGCGAAGAGGCGCAAGAACTCAAGCTGACCGAGGTTCGCTTCGAGAACCTGATGAAGGCCAACAATCGAACCAACGTGGCGACCTTTTGGGGGTCGGTGCGCCTTCTGAACATGCCCAGCGACAATCCGCGCCGCGACATCGACTTCAGCGACATCTTGTCCAAGGAACTGCCCAAAGGCGTCATGTATCTCAGCTGCAATCAACTCACGGTGCGCACCTATCGCGTTCCCATCAAAGAGGACAACGCGACAAGAAATATAGACAAAAACCACAAGCCCAAGTACCGCACCTATCAAGAGATGGTGGCGACGGGGCAAGTCGTGGTGCAGAGCCAAGAGTTAACCGCGAAGTGCGACCGCATGATCTTCAACGAAGAGAAGGATCAAATCATCTTCCACGGCGAGAACGGCAACAAAGCCGTCTTGTCGAAAGTCACCGTCAAGGGAGGAAGACCACAAGTGATCCAAAGCAAGAAGCTCATCTACTACCGCTCGACGAACGCGGTCGAAGGGGACAAGACCGATTCGATCAGCGGCTAAACTCCGGCGAGAAGTCCCTCTCCCCCGAGTACAGGGGGAGAGGGGCTTCTGAAAGGGGCTCTTACTCCTTTTTGTCCGCCGGCAATTCGATGACTTCAATCTTGCGGAACTTGACGACACTATTGGGATCGTGTTGTTGCAGGGCAAAGTGGCCCTTGGAGAAATTGTTGTTCTCGTCCACGAAATCCACGGTCGTCTTGCCGTTCACTTTGATGACGATGTGCTTGCCGCGCGCGATGACTTCCTGGGTGAACCATTCGTTGGGCTTCACCAAGATGTCTTCGACGACGAGTTTCTTTTGATCGCCCTTCTTCAGCTTCAGTCGCGCCGGATAAAGACTGCCGGTCTTGATGCGGTCGCCGTGCGTGCTGTTGATCTGGGCTTCGTAGCCGTCGGGGAATCCGGGACCGAACTTGGTGCGGAAGTATTGACCGCTGTTACTTTTGTCGCCGATGGCCACTTCGACGCGGAAGCGGAAGTTTTCGTAATCGCCGCGTTCGCTGAACAGATGGCTGGCCGGCCCGCTGCCGATCAAGATGCCGTCTTCGACGCGCCATTTACCGGCGCTCTTCGGATGCGTCTTCCAGCCGGTCAGATCTTTGCCGTTGAACAGCGGCGTCCATTTCTCATCTTTTTTGTCGTCGGCGGACACGGGGACGGAGGCCAAGGCCAGCGTCAACCCCGCCGCGATCGCCGGCAATACGAAGAACCTCAGTAGATGTCGTACCATGCGTAAATACTCCTTACAAGATGTTAAACGATGCTTTTTTCGGAGCGATTCGATTGGGCCTTCTTCTTCGGCGAGGGCAGAACCGAGGCGTTGGGGGCAACGTCCTTCAAATTGGGCTTCACTTCGGCTTCGACGCGACCGAGCGTCCAGGCCAAGGCTCCGGCGAGCATTTTCTGCATGACCTCGCTCTCCCACACGTCTTCGCGGTGCCCCATCGACGTGTAGAAGACGCGGCCCTTCTTGTGCTTCCGCGCCCAAGTGGCCGGGTATTTCGGACGTTCGTAGTCGAGATTCTTCATGCCTTCGGTGTCCTGCACGAGAACAACGTGCAGATCCGGCGCGAAGTTTTTCAGCGAATACCATTCTTCGTGCTTCTCGAAATCCTTGACGCCATCGAGTCCGGGAAACTTCGGATCGACGATGCGCATCCACGATTTCTGCTGTTGGCCGTGGCGGATGAACTCGCCGCCGAGCATGGCGATGTAGGGATCGACTTGTTCGCCGGTCTGATTCTCCCATTGCCCGCCCTTGCTGTGGAAGGTGTCGCTGGCGCAGTGGCAGCCGACGAATCCCTTACCCCCGGCGACGGCATCGAGCAGTGCTTTCTTGCCGGCGCGGGACATGGGCGGCGAGCCGTCGAGACACTTTTCACTCGTCAGATCGCCTTGCGTTTGGAATAAAAAGCCGTCGAACGTGTCGAAGTCCTTGGCCTCGAAGACACGACCGTCTTTTGTACACACGACCTCGATATTGTGTTTCTTGCCCAGTTCGGTGACGAGGCGTTCGGCGAGCGAGAGTTTGCCCTCTTTCCGGGCGATGACGGAATGTTGGAAGCCGACCGAGCGCGTGAACACGAGCAGTTTGCGGCGTTTGCTGTCTTCGGCGACGGCCAGCGCGCGCGGCAAACCGGCACCGCCGATCAGCAAAGCGGCGAGCGAGGACTGTTGCAGCCATTGACGACGATTCATGGTGGTTCTCCTGTGTGAGCGAACGATGGACCCGTGAGACGGAGGAGGGATCGGCGTTAGTGTAAGAATTGAGCCGGTCGATTGCCAGCAAGATTTGATTGTTCGTGCGAACCGGCGGAGTGAGCCGAGGGGGCCGACCGCCTCAAGGAGAGACGTTCAGCACTTCGTCCATGACGCGCGCCAGTTCGGCAAACTGAAGCGGCTTGGTGACGTAGCCATCCATCCCCGCGGCCAGACAGCGTTCGCGGTCGCCCGTCATGGCGTGGGCGGTGAGTGCGATAATCGGTAGGCGGATGCCCGTTTCCTTCTCGCGGCAGCGCACTTTCGAGGTGGCCTCGAATCCGTCCATGCGTGGCATTTGCACGTCCATCAAGACGAGATCGAAAGGCTGCTTTTCGAGCGCTTCCAACGCCTCGCAACCGTTTCCGGCCAGTACGACCTCGTGGCCGCGCTTGCGCAACATCGCCTCGCCAACGCGCTGATTGATGGCGTTGTCCTCGGCCATGAGGATGCGTAGTCGCCGCTCTCCCGAAGCGCGGAGCGAGGAAGAGGGAGCAACCGGAGGCGTGCCGGTAGACGTGGGGGGCTTCTCGAGCCTCGCCTCGACGGGAACCGTGAAATGGAATTGGCTCCCCATCCCTAACTCGCTCTCGACCCAGACGCGTCCGTCCATCATGCTCGCCAACTGGGCGGAAATGGTGAGTCCCAAGCCGGTGCCGCCGAACTGTCGCGCCAGTGTGCCGTCCGCTTGCACGAACGGCGCGAAAATCGAATCGACCTTGTCCTTGGCGATCCCGATGCCCGTATCGCGGACGATGAAGTGCAAGGGCGTCTTACCCTCTCGATGGTCGTTCGTCGTCGAAACCTCGACGGCAATTCTGCCGCGCTCGGTAAATTTGACGGCGTTGCCAACGAGATTCAGCAACACCTGCCGGATGCGTCCCCAATCGCCGCGCAGCGCGTCGGGCACCCTATCGCTCACACGGCAAGCGAACGACAGCCCCTTGCCCGCCGCGCGCACAACCAACGGCTTGAGTGCGTCGTTCAGGGACTCGCGCAGCTGAAATGGCTCGACGGCAACTTCGAGCTTGCCGGCTTCCATTTTCGAGAAATCGAGAATGTCGTTGATAATGGTCAAGAGCGCTTCGGCCGACCCCTTGACCGCGTGGAGATACTCGCGCTGCCGATCGGTCAGCGAGGTATCGAGCAACAAGTCCGTCATTCCCAGAACGCCATTCATGGGGGTGCGAATCTCATGGCTCATGTTGGCGAGAAATTGGCTCTTGGCTCGATTGGCGGCCTCCGCGGCTTCTTTGGCGCGTTGCAGTTCGCATTCGACGGCCTTGCGCTCGCTGATGTCGGTATACACGCCGAGGATGCCGGTGACGCGCCCTTCGGCATCGCGGAGCGGCACTTTGTTCGTCAACAGATGTGCCGTTGAACCGTCGGGCCGTTGCTGCGTTTCCTCGATGTTGAGCCACGGCTGGCCCGATTCCATGACGCGCCGATCGCAGGAAATGTAGAAGTCGGCCTCGGCGCGCGAGAACGGCAAATCGTGATCCGTGAGTCCGAGAACCTGATTCGGCGATTCCAAGCCCAGATCGCGCGCCGATTGGTCGTTGCAGCCGAGGTAAACGCTGTTGCCGTCTTTCCAGAACACCGCGCACGGTATGTGCGCGATCACGTTGCGGAGAATCGATTGCTGCTGGCGCAGGGCCGACTCGGCATGCTGCCGGTCGGTCACGTCGATGGCCATGCCCCCCACGAAACGCCGGCCGCCACCGTCTTGAAAGGGAAACTTCAACACCTGCCAATAGCGAAGCGAACCGTCGGAATTCGGCGATCGATCGGTCGTTTCCAGCGATTGTCCCGAAGCTAAAACCTTGCGGTCGTCTTCGACGTATTTGCGCGCGTACTCGGCCGGCCATATCTCGAAGTCCGTGCGTCCCAGCCATTCGTCCGGGCGAACGTGGAAGCAATCGACATAGCGACGGTTGTAGTAAACGTAGCGCCCCTGTTCGTTCTTCATCCAGGCGACGGCGGGATTGTGATCCATGAAGCGTTGAAAGCGTTCCTCGCTCTCGCGCAGCTTCGTCTCGGCGGTACGCTGTTCGCTCAAATCGCGGGCGGTGAGGAGGGCCATCGTTTTGTCCGGCAGATGCAGACGGGCGATGCTGAGATTGACGGGCAGCCACACGCCGTCCTCGCGCGTTCGCAGATAATAGCCTTCTCTCGAATGAAAGATGCAACTCTTATTGGCGGCGCGTTGCAGCTGGGTGCGCCCGCCTTTGCCCTGGAAGCGAAATAATGAGGTGGCCGGCAGCTGCATCAACTCGTCTCGGCCGAAGCCACTCAAACGCAGTGCCATCTCGTTGACGTTTTCCAATCGATCCGTTTGCGGATCGAAGAGGAACAACGCATCGGGCGATTCGTGAAATAGAGCTTCGGCCAGGCCAACGGTGTCGGCCAACGAGGAATCGTTCATCGAAGACAACCTTGCATCGCGAGTCGTTCGGACGGGAGAGGACCGTTCCATCGAAGATAGACTTCGACGGAATCTCCGCTTAACTCAACTATAGCTCAAGATCGAGGGTGCGGATTCCCGACCGTTCGCCGAGAAAAACTCAAGCCGTTCGGCTCTCGACGACGATGCTCTTGTTACTCGTTCCACTCTGAATCCACGATTCCCCACCCACAAATCGGAGACATACGGTGCGCGTCGCCTCTTCTATTTGGTATCCCGTCGCCGCCGCCGTTGCGTTTCATCTCGCTCTCTTGGCGATGTACTTGCCTGCTTTTCACGGCGATCTGTCGTCGTTAGTGTGCGTCGGACAAGAGCGCATCGGCGCGCCGCCCTTCGAGGCGGTTCGCGTCGGTTTCGTCACGGGCGGGTTCGACGGCCAATTTTACTATGCCATTGCCCGCAATCCGTGGACGTGGCATCGAGCCGTACTCGACGTGCCGGCGTATCGCCATGTGCGTCTGCTCTATCCCGCGTTGGCGTGGGCGTTGAGCGGAGGCGGCAATCCGTATCGTCTGTTCTGGGCGCTGCCGCTCATCAATCTTGCGGCCATCGGCGGACTGGCCTGGCTGGGGGCGCGTTTGGCGCGGCATTACGGCGTCAACGTCTGGTGGGGATTCGTGTTGCCTCTGGCCGTCAACGACGGCATGCCGCTACTCCGCGATCTCACCGATCCGCTGGCGACGTTCGCCGTGTGCGGATTGTTGGCGAGCTGGTTGTTGGGCGGGCGTTGGCACAATCTCGCCCTGTGGTCGGCGGCGGCCCTCTTTGCGCGCGAACAGAACGCGGCCATCGTCTTGGTCGTCCTCGCCGCCGCCGGGTGGACGGGGAGGTATCGTACCGTGGCGGGTATCTGCGCCGCCCTGGCCCTATGGGGAGGTTGGATCGGCTTGCTCCATGCTGGCTACGGCGCATGGCCTTTGCTACCGAGGAGCGATTACTTCTTCGGCGCGCCGTTCAAGGGGATGTGGTATCGTTGGACGCACTTGGGCGTGTCCGGCTCGCGCGTGTCCGCCGGGTTGCATCTGATCCGCATGACGTTGTTGACCGTTCATTGCGGCTTGGCGTTGTATCTAGCGGCTCGAACTCCCGATCGCGTGGTCGCCTGGGTGGCCGTCGGCGGAGTGGCGCTGGCGGTGTTGACCGGCTGGGCCTCTTACGAAGACGCCTGGAGTTATACGCGCGTGTTCGTCTGGGTGCCGCTCGCCGTCTGGTTGGCCGGCGTTCGACTTCGCCGAACGAGGCCGATCTGGCTGCTGGCACCGGCGGCCTTGTGGCCGTTCGTCTCCGTGGCCACGGCTTGGCACGCCTGGCGAACGTGAAATTTCGGCTGCCTTACAAAGAAGTAACGCTCTGGAACTTGTGGCGGTCGGAGGGAGCATGGTATGCTCCGCCATCGCACAGTTTGAGCGGTTGTGCGAAAGTCGGCCGGCCCCTCACGGGTGCCGGCCGATGTTTTTCTCCACCCAGAGGCGCTACGGTTTCTTCGGGACAGGAGGCGAAGCCGGCGGTGTGAAGTTGAATTTTTCGCCCATCGCTTCCTTGTAGCCCTTTTTCTGATCCGCCGTCAGCACCTCGTTGGCTTTGGTTTCCGCTTCCTTGGTGATGGCATCGTACTTCTCCTTCGATCTCTCCCCTTTCTTTGCCAATTCCAGACCTTGCTTGGCTGCTTCCTTACCGATGTCCTCTAATTTCTTTTTCTGTTCGTCGCTGATCTTCAGCTCCTTTTGCATCTCTGGATCGAGCAGAGACCCCATACCCAACATCTGCCAGCCGATTTGTTTGAAGCGTTTGTATTGCTTGCCATCGAGGACGCCGGCAATGACTTTATTACTGTCCTCGTGGATCGCAAGCTGCAGCTTTTGCACGTCCTCCGGGGTCGGCGGTGCCTTGATGAATTTGACGAATTCGGCTTGGTACTTCGTCGCCAACTTGCCGAGCGCTTCTTCGAGTTTGCCGCTTTGTTCCTTGGTCAGTTTCAACTCTTTTTGAACGTCCGGATTGAACAGCAGAGAACCCGGCCCCAAGATCGCCGGCGGCTTGCCTTGTCCGAACGCGACGCTCAGGAGTCCCAAGGTCAATCCCACACTCAACGCGGCTTTCAACAGTCGAGACATTTCTAAACTCCTCGTTATCGCTTTCTCGTTGGGGCGAGACGCGCGGGTTTCGGTTCCTCACATCCTTGGGAACTCCCCAAATACCCTGAGACATCATAATAGCAAATGCGACGCCGGACTATGGGAATCCGTGCGTTCGGAGTCCGAAACGCAGGTGCGGCGAAGGCTTCACAGCGCGCCGGAGCCTGAAAAGTAGCCGTAGAACAGACTGAACAACAGCACGGCCAACACGACCAGCGTGAACGAGACGTACAGATAATCGCGCTGGAGCGCGAAAGCGGCGACGGAAAAAATCACCCGCGCCACCGGCGTGGCGATCAACAGCAGCAAACCGAGGAGAATGAGGTCGAGGCTGCTTCCGCGAGCGGACGCGCCAACGATGTGGAACAGGCTGGGCGGCTCCTCCGGCGGATTCGGAAACTGGCGCAGGTCCGGGGCCGGGTTCCTGCCGTCCCGGATCAAATACGACGCGCCGCCGATCAGCACCACGAAGGCAGAGAGAAGCACGCCGAAGCGCAGCAGGTTGCCGATCACGCCCTCGACCCGCTCGTCGCTGAGTCTCGCGGGCAACGGTTGCTCGGACATTTTACAGTTTCCCCGTGAACCCCTTGTAGATCATTTGCAGTGCCAAGGTAAAGATGACGGCGCTGAAGACGATGCGTAATACTTTCGTCCGTGCCGCCATCAGAACTCGTGCCCCCAACAGCGAACCGCTCAGTACGCCGAGCATCACCGGCATGGCCAGGCTGGGCACGATGTAGCCTCGATGGAGATAGACGCCGGCGCTGGCGGCGGCGGTGACGCCGATCATGAAATTACTCGTCGTCGTGGACACCTTGAAAGGAATGCGCATCGCCTGGTCCATCGCCAAGACCTTGAGCGCGCCCGAACCGATGCCGAGCAGCCCCGACAGGCAGCCGGCGAGATACATCAAACCGAATCCCTGTGGAACGCCGTGAACGTGATACGACTGCTTCTTCCCGTCCGTGGCGGGGAACGTGCCATCGAGCCGCAGCCGCGTCGCCAGCGGATCGGCTTTGTCGCCGTCGTCGCGCGAATGCCTCGAGCGCAACGACAGGTAGGCCGACACGAGCAGGACCAAGCCGAAGACGATGGACAGCGCGGCGGGATTCATCAGGTCGTTCAGGTACGCGCCGGTTACCGCACCGAAGGTGGTGGCGATTTCCAGAAACATGCCGATTCGAATGTTGGAGTAGCCTTCTTTTACATAAGAGGCCGCCGCCCCGGACGAGGTGGCGATGACGGAAATCAGCGAAGCGCCGATGGCGTAGTGAATGTCCACGCCCATCAGAACCAGCAGCGGCACGATGACGACGCCGCCGCCTAGCCCGGTGAGCGCTCCGAGAAACCCCGCCGCCATCGCTCCGGCGGCGACCGAGCCGGTAAATTCGAGAACATTCACGGTACAATCTCTCCAAATAGCACCCGAACTCATCCTTCGAGCTGCTTCGCTTCAACTTTCCGCGTGGGGATCCCTCTCGCCCCGCAATCGCCGCGCTTCTTCCAATCGCAGCAACGCGCTGTCGCGCCATGCCGAGGCATCCTCAATCGGTTCGATATGCACGGCGACCTCGGCCTGTGGCAGAGCGTTGCGCACGGCGTCCTCGACGGTTCCCGTCAGGGTATGCGCCTGCTGCACCGTCAGTTGTCCGGGAACGAGCAGATGAAACTCGACGAAGCGCCGCCGTCCTGCTTGGCGCGTGCGTAGGGCGTGGTAGTCCATGTTCGGTCGCAGGTTGCGTTCGATCGCCGAGCGCACCGCCGCTTGCTCTTCCTCCGGTAAGGCGTGATCCATCAGCCCGTTGAAGGAGCGGCGCATCAGATCGAATCCGGTCCAGAGGATATTGGCGGCCACGACCAAGGCGATGAGCGGATCGAGCAACAGGATGTCGGTCAACCAAACCAATCCCAAGCCCGCCAGCACCGCCACGCTGGTCCATACGTCGGTGAGAAGATGCCGTCCATCCGCTTCGAGGACGATGGACCCGTGCTGACGACCGACTCGCAACAGAATGACCGCGACCGCGCCGTTGACAACCGAAGCCAAGAGGGAGATTGTCAAGCCCAAGCCGAGCGGCTGTAACGGAGTCGGTGCGAGTATCCGCGACACGGCATACCAGGCGATCGCCGCCGCCGCCGCCAAGATTAACACGCCCTCCAGACCGCTGGAGAAGTACTCGATCTTTTCGTGGCCATAAGTATGCGATTCGTCGACGGGGCGAGCCGAGTAACGCAGTGAGACATACGCCGTCGTCGCCGCCGCCAGATTGACGAGTGATTCCACGGCGTCGGACAGCAGGCCAACCGAATTGGTCAAGAAGTAAGCCGCCGACTTGAGGGCGAGCGTCACCAGCGCCGCCAAGATCGAGAGCAGAATCGGATATTTCAAACGAGAATCCAGCATGCGCGGCATCCGCGTGGTAAGGCGTTCGTCGTCCCCATGCGAGGCCGTTGCCGCGCTCGGCTATTGTAGGAATCGAATCCCACGCCTTCGGAAAAACTCCTTGGGCCTCTGTAGAGCGGAAGGCAATTCGGTAGGTTCCGTTTCGCTCTTGCGGAGACGCCATGGTTCGGCCCTTCGCAGCATCGCCGCAACGTCAGGCCAACGAGTTTACCGGAGTTCTACAAGGGGTTGGGAAAGGACAAAGGGCAAAAGGCCACGGGTTCGCCGTAACCTCTTGCCCCGATTGCAGTGCCGGAGACAGGACTTGAACCTGCACGACCCGAAGGCCACCAGGCCCTCAACCTGGCGCGTCTGCCAATTCCGCCACTCCGGCATGTGTACCTCTTCTACCATACGAGGTACACCTAGCGAAAATCAAGACCTCGATCCAAGACGAACCGGATTTTTTGTCGGAGCTTGCGCCGCTACTTAATGTCGATGCGCCCGCCGGATTTCTCGCTCATCTCGATCAGATTCTTCACTTTGTCTTGGTATTGTTCGGGAACCTTGTCCACGCTCTCGTACTTCTCGTTCTGAACGCCGTCTTGAACGTGGATGGTTTTCACCTTTGCCTTGCCGTCGGTCGCGGCCCCGGTCAGCGTGATAATCAAGCTGCCTTCCTGATGGCGCAGGGTGAAGCGTTCCGGAGTGCGAACGATGGTCGTCATCACGGTTCGGGCATCGCCCGGTTGAGGCGGCACGAAGCCTGGACCTGGAGGAAAGGCGGGGCCAAGAGGCGGTCGTGGCGGAGCCGGCGGAAACCCGCCTGGGAAACCGCCGCCGGGTGGGAAGGCTCCACCGGGCTGGAAGCCACCGACCGTTTCCTTCGCTTCGGGCAATTTAACGTCCTTAATCGTCTCCTTCTTCCCTTTGCGCAGCACGACGACCTCGACCGCGGCATCGGGCTTGATGTCGGACAACAAGCGGCGGAAGGCCGCCGGACGATTGGACACCGACTTGCCGTTTACCT
>JAJXWW010000069.1 GCA_021781415.1 Planctomycetota bacterium
GTTGGTTCGTGGGGTATCGCCGGCTGAGCAAGGACTAGGAACGGAACCCGCGTGTGAGCGGAACGATGGTATATGTGGCGATGATTCATCTAATGCTCCGGCGGCTACGACCCGCGTGAACTATAAGAATGAGCCATTTGCAAACACGTTCTCAATGCCGAGCGCCGGACAGATCGGACGCGCGGAAAGGGTGCGGCAAAACCAAGAACGTCTCGCTCAACAAGAACCTATAGAGAGTCTTGAACTCGGAAGGAATCGAGCTTGCCGTCGCTCTGGCACTCGTATACATTAAACCTTAGTTGTTTCCCATTCCTGGTGCCTTCCTCATCCCCAGAACGGTTCTCTGGATCTGGCGGTCATCAAGCGTGCGGAGTAGGACGTTCCCTACGCATGCTCGCAAGTTCGGTTCGTCGGAAGGAATAACGCTTCCCTGTCAACAAGCTCAACCTGACGGCCGCGCCTCGTTGGACCGTTTGGATTCGCAGCGTTCCGTTGAGACTCTCCTCTCGTTCGTCTTTCGGCATAAGTTCGGAGTAGGTGCTGCCGTTCCAGTCGGCGCTTGCAGGTGCGAAGGGACGGCGAGATTAGCTAACCGACAATCTGGATGCGGAATCCTCGATTGCTTGAGGCGGCCGGATCTGGACGAGAGGGGAAAAACGGGGGAGTGTTTTTTTTCGCAAACCGGCCTTGCTCCGTGGATGGAGAATTGGCCTTTTTCGTGGAGTGGTAAGTTATGGGTAAGAAACTGTACGTCGGCAACCTGGGATACAGCGTGACGGATGGCGAACTGGAGAAGATGTTCCTGGTTCACGGCACAGTACATTCGGCCCAGGTAATCATGGACCGAGACACCGGCCGCTCCAAGGGGTTCGGCTTCGTGGAAATGGCCAGCGACCAAGAGGCTCAGTCCGCCATTGCCGCCCTCAACGGCAAGGACTCCAACGGCCGCTCCCTCACGGTCAACGAAGCAAAACCCCGCGAGCCGGGCGGACGCGGCGGGCGAAGCTATCGCTAGAGTGTCGGCTCGACATTACTTCCCGAACGAGGGATTAGGCAGGGTGGGTCGAAGCGTGGCGAGACCCACCCTGCTCTCTCGGCGGGTCTCGCCACGCTTCGACCTAGACTTTCGGACTCGGCATTCGGGCAGTTGATCCATGCCCAATGCTTATCTGGGAGAAGGAGCATCGAAATGTACGCCATCAGCATCGAGAAGCCTCATGCGGCCGCGATCCTCGCACGGTTGCGGCCTTGGCCGTGCCATTTCTGGCACACGGATCACCGGGGACTGCTGCTGATACATGCCCGCACGCCGAAAGGGGCGAAAGGCGTCTCCGCGTCCGACCACGGCTCCGGAGGGAACGCCCTCGTGGGGGTCGTCGAATTGAGGGATTGCATTGCTTCCGCGAAATCGGACGATGATCCCGATGAAGTCGAGTATCACTGGCTGTTGGCCAATCCCCGTACCTTCATCACCCCTCTACCATACGCGGGAAGGTTGGGGCTTTTTTTGGTTTCAGATCATGTCGTGGCCGCCGCCTTGTGCCAGATGGGAAAACCGAAACGGCTTCGGGGATAACTATTCTCTGGAGGACGCGGTGATTGGACCGAACAGGAATAGCGCTCCTAACTTTCCCCTTCCACTCGGCGGAGAGGGAGAATCCGAGAGCAGCGCTGTACGGTTAGGTGAGTCGAGGAGAATCGCCATGATGGGGCAAGGGATTCAATCGAACCAAATCGCTCCACCCGTTCGACGAGAAGAAGCAGTCCGAAGGCCGAAATTCATCGGCGGCGGCGATTTTCAGGTGGAACTCCGCAGGCGGATGGACGAGTTCTTTCAACGCACCGGGCGCAGTCGGCGCGGCTGCTGGCAGATGTCCGTGAAACTTGCAACGCTCTTCGCTCTCTTCGCGGCTTCCTATGTCCTACTGGTGTTCGTGGCTCAGACGTGGTGGCAGGCCGTTCCCCCCGCCGTTCTGCTCGGCTTGGCCACCGCGGCCATCGGTTTTAACGTCCAGCACGACGGCGGACATCAGGCCTATTCCAATCGATCCTGGATCAACAAGCTGACGGCGTTGACAATGGATTTGATCGGCGGCAGTTCGTACGTTTGGCATTGGAAGCACAATGTCTTCCACCACACCTACGTCAACATCACCGGCCACGACTCCGACATCGACCTGGGCATCCTCGGCCGACTGACGCCGCATCAGAAACACTATTGGTTCCACCGCTGGCAACACTTTTATCTCTGGCCCCTCTATGGCTTACTGACCATCAATTGGCATCTGGTAGGCGATTTTCACAACGTCGTCACCGGGCGGATCGGCACCTGTCGTTTTCCGCGACCGCGCGGATGGGATTTGCTGCTTTTCCTCTCCGGAAAGATGATATTCTTCACCCTCGCGCTCGGTATCCCTCTGTTGGTTCATCGCGCGTGGGTGGTGTTGCTGTTCTTCGCTGCCGTCGAGGCCCTTTTGGGGATGACGCTCAGCATCGTCTTTCAGCTGGCGCACGCCGTCGAGGAGGCGGATTTCCCGATGGCCCAACGGAACACCGGCCGGATGGAACACTCCTGGGCGGTGCATCAGGTAGAGACCACGGTCGACTTCGCCCGTGGGAGCCGCTCGATGGCGTGGCTGCTAGGCGGACTCAACTTCCAAATCGAACACCACCTTTTCCCGAACATCTGCCACGTCAACTACCCGGCGATGTCGCAATTGGTCGAAGCGACCTGCCGGGAGTACGGAGTGCGCTACACGGAGCATTCGTCCATCCTCGCCGGTCTCCTATCGCACTACCGCTGGCTGCGACGGATGGGTAGATCGAACACCACCGCATGAGGAGTGCGAAACCTCGGCGATACACGCATAGGGACGGGACGACGAGGCGCACATCGAAATCCACGAGAGTGCCGTCAAGGGATACGCTCGTCGGCGTTCCAACGTGGGCGTTTTCTCAATTTTTCTGCCTACGCTCCTCGACGGCGCTCCCGTCTCTTGGTAAGTTTGGGTAATTCTTCGTTTCGACAAGAGCTACCGAGATCGAGAGGCAGCCCGTGGATTACAAGTTTCAGATCAACCTTCGCGGCATCATCGAGTTGTTGTCCAACCATTTGTACAGCGGGCCGGAAGTCTTTCTGCGCGAGCTGCTGCAAAACGGCGTCGATGCCATTCGCGCGCGCCAGAATCTCGAACCGGATCATCGGGGCGAGATCACTCTGGAAGTGCTGGGGGGGCGCGGCGGGAAAACTCCGACATTGGTATTCACGGACAACGGCATCGGCTTGACCGAAGACGAGATTCATCGCTTCTTGGCCACCATCGGCCAAAGCTCGAAGAACGCCGAGTTCTGGGAACGACCGAGCGATTTCATCGGCCAATTCGGCATCGGTCTGTTGTCGTGCTTCGTGGTCAGTGAGGAAATCGTCGTCATCACGCGCTCGGCGGCCCCCTCACTCCCCGATGGGAAAGAGGGCAGGACAAAGGGGCTTGAATGGCGCGGCAAACCGAACGGAACCTACACCATCAAGGTTATCGAGCGCGATCTGGAACCCGGTACCCAGGTGTACCTGACGTGCAAGAAAGGCTGCGAGGAACATTTCGAGGTCGAACGGCTCGTCGAACGGGCGACGCACTTCGGCGGCTTGTTACCCTATCCGATCCGTCTTATCTCCGGGAACAGTTCGCGTCCCATCAACGCCGAGGGACCGCCGTGGCGACGGCGCGGCGGCAGCGAAAAAGCGCGCCGAGCCGCGTTGTTGGAATATGGCCGCAAGACCTTCGACGTGGATTTCTTCGACGCCATCCCGTTGCATTCGTCGGTGGGTGAGGTTGAAGGCGTCGCATTTGTGTTGCCTTTCTCGCCGAGTTTGGCCACCAAGCGCACGCATCGGGTGTACCTCAAGCACATGCTGCTGTCGGAGAGTGCTGAAGATTTGGTGCCGGACTGGGCCTTCTTCGTCAAATGCGTCGTCAACGCCAACGATCTGCGGCCCACCGCCTCGCGCGAATCGTTTTACGAGGACGACAAACTCGCCTCCACCCGCGAAGCGCTGGGTCAATGTCTGCGCGAGTATCTCTTCGATCTGGCCAAGAATCATCCGGATCGCTTGCAGCAGTTCATCGCCCTCCACCACTTGTCGATCAAGGCCCTCGCCGTGAGCGACGACGAGTTTTATCGTCTCTTTATCGACTGGATGCCGTTCGAGACGACGCTCGGCGACATGACGCTGGGCGAGTATCGCAAAGAATATCCGGTGATCCGTTACGTCGCACACCTCGATCAATTTCGACAGATTGCCCGCGTGGCCGCCGCGCAAGATCTGTGCGTCCTCAACGGTGCCTATACCTATAACGCCGAGTTGCTCGAAAAGTTCTCCGAGGTGTTCCCCGACGAGCAAGTGGAAGAAGTCGATCCGGCGGGGTTGACGCAGAGCTTCGAGGATCTGTCGCTGGAGGAGCGCGAGGAGATGTTCGCGCTGCTCAAGTCCGCCGATCTCGTACTGCAACCGTTCAAGTGTTCGGCGGAGATCAAGAAGTTTCTGCCCCACGAGTTGCCGGCTCTATTCAGCACGAATGCCGACGCCGGCTTCCTTCGTTCCGCCGAACAATCGCGCGAGATCTGCGACGCACTGTGGTCGTCGGTGTTGGACAATTTGACGGCGAAACATGGGAGCGACGTTTACGCTCAATTGTGCTTCAACTACGGCAATCCTCTGGTTCGGAAGCTGGCGCAGCTGCGCGACCGGAACCTGTTGCGGCGATCCATCGAGATGCTGTACGTTCAAGCGCTGCTGTTGGGACATCATCCACTCAGCGCGCGAGAGATGGCTTTGCTAAACGAGGGACTGCTCGGCCTGATCGAATGGGGACTGAATGCAACCGCATCCCAACCTTCTCCCCCTGAAAGGGGGAGAGGGCAGGGTGAGGGGGGAACGAGGTGACGCATGACGACCGATTATCGAGGAGAGATCGAGGAGCTGTTGGAGCAAGCGGAAGATTTGCCGGAGTGTTCGTCGAAGCTGGCGCTCTTGGAAGAAGCGGTTCGCTTGGCCGATACCCACCGAGACACGGAGTTGGGAGACGAGGCGCGGGATGCTCTCATCCAGACGGCGACGTTTACCGGCTATCCGGAGAAGGCGTTGGTGGCCTTCTCGTGGCGTTTGGCGCAGGCGGATCGCGCGCCGGAACAGTTCCCCGAATCGCGGTTGATGTGGGAGTACAAGTGGGTTGCCGGTTCGCTGACGAACTTTCCTCAAATCTCGCGGCGGCAGATCGAAAATGCGTTCGAGGACATGGAAGCCCGTTTTCGCCGTTCGGGATACGGGATGAGGGCGATCTACAAACTCCGTTGGGAAGCGGCTCTCGACATGGGAGAGCCGGACGAAGCGCGTCGCTATTATCGCTTGTGGGACAAGACGCCGCGCGACGCCAACAGCGATTGCATCGCCTGCGAGCAAGACAGCCGCGTCGAATATCACGTTTACTTCGGCAAACACGAAAAGGCGCTGCAACTGGCCGAGCCGATTCTGAAGGGATCGATGTCGTGCGGCACGGTTCCCGAACGAACCTTCGGGACGGTCCTCCTGCCGCTCGTGCGTTTGGGAAAGGTCGACGAGGCCGCCAAATACTATCGCAAAGGCTATCGACTGGCGAGCGGAAATCGAGATTCTCTGGATTACTTCGGCGACTATTTAACCTTCCTCGGGCTGACGGGCAATTTCTCCCAGGGCGTCAAACTGTTTGAAAGACATCTGGGATGGGCTGTGGAGACGATGGATCTGTATGCGCGCTGGCTGTTCTATTTGGGGGCGCGATTCTTCCTACCCCTGGTCGCGCAGAGCGGTCAGACGGAACTGAAACTGCGTTTGAGCAAAGAGACACCCGGCTATCGCGCCGACGGACGCTACGAAACCAAGGAGCTGGCGTCACTGATCGACCGTATGTGCCGCGAGCTTGCCGAGCAGTTCGATGCGCGAAACGGCAACGACAGCTTCGCTCGGAAGTTGGACAAGCAGAAGCGCCTGAAGCGCTGGGCCACGCCCTATCCGCTTCAGCGGGGCCGCGACGGCAATTGAGCGCCAAGCGATCTTAAAAGAAGAAGAAGGCGATGATGGCGGTGAGCAAGAACAACGCGATCAAGAACCCCCATTTCATTAGCTCCATCGCCGTCGAGGGGGCAAGGTCGTGTTCGCCGGTCTTCGACTGAAAGGAGACGACCGGCAGTCCTGGTTTTGCCGGCGTCGATTGCTTCACGCGGGGGTACGTTGCCACGGTATCGTCGGATGGCGACGATGCCGGACGGGGCGAAGGAGCTTTCGGCACAGACAACGGCGCGGCTTCGACGACTAAATCGCGGAACTCGGCATGACCGCGCAATGCCTCGAACGGCCCGGCTTTCGTCCGCGCCGCGCGAACATTGCTGGCATCGCCGAGCAAGCCGTCTTTGAGCGAGCGCCGAACTGCCGATACCGTGCCTTTCACGGTATGCGAGGTTCCCAATTCGTCTTTGTAAACCAGATACCATAAGTCCTGTTGCGGCGTGCTGCTGTCCACGGTCGGCAGGCGGCGCGTGCTATGGCCGGTCAAATCTTCGACGAATTCGCGGCACGAAGTCGGACGCTTCTCCGGATCGGCGCTCATGGCCCGACGGATCGCCCACTCGACGCGCTCCGAAAGATCGGGAACCAACTGGCGCGGCGGAGTCAAATCGTTCTGAATCTTCTTCATCCAAGCGTCGAGCGGGCCGGTCGAGCGGAAAGGCAATTCGCCCGTCACCATCTGATATAAGGTAGCGCCCAAACTGTAGATGTCGCAGCGTATGTCGGCGTTCTTGGCGTTGCGGAACTGCTCCGGTGCCATGAAGTGCGGCGTGCCCAATCCGCGTCCGGTCTTGGTCAGATTGAGATCCGTCTCCGTCTCCTTGACCAAACCGAGGTCGGCCAATTTGGCGATGCCGTCCGGCGTCACCAGAATGTTATCCGGCTTCACGTCGCGGTGGATCAAGTTCTGCTTGTGGGCGCGGTGCAGCCCTTGAGCCACCTGGGCGATAATGCGAATGGCTTCCGATTCGGACATGCGGCCCTGGCGCTCCAGCTTTTGCCCCAGCGATTCGCCTTCGACGAACTCCATGACGAGATAGGGCATGTTGCCGTTGTCGCTGTAGTCGAGCGCGCGAACGATGTTCGGATGATCGAGACGGCTGGCGGCGCGAAACTCTTGCTCGAAGCGTTTGAGGAGAACGGGATTTTGCGCCATGTGGGGAGGCATGATTTTGATGGCGACGATCGAACCCGATTCGCGGTGCCTTCCGCGATAGATCGCGCCCATGCCTCCCTCGGCAACCTTTTCGAGGAGATCGTAATTGCCGACGGACTTTGCGGTGTCGATCCCCATCGCTTTCGGTTCCCCCCTGCATCGACATGGATCGGACCAACCGGCCCGACTTGACCTCCGCATCGAGCCTATTGGCCCAAGCGAGATTTCCACCGAAGTAATTCTATCTTGCTTCGGGATTGGACGCATGGCAAATTTTGACAATTCTTCGGCTTGCGCGATTTTCTCGCCTCGAACGATTGCATCGGAGAGACCGATAAATCCGCTGTCACCTCATGCGAAACGAGGGAGATTCGGGCAATTTAGGCAAATTCCTCTGGCATCGCCGCATGGAATCGGCCACAATAAAAGCGACCCACGACGATGGGTTTCTTTCTTTTCGTCGTGGACGGAGAGCCGAACGCGGAGAACCCCATGTCGTTATTCGGTAAGATCTTGGCGTTTCTCAACATCTTTGCCATCGTGGGCGCGGTCTCATTGATGGCGATGAGCTATGGCAAGCGTCAGAGTTGGCAATACGCCGTCTTTCGTGAAGAGTTGTGGATTAACGGTTTGCCGCTCGACGACAAAGATGTGGACGAACGGCAGGAACCCATCAAGGACAAGATCGGCGAGAAGACGCAGCTAGATCTGTTCAAACAGGCTTTTCCGACCACGCCGGTCGCCACGCAAGCCGCCGAGGTCGATCGCGTCAAACAGGAACTCGACAATCAGATCCGCAGCGCCGGCGACAAAAAGAGGCAGATCTACACGTTGGCCCGAATTCTGGCTCCGACTTCCATTACCTTTGAAAAACGTCAGCAGGCGGTGGCCTACGAATCGTATCTGCGCGACGACAAGACCTTCGACGAACTGAAAGCGCGCCTGAAGAACGCCCATGACATCGCCAAGGCCAACCGCGCCAAGCCGTATGAAGAAGTGTTTCACGATGCCCTGAACGGAGTGTTCCGCGATCCTCCTGGCCCACTTGCCGAGGCATTCTTGGCCATCGTCAAGGCCGAGCCGGCCGCGCCGTTCGAGCAGGCGCTCGATCGCTCGCTCGACAATCAACTCGCGCAGCTTCGCGGCCAGTTCGACCAACTCTTTGCCGACGCCAAAGAAGGCGGTGAAGGCATCAAAGGCGGCGCGGCCTCGCAGCGCAAAAGTGCCACGGCTCGCCTTCTGTTCGACATGGTCGAAGCCATGCCGAGTCAACCCGGTGGCGACGCCCAGCCCGATTTGGTGAACAATCGCGCTTACTATCGCGTCCTGATCGTCGTCGGCATCAAGGCCGCGCTCGAGGCGGCCAACGAACGGGCCGTCATCTTGCAACAACTCGCGTTCGAGGCGGACATGGAACGACTTCGCGAACGCAATTTGTTCGCGGTCGAGCATCGCAAGGTCGTCGATTTGGCGCGCGATAAGAAGGCCGAGGTCGATTCGAATACCCTTTTGCTGGCTCGGAAGAAGAAAGAATTCGACGCGCATCAGGTCGCTTTGGAGAAGCGCAAACGCGATGTCGCCTACTATCAGGAACAGTTGGCGGCGGATCGTGCGAAGACGACCGAACGCCTGCAAAAGCTCCAAGGGTTGAGCGATCGACTTCTCCGCGAACGGGTTGAACTCCATCGCAATACGCTGGAAAATCAGGAGTTGGAGAAACAACTGCGAACGCTCGAAGAGGGGCGCTAAAGCGCCGAGACTGGACGAGCCGGAACCGAAGAGACAACCTCCGAGGATACGATCCCATGACGCTGTTCGGCAAATTGCTTGTGCTTTTCAACTTGGCTTTTTCCATACTTTTGGCGAGTTGGGCGTTCAACGTGTACGCCAACGGCATCGACTGGACCGATAGCAAGGACAAAGGCTCGCCCCCCGCGCCGCTGGGCATGTTCGCCAAACGCGCCGTCGTCCTCGGCGATTTGTGGAAGAGCGTGGCTCCCACCCAAGCCAACTGGACCACCGAGCGCGAGAAACTGCGCAAGGAAGAAGCGCGCCTCGTCGCCGATCGCCAATGGTACGACAAGGAAATCCGCTATGTCCTCGATGGCCCCGCAAAGGGCAAGGGCATCTTCGAGGTGTCCGTCGCCAACAAGGACGACAATAATACCGGCGTGAAGAAGGGACAGGTCCTCGTCGATGACAAAGGACTTCCGGTCATGCTGCCGCTGCGCGATTTGGCCAACAATCGTCTGCAACTTCAGTCGTTGGCCGAATACAATAGAGAGGACGAAGCGCTGCTGGTGGCCATCCAAGACGTGATGGCCAAACACGAACTGCAGATCGTCGAGTCGAATCGACTTACCGATCTCATCATCGGTACCAAGACGACGCGCGGCTTCTTGCAGCGGATCGAAGATGAGAAGGAGAAATACAAAGACGTTCTCGTCGAGATGAAACTGGTCGAACCGATGTACATTAACACGCTCGTCGAAGCTCAGCTAATCAACAAACGGCACGATCAGATGGAGAAACGGAAAGCGGAGTTGATGAAGTTGAACGTGGCGAGCAAGTAAACGGGTGTTCGGCGAGGGAGGAGCGTCTGTCCTCCGTCGGGGTGAGATCGGGGGCCAGACGCTGCCTCCAGGCCAGAAATTGGTCTTGACACGGAATCGAGGCGACGGCATATGTGCCATCCCTACTCGCATTGGGGGAACAACTGCGAGCGGGGATTGCCGCACAAAATGTAATGGGTGAGCGGACGGCCTGCGGTGTCGGCCTGAGTCGCGCGGCCGCGCCAAAAGGGGGGAGAGACCATGACCGCGGTCGGAAAGATACTCGTATTCCTGAATCTGGTGTTCAGCTTAGTGGTCGGTGGCCTTGTGGTCTTCGCCTACATTGCCCGAACCCAGTGGGCCGATGCGTACAAAAAACTCGAAGCTCAAAATCAGGTTCTTAACGCTAGCGCAACGACTTACAAGAGCCTGATAGATAAGGCGCGCGAAGACGCCAACGCCGAGATCGCCAAGGCCAATGCGGAAAAGAACAGCGCCCAGAAGGATCTGATGACGGCCAATCAAACCATCGCTCAATTGCGGGATGAGAATATCAAACTTCGCGGCCAGGTCGGCAAGGATACGACGCTTGCTACGAAGTACACCGTTGAGGTGGAAAAGCGCCAGGACGACGTGGCCAAGCTGCGTTCCACGCTCGATCTGACCCAGAAAAAAGTGATCGATGTCGAGAAGCGAAACGCCGAGTTGGTGCATGAGGCGACCGTGGCTCAAATCGAACGCCGAGCCACCCAGGATTTGGCCAATCGCGCCGAGAAGGAGTTGCAACGGCTTCAGAAGGAACTCGTCCGCATGAGAGCCAATGGTGGCGGGACGGCGACAGCGCGAGTCGGCGGCAAGAACCCTCCTCCGGAACCCGTCGAGGGTTTGGTCAAAAATACCGATCCCAGCGGCTTGATGACCTTGACGATTGGCAGCGACGCGGGACTGACGAAGGGGCATACATTGGAGTTGTTCCGCCTCAACACGGCCATGCCGTCGCAATCGAAATATCTGGGAACCGTTCGCATCGTGGAGTCCACTCCGCACGAGTCGGTAGCTCAGCCGGTCAGTCGTCTCAGCGGTGCCCCGCAAGCGGGCGATCGCGTCGCCAACGAGATTCAGAACGGCGGCAGTTGAGTTGCTACGCCGCGAGGGACAAAAGCATACACCCCTTCACGGGAGACAGAGAACCATGGCGGCCGCTCGTTCGCGGAGTAGCGCAGACGAAACGAAGCCGAAGCCTCGTTCGGACGCCTACGTTGGACTGTTGGCGCTCTCGCTGGTGGCGTTGAGCGCGGCGATGTTGTTCGCCTACCTAAACTATGCGGGCATAGCGGACAAACCCAAACCGATATTGACGGCTCCCACGGGAGGCGGAACGCGCCCCACCCCTCCGGGCGGTGGTGCTGGAGGGATGCCTCCCGGCGGTCCTGGAATGCCGGGCGGGCCTGGAATGCCCGGTGGACCTGGAAATCCACCGCCTCCGCCGCCGCAACAACCGAAACAGTAAGACTCCCTACGACGAATCGATGGGTCTGCGCCAGCCCGCAGCGCTTGCAAAGGATAGCTTTGCCAGCGCTGCGGGCTGGCGGCTTTATCTTTGAGCGAGCAACGGAGAGTACAACAGCATGGCGGCACGGGTCGTTTTGGCGATGAGCGGCGGCGTCGATAGCTCGGTGGCAGCGCATCTGCTCCGCCGTCAGGGCTACGAGGTAATCGGTCTGTTTATGCGCACCGGCGTCCACGACCACGACGACAGCCGAGCCGATCGCAAAAAGGGCTGTTGCAGCGCCGTCGATGCGGGCGATGCACGCCGCGTGGCCGACCGGCTCGACATTCCCTTTTACGCGCTCGACTTCGAAAGCGAATTCAATCGCATCATCGACTATTTCGCCGACGAGTATCTATCCGGTCGTACTCCAAATCCGTGCGTGGTATGCAACAATTGGCTGAAGTTCGGTCAGCTGTGGAAGTACGGCCAACAGCTGCAAGCCGACTTTATTGCCACCGGCCACTACGCGCAGGTTCGTCCTACCGAGTCCGGCGTCGCTTTGCATCGCGCCGTCGATCCAGACAAAGATCAGTCGTATGTCCTTTACGGTCTGCGCCGCGAAGTGCTGCCGCATTTGCTCTTTCCGATCGGCGGGTATCGCAAGGACGAAGTGCGCGCTCTGGCCCGCGAAGCTGGTTTGGGCGTGGCCGACAAACCGGACAGCGTCGAAATCTGTTTCGTTCCCGACGGCGATCATTCCGCCACGATTCGTCGCCGTCGGCCCGAATTGGCCACGGCGGGACACATCGTCGATACGTCCGGCAAGGTATTGGCCGAACACGACGGCATCGAGCAGTTTACCGTCGGTCAGCGAAAGGGACTCGGCTTTGCCGCCGGAGAGCGACGCTATGTGCTTCAGATTGTTCCGGGAGAGAACGAGGTCGTGGTCGGATCGCGCGAGGAGTTATTGGCGTCGGCGTTGCAAGCGTCCGACGTGAACTGGCTCGTCGAAGCAACGCCGACACAGACTCTAACGTGCCAAGCGAAGATACGCTATCGCCACACCGCCGCGCCGGCGCGGGTAACGGTGCTAAGCGAGGGGCGGGCAAAAGTGGAATTTGACGATCCTCAAAGTGCGGTTGCGCCGGGACAGGCGGTCGTTTTTTACGACGGCGAGCGCGTGCTGGGCGGCGGATGGATCGAGTCGGTACTCGAACCCCATCGCCATCCTCGCCGTTCCGAATGTACCGCGTCGCCGGAGATGCGATAGAGCGGCGGATCGTGCCCGGTCGCCTCATTCTCCTTGGGAAAAACTGGAATTCCCCGCGCCGACGCGGTACAAAAGAACCATTGGATTCGTCTCCTCCCCGCCGCGGTATCGCACCCAACGAGGAACTCAGCCCATGAGTAGGATGACCTTTCTGGCTCTGCTGACCGTCGTTCTGGCCGTGCCGACCTCGGCTCCAAGCCAAGAACGCAATCGGTTCGCCGATGTCTTGGCATTGCAAGAAGCGGTGCATCGGTCGATTGAGCGCGCCGAGCCTTCCATTGCTTGTATTCTCGTCTCGCGCAGCGACAAGTATCGCTCCTACTCCACTGTCGAACCCAAAGCGCCGGGCAAACTCGGACGCTTCGACTTGCGCATGGCCACCGTGGGGATGGACAAAGACGGCGTCGAGTTCAACGCGATCTCTCGCCTCGATCTCAGCGATCCCAACAACGTGCCGGAATCGTATGGCAGCGGAATTGTTTTGGACGACAAGAACGGGCTGATTCTGACAATGGCCCACGTCATCCGCAATGCCACGAAAATCTATGTGCGTCTTTCCGGCGGGCGCGGCAGCTGGGCCGACATCCACGCCTCCGATCCGCGCAGCGATCTTGCCGTGCTGCGCTTGATCGATCGCGTGCCGAATTTGAAGGCGCTGGCGTTGGGAGATGGCGGCAAACTCCGTAAGGGCGATTTTCTCTTGTCGCTGTCCAATCCGTTTGCCGCGGGAGTGCGCGATGGCAGCCCCAGCGCGTCGTGGGGCATGGTGAGCAATCTACGCCGGCGAGCCACCGGCGTTCTCAGCGACGTTCTCCCCGGCGAACGCAACGCCACCGTTCCGCTCTACTGTTTCAACACCCTGATTCAGACGGATACGCGCTTGAATCTCGGTTGCAGCGGCGGCGCGTTGCTCAATCTTCAAGGCGAACTCGTGGGGCTGTCGTCGTCGTTGGCTGGAGTGGCGGGCGGTGAGACGCCGGGCGGCTACGGCGTTCCGCTCGATGGCGGCGTCCGCCGCATCATCGAAGTGCTACTGCGCGGCGAGGAAGTCGAGTACGGATTTCTCGGCGTCTATCTGATGCGCGCGGATCGAGCGCCGGAAGGGTTCGTTCGCATCACGGGTCTGGTTCCCGGCGGCCCGGCCGCTCGCGGAGATCTTCATGGCCCCCAGGCGCGCAACTTGAGGTTTCAAGGCGGATTCGGCGACGAGGCCGGCGACTTGATCCTATCCATAAACGGCGTACCCGTGCGCAACAACGACGATCTCTTTCTCACCGTCGGCATGCACTTGGCCGGTCGCACGGTGCGCGTCGAGGTTGCGGACAAACCGGACGGCCCGCGCCGCACTTGCTCCGTTACCTTGGCCAAGTTTCCCTCGTTGGGACCAATCGTTGCTTCCAAGCGTCCGTCGGCCCGCGCGGGGCTCTATGTGGACTGGACCAGTACGATGGCGGTTCCGTTTTTACGGCGCGCGCAGCCCATCCCCGAGGGCGTAGTCATACGCGAGGTCGTGGCCGGAAGCCCGGCAAGCAAAGCCGACCTTCAACCCGACACGATTATCGCCAAAGTCGGAGGCCAACGGGTGACTAATCCCGCCGAGTTTTATCGCATCATGGGAAAGGCGCGCGGTCCCACCGAATTGACCCTGACCACATTGGAAGGCGGCGAGAGCCGCATCACCCTCGACGTCAAGTAGTGCGGTTCTTCCGGAAAGCAGCGACGCGAAGCGGATCACGTCAAACCGAGGCGTTTGAGTCGGCTAAGAAACGTGCTGCGCGCCATGCCGAGCGCTCGCGCGGCTTCGGCTTTGTTGCCGGCGGCAGCCGCGAGGGCGCGAACGAACTTCTCCCGCTCGCGCCGTTGGCGTTCCGATCTTTCATTGTGTATCACCGTTCGCAAGCCAGACGGTGCCGCGATGCCCGTCGGCGAGGAGAGCAAAGGCGACCAATGATCCGACGCCGCGCGGAGCGTTTCGTTCCGATCCTCGCTGGTGTCGAACGAGGAAGTGGAATCGCCGGTCGGCCGGTAGACCAACGGCGCGAACGACGAGGCCTCGGTCTGCAATTCGGCAGGCAGTTCTTCCACCGTCACCAACGGTTTCTCGGCGACGACGACGGCGTGTTGAACGGCGTTCTCTAACTGGCGGATGTTACCCGGCCAAGGAAACGCCTTGAGTCGAAGCATGGCTTCGTCGTCGAATCCGGCAGTCTCTTTGTTCAGCCGTTGGCTGTAGAATCGCAGAAAATGGAGGGCCAACTCGGGAACGTCCTCGGCCCGTTCGCGCAGCGGCGGCAAATGGATCGGAAATACGTTCAAGCGATAGAAGAGATCTTGACGGAATCGTCCCTGTCGCATCAGCGCTTCGAGATCTTGATGCGTGGCGGCGACGATGCGCACGTCCACTTTCAGCGATTCGCTGGAGCCGACGCGCTCGAAGGCGCGTTCTTGCAAAACGCGCAGCAGCTTAATCTGCACGTCGAGGCCGATGTCGCCGATCTCGTCGAGGAACAGCGTCCCGCCGTTGGCCGTCTCGAAGCGCCCTACCTTGTCGCGGATGGCACCCGTAAAAGAACCCTTAACGTGTCCGAAAAGTTCGCTTTCCAGCAATCCGGGCGACAGAGCCGAACAGTGGACGGCGACGAACGAGCGGGCGGCGCGCGGGCTGTGGTCGTGGATGGCCCGCGCCAACAGTTCCTTGCCCGTTCCGCTCTCGCCCCGCAGCAGCACGGCCGAGTCGGCGGCGGCGACCTTGCGCACTTGCTGCATTAAATGCTGGACCTGCGGACTCGAGCCGATCGTGCCGTTTTCGGCCAGCGGTGGTCCGCTCTCGACGGAGGGCGGCGGCTGGCCGTCGGAGTTGGACGAAGCGCGATGTCCGACGGCCGAAAGTTGACTCTGCAAGGCCATGATGCGCCGCTGTTGTTCGGCGATTTTCTCGACTTTGGTTTGCAGTTCGCGGTTCAGCGTCTCAATCTTGCGATGTCCCTCGGCACTCAGCAACGCCAAGACGGTGATTTGCGCGAAGGCGGAAAGTAAATGGATGTCTTCCGCCGTGTACCCCCCCGTCGCCTCGGCTCCCAACCCGCGCGCTTCGGCGGGAGCGCCCAGCACGAGAATGCCCAAGAGTTGGCCTTCGTGCAATAAGCCCTGGGCCACCACTCCGTCGAGAAATTGGAGCTGCCGCCGGCCGGGAGCTTCCTGAAGCGGAGAGAACCCCGCGTTGCCGAACCGAGGCAACGCCAACGTGCTTTGCTCCAGCAGCGATTCGACCAAGGGACAACCGGACGAGAGTTCGGCCAGCGATGGAGCGGGGCCGATCGCCTCGGTCAAAGCGTAGATCGGCGGATCGCCTTGGCGCAGATAAACCGCGCCGCATCCCGCGCCCAGGAGTTCCGCCGACGTGTGCAGCAGACGGCGCGCCAAGGTCGGCGGATCGACCAGTTGCTCGATGGCCTGGCTCATGCGCTGCAACGTATGATCGAGTTGATTCTTCTCGCGGCGAAAGTGACGATGCAACACCGCCGTCAACCGTCCCCGCACCAAGTCGAGACCGAACAGCACCAACAAGACCGCACTACTCGCCACCAACACCTGCCCGAAGGACGGCCCCTTGAGCGAATGGCTATCGAGCAGAAACATGCCCGTGAAGACCACGCAAATGCCGTAGTAGGCCACGCCCACCACGGAGCTAATCAAGAAGTAGACCACGCCGGAATTGATCAGTTTATCGAGCTGCATCAGCCGATAGCGCGTGATGCTGATGGCGAAGGCCGCCGTTACGCACAACGAAGCGAAGAACATCGGCCACGTCGCCGCCCCGCTGCCAAAGCGCTGCTGCTCCGCCAACGCCAGATACAGCGAATACCCGATCGGTGCCAGCGAGGCCAGCGTTCCGAACAGGATCCATTTCACCTGATTGCGTTCGGCGACACCGTTGGCCGTGCGGTAGCTGTGCAACAGACAGACGACGCTGGCCAGATACCACAGCGCCGCCACGCCGAAATAGCAGTAAATCTCGGTGAGCATCTCGCGCAGCAATGGCCCCACTTCATTGCCGGACTGAAACATCCAGCGTATGCGCAGATAATTCGAGATCAGCATCAGCAGAAAGAACACGGGGGGACCGTACAGAACCGGCAATACCAGGCGCGGCGAGCGATCGAGGATCTCCTTCGGTCGAGGGAAGACGAGATAAAAATGCAGGCTGACCGCCGGCAGAAGCACGCTGCAAACCATGAAGACCAAAATGAGCGACGGTTGCGTGACGATGCGCGACCAGTGATAGCCGCCCATGTACGCTCCGAACGATACCAGGCAAAAGAGGAAAAAGTGCATCGCCGAGCGATCTTCGGGGCGCTTCCAAAAAACGATGGCTCCCACGGCGAAAAGAATGATTTTCAGCGAGAACCACAGGAGCGAAGGGGCCAGCATCTCCACGGGCGGTTTACCGACGCGCAGCCAAACGTCTCGCCGTTCGCCGTCCGTCGCCCGTTGGTAGCCGACGCGCACGATCTCGGTCCCCTCCACATTGAGGTGCGACTTGGACGAAGACGAACGTAGATCGTTCTCCGTACCCGCCTCGCCCCGATGGCTTCGCAACTCGTTCAGCGCGCGGAGTATCTGCGCCCAGTTTGAAATCTTCTTGTCGCCGATTTGAACGATCACGTCATCGCCGCGCGGTGGTTCGGGGTCCACCTGAGCGAGATAGAGATAATCGGGGTCGAACTGATTGATCACCGGCGTGAACGCGCAGCGGATGCCAATGTCCGGTGCGAGCATGACATAACTCAGCACCCCGGCGGCATAGGTAAAGACAAGGACCGTCGCAGCCAAGATGGCGAGACGGCGACGAGTGCTTTGGTGTTCGGACGACCATCGTAAAAGGAATAGTCTTCGCACGCCGATTCACCTTCCCTCCCCTCGGGGCATTGCCTGAACTTCGCCGAACCCGCACTCTCCCGTCAACCTGCGAGCTTGCCTCGGATGGCACGAACTCTGCTCATAAAAGAGATTACAACAATTTTTCCATCTTTGCCAGAGCGCCCTAGCTGCGCCGAAGTAGCGTCGGTGGGCGCTGTAAAGCGCCGAACGACGACGATTTATTGTAGGCGCGGACGCTTCGGCGCTTTCGGCGCTTTTCGACGATTTCCATAAGTCTATTTTTTTTAACATCTTGTGACCAGAAACCAGATGGTGAAGTGAGGTGGTTCGATAGGAAGGAATTTGGTATGAGGCGTGCTGGGGAAGATTGGATCGTTCCAAAAATGAGTGGAGGAATACCCCAATGGAATCCACTCGATAGAAGGAGAAGTGGCGTGCAGGCATCCTTAGATTGGCTGATGGAGAGTGGTGCGGAATTCAGTCCGGGAGTCGGACGTTCGGGCTTGGCTCATCTGACTCACTACTCGGCGCGCTACTGCGTATGGGGTGAGGGACCGCCCCTCGTCTTGGTTCCCGGCTTGGCGGGCGGATACGAACTGCTTGGTCCCCTGGCTCGCCTACTCGCCCAAGACTTCCAAGTCATCAGCTATCAGCTGCGCGGCGAAGACGATTGCTTCGCGCTGCGCCGCCGATTCGATCGAACCGATCTCGTCGCCGATCTGCGCGAGTTTCTCGACTGGTTCGGCCTAGAGCGTCCACCGATCCTCGGTGTGTCGTTCGGAGGAGTTCTCGCTTTGGAACTGGCGATGCGTTGGCCCAATCGCCTCCAATCGCTCGTTACCCAAGGCGTCGGCGCGCGGTTTGAGCGCGGCTTACTCCAACAGGTGGCCGGATGGGTGCTGTCGCGCTATCCCCTGCCGTCGAACAGTCCCTTTGTCAATCAGTTCTTCAATCTGCTGTTCGGAGCGAAACAGGAGCCTGGGCCTTTGTTCGAGTTCGTCACGCGACAGTGCTGGCAGACGGATCAGAGCGTGATGACCCATCGTTTCCAACTGGTCGAGTCGTTCGATCCAGGAGGGCGATTGAGCCGAGTCCAGACGCCGACTTTAGCAATGGCCGGAGAGCGCGATTTACTCGTCTCGTCCCAAAGTCTGCGCGACCTCGTTTGCAGCATCGGCGATGCCCGCCGTGTCGCCCTTCCCGGATGCGGCCATCTCGCTTTCGTGACGCATCCCGAACGAGTCGCCGCGGAAGTCAGGCGTTTTCTCATCGATTAGAATCACGAAAGGATATAGACTGCGGAATACTCGGAATACACGGAAAAAAGCAAATCAAACGAAGGATAGAAGAGACGAATCGTCGAACAACCCGTTCGGTTCTTCTAGCCGTGCCGTTTGGTCTTGTTTTTTCCGTGTATTTCGAGCGTTCCGCAGTTCGAGTCCTCTCAGTCGGCGATGCGCCGCTCGCGGGCATAGCGCGATTCAAAGCTGCCATCGGGATCGAACGCATTCCCCTCCCACGAAAACGTATCGACACTGGCTCGAGCCATCAACGCCAGCCAGACTCGATCCGGCGGAAGGATGTGCCGTATCTTCGCGCCGGGTGTCGACGGATCGATGCGTGGCTCGAAGTGCAGGAAGTGTTCGTCCAATGGGAGGGTCTGTGCCACGGTCAATAAAAACCCCACGGTCAAGTATCCCGCCATCGAACCGAACACCGCCGCGCCCGCCTGTTGCAGCGCCGGATGGTACTCGATAACCGTGTGAATCAAGGCGTTGCTCGCCCAGCGTAAAATCAACAGCGACAAGACGAACGGCACAACGAGACAAATACTGTCTTCGTAGCCGTGCAAGATCGACCCGGCGAACATCGGATCCAGCTCGGCTGCCATCGGCTCAAAGAAATTAAACGCGATCAATCCCGCCAGCAAGACGTTGACCGTCATCGCAATCGCCGCCAACACTCCTTGACGCCAAAAAGCGTAGGCTGCACCGAGCATGACGACGACCGTGATAAGACCCAGCAACATACTCACTCCTCGCGGTTATCGGCCGTCTCTCGCAGTCGATGGAAACCGACAACTCATTTGCTACAAACCCGAAGAAGCTCTTGGATCGAAGTCCGTCCTTCAATGACTTGACGCAATCCGTCTTCTTGCAAGTATTTCATGCCGTGTTTGACCGCTTCTTGCTTGATGGCATTGAAATTGGGATTCTCGCGGATGAGTTCGCGGATGTCGTCGCCGATCTCGAGTAGCTCGAAAACGCCGGTTCGTCCTCGATAGCCACTCCCGCCGCAGAAGGTGCAGGGGTCGTTTTCCTCGTCGTTCTGCGTCTTCTCCGGCGGGCGATGGAAGAACTTGATCTTGTCGGCGGGCAGGTTGGCTTTCCGCAAGAGTTCGGCATTGGGTTTGTAACGCTGCTTGCAATAGGGGCAAAGGATGCGAACCAAGCGCTGACTGAGGACGGCGGAGACAGCGTTGGCGACCATGAACGGCTGCACGCCCAGATCGATCAGCCGGGCGATGGCGGTCACGGTGTCGTTGGCGTGCAGGGTCGTGAACACCATGTGTCCGGTCTGTGCCGCCTGACAGGCTATTTCCGCCGTCTCTTGATCGCGTATTTCGCCGATGTAGATCACGTCGGGATCTTGCCGAAGGATACTGCGCAACTCCGAGGCGAACGTCTTCCCGGCTTTGGGGTTCACCTCGATCTGCGTCACGTTGTCGATGTGATACTCGACCGGATTCTCGATGGTGATGACGTTTTTCTGATAGCGGTCGATTTCGCTGAGACAGGCGTAGAGAGTTGTGCTTTTGCCCGCTCCGGTGGGACCGCAAACGATGAACAAGCCGTGCGGCTGGGTCACGAGCGCGCGAATCTGTTTGCGCAGCGCTTCGCGCATGCCGATGCGCGTCAAGCTGGCGACTTGCCGCACGGGATCGAGAATCCGCATGACCATCTTTTCGCCGATGACGCTACCGGCGGTTGCCACGCGGAAATCGACTTGGCGTTTGTGCAAGGCGGGAGGTTTCGGTTCTTCCTCGCTCTCGCTCTCTTCCTCGTCCTCGTTTTCGCGGCGCGCTGGAGTCGGCGGGGTCGGTTCCACGGCGCTTTGAATTTCGGCGGAAAAACTGCCGTCTTGCGGCTTCCGCTTTTCGGTGATGTCCAAGTCGGCCAGCACCTTAAAGACGTTGATGACCGCGTCGCCGGTCGGACGCGCGAACGGAGAAGTCTGTTCGAGAATGCCATCCACCCGAAACCGCACGATCATCTCCTCCTTCGTCGGTTCGAGATGTATGTCGGTGGCGCGGCGTTCGATGGCATCGGCAATCAGTTCCAGAGCGGCACGATAGCCCTTGGAGCCTTGCAAGCGCGCCAAACGGCGGGAGTCGTCTTCTCCCTCTCCACTTTTACCGATAAAGCGGATGGGAATAATCCGCTCCTTCGATTCCTCGGGTTCGGGCAGATCGAGCCGCAGCCAACGGCGCAACAATTTGCGCAGGTGTTGCGGCGTCAACACGCGCTGTTCCGGCGCGGCCTTTTCGTTGCGCTGCGCGACATACGACAGCGTCGGCGCGAGGTAGAGAACGAGCAGCACGACAAATCCGAGAATAAAGAGAGGAAAGAGCCAAACGGCCAGCAAGCCGGCCAGACCGCAGCCGAGTAGGATGGGATTCCACATCTCGCCGGGTAGTTTCATCGTCCGGCAATCGTCGTCTACCCACCAACACGTCCGCAGCCAAGCGAGGTAAATCAGCAACACCAAAAGCAGTTTGGCGGGATGATAGTACATTCCCGCCCCGCGCGGAAACAATCCGTCCGCCAAGAGAACCCAAGGCGAGAACGCCAGGACGCGACGGAACGGCGGGGCGAAGCCGAACCTGAAGTGAGGTTCGGAGGCGAGATTCCAATCGTCTTCCTGGCGCGCGATTTTCATGGCGAAACTGTCTTCCTGCCACCTTGCCAACTTCTCACGGGAAAAGTCTCACAGGATGCCCGGCGCGGACACCTTGATGCCTTTGAACGCCATCTTGAGCTTCTCGGGATCGGGAGCGAACTCCAGAGCAGTTTGCTTGTCCGTCTCGCCGCTCTCGACGAGGATGCGCAGATTCTCGGTGAAATCGACCATGCCTTCTTGATAGAACATTTTGATCGCGTCTTGTAGCTTCAAGTCTTCGCCTTCGGCGATCAGCTTTTTAATGGTTGGATTGACGATCATGATTTCGTTGGTCGGCGTGCGCGGCTTTTTCAAGCCCTTGAGCAGCTTCTGCGCGACGACGGCCTTCAGATTATTGGCCAACGCCTTGCGGATGGCTCCGTGCTTGGCGACGGGAAACAGGTCGAGGATACGGTTGATGGTGGACGACGCCGACGAAGCGTGGATAGTGCCGAACACCAAGTGGCCGGTCTCGGCGGCATGAACGGCGGCCTCGAACGTCTCCACGTCGCGCAACTCGCCGACGAGGATGACATCGGGGTCTTGCCGCACGGCGTCCTTGAGCGCTTTGTGCCAGTCGATCACGTCCAGGCCGATCTCGCGCTGATTGATGTACGACTTTTTGTCGGTGAACGTGAACTCGATGGGATCCTCAACGGTGAGGATGTGCAACGGCTCGCGCTCGGCAATGTAATCGATCATTGAGGCGATCGTCGTGCTTTTGCCGGAGCCGGTCACACCGGCGAGGATGATGAGTCCTTCGTTGAATTGACACAGGCTTTCGATACTGTCGGGCAGCCCCAATTCCTTGAAGCTGGGAATGAACGTGTTGACGCGGCGAGACACCAGGCTAAGTTTGCCGCGCTGCTTGAACATGCTGACGCGGAAGCGGCATTCGTCGTTGCCGATGACGTGCGAAAAGTCGACGCCGCCCTCCGCGTCGAGAATCTTGCGGTGGTCGGGCTTGAGCATGGGCATCAACAGCTTTTCCATGTCTTCGCCGGAAATCGGCGGAGCGTTCACTTTCACGATGTCGCCGCGCAGGCGCATCATGGGCGGTTGGCCGGACTTCAGGTGCAAGTCGCTGGCCTCGTGCTTCATCACCATCCGAAAGAGTTTATTCACTTCCAACTCGCGGCGCGGCGAGGGAGCGGACTGAGGCGGCACCATCGCATGCATCTCTTTTACGTCGGCAGTGGCCATCTTCGTCTCCAAGTCTGAGTTCATCCCGAAGTTCATCGTTGAGTTCTGAGTGCTGAGACTTTGGTTTTTACTCAGCACTCAGCACTTAGAACTTCGGATTGGCACGCCTCGCTCGGCGAGATAAGCCTTGGTCGCGGGGATGCCATACTCGTGGTAATGGAAAATACTAGCAGCGAGGGCGGCGTCGGCGTGGCCCTCGGTCAATACTTGAAACAGATGCTCCGGCGATCCAGCTCCGCCGCTGGCGACGACCGGTATGCGCACGGCGTCGGCGACGGCGCGGGTTATGGGCATATCATATCCGGCTTTGGTTCCGTCGGCGTCCATCGACGTGAGAACGATCTCGCCCGCGCCCAACTCCTCGACGCGCCGCGCCCAAGCGACCGCTTCCAAACCCGTGGGAATACGCCCTCCGTTCGTGTGAACTTCCCACACTTCGCGCCCATCCGATCCTCGCACGCGCTTCGGATCGATGTTCACGACGGTGGCGCACGACCCGAACTTCCTCGCCACGGCGGCGATCAACTCCGGCGTTTTGACCGCCGACGAGTTCAGGCTCACCTTCTCCGCTCCCGCCTGAATCAAGCGCGTCGCATCCTCCAGCGTGCGAATGCCTCCCCCTACGGTAAACGGCATGAAGATCTGTTCGGCGACACGCCGTACCACATCGAGCATGATGTCGCGGCCTTCGTGGCTGGCGCTGATGTCGAGAAAAACCAACTCGTCGGCCCCGTCTTCCTCATAACGCCGGGCCACTTCGACGGGATCACCGGCGTCGCGCAATTGGAGGAAATTGATACCTTTGACAACCCGTCCGCGCTCCACGTCGAGACAGGGAATGATGCGCTTGGTCAACATGGTTGCCTTCGTGACGGCCGATGGCTGAGACTCGATGCCACGGATGCGGAGCGAAATCGACTCTTCTTTCACTGTACGGCGTGCGTCCGGCGCGGTCAACGGTACACGCTCGAATGGTGAACCGGCGGCGTAAGTCGCCGGGTTGGAGCGACCTAACCCTAAAAAACGGAACTCCCGGCGAACGATTATTCCGTCCGCGCGGATTGCGCCGAGTGAAGAAGCCGGAGCGAGGCACTTGCGAGCGCCATTCGACGAGGTATGATTCAAGGTGTGGCGTCGATGCGAATCCGCGGGAAGCGTTTCGGTTTTTTTCGAGATCTTTTTATGCCGGTTCCTCAAGAAAAGCGCACGTCCGCGATCTTCTGTGGGACTGTTTTCCTGACGGGTCTCGCGGTCGGGATCGGCCTGGGTGCGTTGGGTGTGTACTGCTACGCGCCGAAGGCCGAGGCCTCTTCGGTGGATGGCCCGCTCGATGCGAGCCGCAATTTCGACAAGGTGGTCGCGCTGGGGCGCATCGAACCGAGCGGCGGCATCCTTTCGCTGGGTGTTCCGGTGCCGGATCGGTTGCGGCGATTGTTGGTCGCCGAAGGACAACCCGTCGAAAAAGACGATGCGTTGGCCGTTCTCGACAGCGAAGTCATGCGCAAACTGGAACTGCAATTGGCCGCCATCCAGCGCGAGCAGGCAGACGAGCGGTTGAAAGCGATCGACGAAAGCGGCACGGCGCAGATCGCCGTGGAAGAACTTCAACGCGATCGGCTTGTGGAAATCGAACCGTTGGAGATCGAGTCGCTGAAAAGCAAGATCGCCTTCTTGGAGATGCAAGAGCGAAATGCTCGCAAGGATTACGATCGTTACCTTGCCGCGGGCGATACCGTCGCCGACCAAGACAAGGAGAAGCAAAAACTGGCGATGCAACAGGCGACGACCGAATTGATCGCCACGCGGAGCCAACTCAAAAAGCTGCAAGATACCAGTTCGTTGAACCGCAAAGTGGCGAACGCCCGGGTGCAAGCGGCGCGGGCCGAATGGAAACAGAGTCGAAGGGCCATCTCTCGACCATTGCTCGATACGCAGATCAAGCAAGCCGACGAACGCCTGAAGGAGACTCAGATCCACGCTCCCTGCCGCGGTACCATTTTGCGCGTCTTCGTTCGGGAAGGTGAGTTGGTTCACGGACAAGCCATTCTGCAGATGGCTAATGTGGACAAAATGATCGTCCGTACCGAGGTCTACGAAACCGACATCCAATATGTAAAGGTCGGTCAAGCGGCGACGGTGACAAGCTCTATTTTCACAAAGAACAAGAACGCCCTGAGCGGCAAGGTCGAATGGATCTCCGGCAGCGTCGGCAAGGCACAGGTCGTCCCGCTCGATCCGCGCGCGGCGGTGGACAACCGGGTCGTGGAGGTGAAAGTGGCCTTGGACGATCCCAAGCCCGTTGCCAAACTGATTGGGCATCAAGTCCGCGTCGAGATTCAGACGGGCGAACACTAGAGGTGCGTTCGACTCCACGCTCTGCTCGGCAACGCGGCTAACCGAAGTCATCCATGAAAACGCCGTTAGTCTTGCGGAATCTGCTGCATCAGCCGTTGCGAACCGGCGTTGCCATACTCGGCGTCGGCTTCGCGGTGTTGCTGATCTTCATGCAGCTGGGCTTCTACGGCTCCGCCGAGACCGCCGCCAATACGCTCTATCGCGCGCTCGACTTCGATCTCGTCTTGCTGTCGAACAATTATCTCAACGCCACGAGGCCGCGCAGCTTCGCGTTGCCGCGCGTCTATCAACCGTTGGGGCATGGCGACGTGGAATCGGTATCGCCTCTGTATATCGATTGGCAGAGTTGGCGCGTGCAAAATCGAAGCCGTCAACGCCGCGCCATTCTCGTGTTCGCTTTTCGCCTCGACGAACCCGTTTTTCGCACGGAGAGCGTCTTTCGCAGCGAGCCGTGCGCGGAATGTCTGCAACGGCTCCGAGCGCCCGACACGGTGCTGATGGACACCGCCACGCGCGCGTACTTTGGACCGCGCGGCGTCGGGATCGAAACGGAAATGAACCGAAGACTCGTCGAGGTCGTCGGCGAGTTCACCATCGGCACCGGCTACGGAGCGGACGGAATGGTGTTGACGAGCGAGCGCACTTACGAACACCTAACCGGATCGCTCGCCCTGCAACGTCCCGCGCTGGGTCTCATTCGCCTCAAGCCCGAAGCGCGCAGCCGGGCCGACGAGGTGAAGCGGGAACTGTCCGAGAGGTTCTACAACGGTCGGCCGCGCGACGAAGTGCGCCTCCTCACCCGCGCGGAGATCGAGGAACACGAACGCGATTATTGGCTGCATCGCACCTCGGTGGGCATCATCTTCCAAATGGGCGTCTTCGTGGCCCTGATCGTCGGCGTCATTTTCGTCTATCAAGTTATCGCCACGGACATCGCCGATCATTTTGCCGAATACGCCACGCTGAAGGCGATCGGCTACGAGCAGAGCTACCTCTCCGGCGTGGTACTGCGTCAGGCGTTGATGCTCGCGGTTCTAGGCTACATGCCCGCCTTCGTCGCCGCGTTGGGGCTGTACGCCTTGGGACGCCGAGAGGCCGAGTTGCCATTGGACATGACGTGGACGCGCGCCGTCGGCGTTTTGGCACTGGCCGCGGCAATGTGTTCCCTCTCCGGCCTCTTGGCACTGCGCAAGGTCAAGGCCGCGGACCCAGCCGATTTGTTCTGAGCGGATTTCGTTCGAGGGGAACCCCATGCCTCTTTATCGGCGCGTTCCTTTAGCCTGGCTGAATCTGGCGCACGACAAGCGCCGGATGGTCGTCTGCATACTCGGCGTGGCATTCGCCGTTTTTCTCATGTTCGTCGAGCTGGGCTTTTGGAATGCCTTGCTCGATGCGCCCGTGGAGCTGATCCAGCAATTCAACGGTGAAATCATCGTGGTGAGTAAAGCGCGCTATGCGATGGGCATTAAGGAGCCGTTTGCGACTCGCCGTCTCGCCCAGGCGCGGTGCGCGCCTGGAGTGGAGTTTGCCCATCCCGTTTATCTCGAATACACCACGTCGTTTTGGAAGGATACCGGCTTGCCCGAACGCGAACGTCCGAGCAGTCATCCGATCCGCGTCATCGCCTTCGATCCCGATCTTCCCGTTCTGGCCAATCCCGACGTCGAAGCCGGCCGCGCCGAGCTGAAAGTGCCCTTCAATATCTTACTCGATCGCAAATCGAAGCGCGCCTACGGGGTCGTCGAGCCGGGCATCGACCGCGAATTGGCGCAGCACACCGTCCACGTCGTCCGCACCTTCAAACTCGGCACCGATTTCACCAGCGACGGCAGCGTCGTGATGAGCGATTTGACCTACGCGCAGCTGTTTCCGAACGAATTAACGCCGACCGAGACGCTGAACCTCGCCGATCTTGGCGTTATCCGAGTCAAGGAGGGCACGGACATACAAACCGTTCGCCGCGAGGTTCGAGAAGTATTGCCCGACGATGTCAACGTCTTCACCAAGGACGAGTTCATCGACGTGGAGAAATCCTATTGGCAGCGGGCCACGCCGATCGGATTCATCTTCCAGTTCGGTCTATTCATGGGCTTCGTCGTCGGCGCGGTAATCTGCTATCAAATCATCTCGACGGACGTATCCGAACATCTGCCGGAGTTCGCCACCCTCAAGGCCATCGGCTACCCCGATCGTTACCTGAGCGCGACCGTGTTGCTCGAATCGCTGTGGTTGGCGATCCTCGGCTTCGTGCCGGGCTTGTCCCTGAGTTGGGTTCTCTATCGCCTTCTGGACGCTTGGGTCGGTTTGCCCATGCGCATGACCCCTTTGCGCATCCTATTAATCTTTTTTCTGACGGCCTCCATGTGCGTATTTTCCGGCCTTTTGGCGCTGCGCAAGGTGAAGACGGCCGATCCCGCGGAGGTGTTCGGATGAGCGAGGCAACCGCCGATCCCCGCCCGCGTTCCTCGACGTTTCGCCGCGCCGAGCCGGTGCTGCGCGTCGAGCGGCTCAACCATTGGTACGGCGACACGGATGAGACCCGGAAGCAGGTTCTCTTCGACAACGAATTGCAAGTGGCGCGCGGCGAGATCGTCATCATGACGGGACCGTCTGGCTCCGGCAAAACGACGTTGCTGTCCCTGTTGGGCGCGTTGCGCACCGTGCAGGAAGGCGAAATCGAGGTGCTGGGCCAGCCGCTCCACCGGCTGCGCGGCAAGCAACTGGTCCAAGTCCGCCGCGACATCGGGTTCATCTTTCAGGCGCACAATCTCTTCGGCTCCTTGACCGCCTTGCAAAACGTGCGCATGGCTTTGGAACTGAAGGAGAGGGATCGAACGCGTATCCACAACCGCGCCGTCGAAGTTTTATCCGCCTTGGGTTTAGGAGAACGCATCCACTACAAGCCCGCGCGCCTCTCCGGCGGACAGCGGCAGCGCGTCGCCATCGCGCGCGCCTTGGCCAATTGTCCCAAACTGATCCTCGCCGACGAGCCAACGGCGGCCTTGGACGAACAGAGCGGGCGCGAAGTCGTCAACTTGCTCAAGAAACTTGCCGTGGAAGAGGGCTGCACCAGTCTGATCGTCACCCACGACAATCGCATTCTCGATGTCGCCGACCGCATCGTCGGCATGGCCAATGGCCGCATCAAGTCCAACGTGCTTTTGCAACAAGCGATCGAGATTTGCGAATTTCTCAAACAGTCCGAGACATTCGCGCACTTATCGACGAGTACCCTGACGAACATCGCCGAGGTGATGGAAACGGAGAAACATCCGGCCGGCGGCATCGTTATCCGCCAGGGAGACGCGGGCGATAAATTTTATCTCATCAAGAGCGGCGAAGTGGATGTGATCCTCAACAAGGGCACTGCGAACGAGAGGGTGGTGGCGACTTTGCGCAAGGGCCAATGTTTCGGCGAGGCATCGTTGCTGACCGGAGCGCCGCGCAACGCCACAATCGTGGCTCGCCAAGAAGCGGAGATGTACACCTTGGACGAGCCGAATTTCCAATCGGCAATCGCCCTGAGCGAACCGTTCCGCAAAGAGTTGGAGAAAATCTTGTTCCAACGGCAGTAGCACGCTTGGCGCATCGGCTAGCAGTACAGCGCTACTCCCCTCTCCCCTGTACTCATGGGAGAGGAGCGAATTCGAGAGCAGCGCTGTACGGCTAGGAGATCATCTGAATGTCGGTATCGGAAAATGGATGGCGAGATTGTTCGGACTCCAGCGTGGCGCGGTCGATGGCTCCCATGTCGACGAGGATGTCGCCGAGCGTTTGACTGCGCAGCGTTTGGACGTCGAGCAACTCTTGTAAGCCAGCCTTGCTCAGGAAACCGAGTTCCACGGCGAGTTGGCCGAACGGGAGGTGCCGTTCGGATTGCACGCTGAGGATCTTGAAAACCTGTCCCATCGACAAGTGCCCGGTCTGCACGGCCAGCTGACCGATGGGGATGCGCCCTCTCATCTGTTGGTCCAGCGCGCGAAGCATTTCCTCGGAAGTAACCAGCCCGCACCGGACGAGATGATTGCCCAGACGCATGGATTGCTCGTCTCTCATAAGTTAGCGGGCGACGAATCCCGTCAAGCATAGCATGAGAACGGAGAGAATTGAGACGGCGAACGACGATTATCGGTCGATCCGTTCGCTTTCTCGCCGTGGAGGCTTCTCGCCTAGAGTTGCGGGGACAGCTTCGAGAGAGGGCGACCCGCTTGGAACGCATGAAACTGTTCTTGCACCTCAACCCTGAGTCAAGGGGAGAGGGGAGCAACGGAAGCCCCTCTCCCCTGAGTACCGGGGCGAGGGGGCTTTGCGGATAGACTCTTTGTGCGAACGGCTCTGCTCGACTTGGGGAAGGGCGCTTCCTAAACCAAGGGGGCTCCGCCGTCAGGCTCCGCGCGGTTTGCGTCCCCCTTTGCGTCCGGCGGCGCGCGCCTCCTCGGACGTGAAGCGATGAGCCGTGCCGCGACCGTGAGCCGTTTGACCTCCCTTGCGTCCCGCTTCTCGCGCTTCTTCGGAAGTAAACTCATGCGCCGTCCCTTTTTCGTGCGCCGCGCGCCCCCCTTTACTGGCAATCTCGCGCTGTCGTTCGGCATCCATGCCAGCGAACCCTTTTTTCTTGGTCATAGCGAAAACCTCTCCTCCAGAAGAGTGCGGATCTGTTGAAGCGGAACTACGTCGAACCGAAACGCAGTTCGCGGAGGAGAGAAATGCAAACGCCATGCCCATTCCCGAAGAGATAAAAACGGAAGCGACCCCTACCGTTCTCCGTCCCGCAAGCGCGCCACGACTTCCACGATCCGGCGAGCGGCTTCGGCGATTTCCTCTGGCGTCGAGAACGGACTGAGGCTAAACCGCATCGCCGAGCGCAGCACCTCGTCGCCGACCCCCATCGCTTGCAAGACCGGCGACGGCAGCAACGAACCGCTCGAACAAGCCGAGCCGGTCGAACAAGCGATGCCCGCCAAATCGAGATTCATCAATAACAGATCCGCTTTGACTCTTGGGAAGGAGACGTTTACCGTGTGAGGGATGCCGTCGTCCGAACCGTTGAGGACAACCGGAGCGGCTGCGTCGAGCGAGCTGAGAAAGCGCCGGCGCAGTTGACGGATGCGAGTCAGGCGCTCGTCGCGTTCGCGACAAGCCAGTTCGAGAGCGCGGGCGAGACCGACGGCAAGGGCGACCGGCTCGGTTCCGGGACGAATACCGCGCTGTTGGTGTCCTCCCCATGCGCGCGGCGGCAGCTGCACGCCGCGACGCGCCAATAACGCGCCGATGCCCTTGGGGCCATGAAACTTGTGGGCGCTCAGGGAAAGCGAATCGACGCCGAGATTGTGGAAATGGACGGCGATCTTGCCGACCGCCTGCACGGCGTCACAGTGAAAGAGCGCTCGCCCCTCCAACAGCTCCGCCAGCTGGCGAATGGGCTGAATCGCTCCCGTCTCGTGGTTGGCGAGCATAACGGTGACGAGGCGTGTTTGCGGAGAAAGAAGCGCGTCGAAAGATTGAATCTCCACGATCCCCGCCGCATCGATGGGCAAAGTGGCGAGAGAGTAGCCATTCTCGGACAGATGGCGCAGCGGTTCGGCGACGGAAGGATGTTCGACCGGACTGGCGAGTAAACGTCCCGGGGCCGAGCCGCACAGGCCCAAGATCGCCAAATTGTTCGCCTCGGTCGCGCCGCTGGTGAAGACGACTTCATCGGGGTACGCATCGAGAAGGGCCGCAACTTGCTCCCGCGCGTCTTCGAGCGCGCGGCGAGCCTTTCGTCCGGCGGAGTGCGCACTGGCGGGATTGGCGAATGCTTCGACGAAGTACGGATACATGGCCTGCCACACCTCCGGCAAAAGAGGCGTGGTGGCGTTGTTATCGAGATAAATGCAATCCATAAGCGACCGCAACGAAGCCAGGCAGCGGCAGGGCAACGAGAGGCAATTCCCGACGGGAATCGCTCCCTGCGTGCTGCATGTACTTCATTGTAGCCTACTGCTTGCTGGGTTTGCGGCCCCAGACGAAATAGATGGCCACGACCAAGAGCGTTCCCAAGACACCGAACAACAGAGGCAATTGCATGGAAGAAGACCTCCTCGGATGTTAAAGAAGTAGGGCGAGCATTCCGCCCACGGTAGATCCGCCGAGTCGAAGCGACGACTCGACGCATCTATCGAAACATAGGTCAAGAAAGACCGGCAGGCGCGAATCTTCCGAGGAATCCGATTGTTCCACTTCGGTCAATGCGCTTTTTGAAACGGAATCTCGCTTCCGTCGGGGTTGGTCAACACCAAAGTGTCGCCCTCCACGACAACTTTCTCGACGTGGATTTTTCGTCCTTCGTACTCTTCTTCAAACGTGAAGGTTACGGACGGCCCCATACCCAAGGCGTAAGCGCCTTTGTACGGCTTGGCATTGGCAACGAAGACGAGATGACCGTCCTTATGGAATTGCAACTGCCTCGCTCCAGCCGGCAGCTCTTGTCCTTTGACCGTCGCGGTCTGGGATACCCAGGCCGTCTCTTCGATTTTCCCTTTGTTACCAGAGCATCCCACCGAAGCGAAAACAAGAACCGTAGCCAACGTCAGACGCGAACGAGAAAGGATTCGCATTGGACACCTCCTTGCGACAATGCGCGAGCTAGCACCGCTATCCATCCACCAGACCGGCGCGAGAAGATTGTACCGTGGAACACTCGGTTAGGGCAACAGAGGGAGGAGGCGAATTCCTACGCTCGAAGCGACGACGGAGAAAGCGCAGCCTTCGGACTGCATACAAAATGGGACGCTCGGTTAGCCGCGACGCGCAGCGGAGCGCGTGACTTCGCGCTCCGCTGCGCGTCGCGGCTAACCGATCCCGTGCGAAAACGACCTGGCTCAGCCAAGAAGCCGAACTAAATTGAGAAAGGGCTTTTTTCGCCCCCCCTTGTTGGGTCGGAACAGTGGGAATAACGAGGATTCTCCGATTGGCACTCTCCGCTCTACTTCCCACCGTTCGCGCTCTCCGATCTGGAGGTTCCATGACTCGCGTTGAAGAACAGTACGAGCAAGCCTGCAAGTATCTAGCTGGAGGCGTGAGCGCTTCGACGCGACTCAATCGCGCTCTGGGACATCCCATGCTTGTGGATCGCGCCGACGGTTGCCGTATTTGGGATCTCGATGGTCGTGAATATATCGACCTTTGTTGCAGCCACGGGGCGACGCTGTTGGGGCACGGTGATCCGCGCGTCCGACAGGCGGTCGAGAGCGTGCTACAACGCGGGGCGGCTTGCTCGTACGAGAACGAATTGCATACGCGGCTGGCCCAATTGCTGTGCGCAACCGTGCCTTGCTGCGAGCGCGTGCGCTTCACCGGCTCCGGCACGGAAGCGACGATGCACTGTCTGCGTCTGGCACGAGCGTTCACGGGCCGCACCAAAGTTCTGAAGTTTGAGGGCAACTTCCACGGCTATCACGATCAAGTCATGTACGCCATCGGCACGCCTGCCGACCGTCTCGGTCCCGAGGATGCGCCGACCCTTTATCCCGGCTCCTCCGGTCTACCCGCCGGCTTCGAGCAAAACCTCGTCGTCGTTCCCTACAATCGTCCCGATCTGCTGGAAGCGGCCTTCGCGCTGCACGGCTCGGAGTTGGCTGCCGTCTTTTGCGAGCCGATCTACTATAACGCCGGTTGCATCGTGCCGAGTGCGGAGTTTTTAACCGCGTTACGCCGATTGACGCAGGCGCACGGCGTACTGCTCATCTTCGACGAAGTATTAAGCGCCTTCCGCATGGCGCCAGGAGGAGCGCAGGAATACCTCGGCGTCACCCCGGATCTCTGCACGCTGGGCAAGGCCGTGGGTGGCAGTTATCCGTTGAGTGTTTTCGGAGGCCGCGCGGACATCATGGAGCGTCTGATGCCGCAAGGCAATTGCCAACATAGCGGCACCTACAACGGTCATCCCGTCGCCGTGGCTGCCGCTCTGGCGGCGGTGACGACCTATTGTCAATCCGGCTTCTACGAACACATCCACGCCCTCGCCGCACGCCTGTACGACGGGCTGAACGAGATCTTCGCGCATCGTGCCGTACCGGGGCGCGTGCAAGGATTGGGAGCGCGGTTCGGCATCTATTTCGGAGTCCCGGAACCGATCCGCAACTACCGCGATGCGGTGCGCCATCACCGCGAGACGATGTTGCAGTTCATCGCCGCCGCCGCGCGCCGGGGCGTCTATTTCCACGATTACGGCGGCGCAGCCTGCCATCACGGCTTCTGCGCCGCGATGACGTTGGCGGACGCGGACGAGACGCTCAATCGACTGGATGAGGCAGCGAGCGAACTACGATCGAGGTAACCGAGCCATGCGCATCGCCATCGGCCAACTCTGGCAAGAGACCAATACCTTCAATCCCATTCCCACGACGCGGCGCGACTTCGAGCAGTTCGGTATCGTGCGCGGGGCGGAATTGGTCGAGCGCATGGCCGACACGAACGAGTTGGGTGGATTCATCCAGTCGTTACGGCGTTGGCCGGAGCAACCGGAGATCGTCGGGCTGATACGCTTGCCGGCTTGGCCTGGGGGAGCCGCGTCAAGCGACACATTCGTTTGGATTCGCGAGGAGTTGACCGAAGCGCTCCGCCGGGCGTTGCCGGTGGATGGCGTCTTGCTCGCCCTGCACGGATCCCTCGTGGCAGAGCAAGTACCGGATGTGGAAGGTGAAACCCTCGATGCCTTCCGCGCCCTGATTGGCCCAGACGTTCCCCTGGTGGCGACACTCGACCTCCATGCGAATATCACCGAACGCATCGTCCGTGCCGCCGATGCTTTGGTGTTGTACCATACGGCACCCCACATCGACGTTTATGAGACGGGACAGCGCGGCGCGGCGGTGATGCGCCGCATTCTCGTCGAAGGAGTGCGGCCCGTCACGGCGTTTCAAAAGCTGCCTCTCGTCGTTCCTGCCGAACGCGCCAACACCCAAGATCCCGCCAGCGTCAGTCACGCACTCTGGGAACGCCTCCAAGCGATCGAGGGTGAAACGGGTATACTCTGTGCCGGTCTCGCCACGGTGCAACCTTGGCTCGACATCCCAGAGTTGGGATCGTCGGTCGTCGTCGGCGGCGAGGGAGACGGGGAAATCGCTCGTAAAAGATGCGGAGAAATCGCGGCGGAGATGTGGCGGCGAAGGCGCGATTATCTGCCGGAGCTAGTGTCCGTGAAGGACGGCGTGCGCATGGCTTACCACAATCCCTCCGGCT
>JAJXWW010000124.1 GCA_021781415.1 Planctomycetota bacterium
GCGCGTGGCGCGTGGCGCGTGGCGCGTGGCGCGTGGCGCGTGGCGCGTGGCGCGTGGCGCGTGGCGCGTGGCGCGTGGCGCGTGGCGCGTGGCGCGTGGATGTTATCGATTGAATAGAACATCGGGGTCGCGTCCTTTTGGGAGTTGAGGCATAGGCGTAGTCGCAACCGTTTTCTACCGCCTATCCTAGAAACGCGACTTGGAGATTGTCAAGACCTATTTTGACCTTCTTTGAATTTTTCTCACAGCATTTGCTTCAAGCAGTCTGAGACTATTCGCAACCCGGTGGCAATGTCAATCCTCACGTCTGCCACTCAATCGTCACCGGCGTGCCGACGCGGGCGGCGAGGAGGCGGGCGGCGTCGCCCTGGGCGACGGCCACTTCCAGCCATTCGACGCTCGACACCAGCGCGACGAGGGTTCCAGGCTCGGCTTCGGAATAAGTGCGAACGATGCGGGGTACTTCGATGCCATCGACGCGCACCCGCTTGGGCCGGTCGTCGAGCGACAGCGCCTCGCCGGGAATGTTCGTGATGAGATTGCCGAAAGAATCGACGTACAGAACTTCGCCGCGAATGCCCTTGGCGTCGTGGTGCGGCGTGGGACGATCCAGGCGGACCCAGTCGCCGACGAGCGGCCCCAGTTCGCGCGGATCGAGACCGAGGCTGAGATTGGCGGCGACGGGGGCGAAGATGTCCCTTCCGTGAAAGGTATCGCTGATACGGCTGCGCCAAAAGCGCCTCTCGGTCAGCCGTACCACGCGCGGACGGCGGCGGCCTCCCTCGATCAACCACGTCCAACAGCCGTTGTCCGGCACCAGCAAGCGCAGGTTCGCCAGTTCGACGTAAAGGATCGACCGTTCGCCGCCCACACCGGGATCGACGACGACGACATGCAGCGTCTCCGGCGGAAAGTACGGCAGCGCCGATACGAGAAAGAAGGCCGCCTGACGCAGATCCTGAGCCGGGATGTCGTGGCTGAGATCGACGATGCGAACCTCGGGGTTGAGGGCGAGAATGACGCCCTTGGCCGCGGCGACATAGTGCGAACCGCTGCCGAAATCGGTGGTGAGGGTGATGAGTGGATCGGCCATGCTAGTCACAGCTTTTGCAAAGCCCATCCCAACGCCACAAGCAGGCAGAGAAGGGCACAGATCAAAAACCACCACGAACGCCGCGACGGCGCATCCTCTTGCGAAAGATAATTCTCGCAGTGCGGGCAGCGAACCGAATCCTCATGGATGGCACGGCGACAGTAGGGACACGGCATTGTCTCATCGTCGTCGTCTTGCCAACTCATCGGCCATTCTCCCCTGCGAACACTCGTGTCGATTATACGATGAAAGAAAAGTGAAAGTCCAGATGGAGTCGTCTCCGAGCGGTATGTGCGTTATAATCCCGTTCGTTCGCCGCGACCAAACTTCTATCGGGAGGATCGCATGTCTACCGTATCCACTCCCTCCGCCGTCCGCGATCGTCTGTATTTGGACGAGGTGGACTGGCGGACCTACACGCACTTCCTGCGTCTCTTCGCGGAACGTCCGGGTTGCCGTCTGACCTACGACAGAGGGAGATTGGAGATAATGAGTCCATTGCCCGAACACGAAAGCGGCGTCACGTTCCTGGGGCGATTGACAATCACGCTGACGGAAGAATTGGACTTGCCGATCAAGGAAGGCGGATCGATGACCTTGCGCCGCCGTCGCCGTCAGCGCGGTTTGGAACCGGATCGCTGTTACTGGATCGCCAATGAACCTGCGGTGCGAGGCAAGCGCACCCTCGATCTCCGCATCGATCCGCCGCCCGATCTCGCGCTGGAAGTCGATATCACCAGTAGTTCGTTGGATCGCATGAGCATCTATGCCGCGCTGGGCGTGCCGGAAGTGTGGCGGCTCGACGAGCGGACCTTGACGTTTCAGACCCTCGGCACGAATCGCAAATATAGCGCGGCGAGTCATAGCCTTTCGTTTCCGTTGGTGACGCCGGCGGATTTGATGGGTTTTCTGGCGATGTGCGCGAATCAGGACGAAAACAGCGTGATACGGCAATTCAGAACGTGGATAAAACAGCGGATAGCCGGAGGAGGACAAACATCGACCACGCCGTAGCAGACGAAGAGGGACGAGCAACGAGGAAATGCCGCCGGGCGAGGATTACTTGCCGGGTCCGATGTCGAATCGAGACAATCGAATGCGGAACTCAGCGCGCTCCAACGTCGAAAGGATGTCTTGCCCTGAGATTCCTTTCTCAAGATCGCGTAGCATGTCTACAACGCTGTGAAAGGCGCGTCTTTCCCGCGCGATCAGACCGTTAAACTGTAAGCGCATGTGAATGAGGCAGCGGACACCATATAAGTAAAAGGCGGTGACCGCCAACCAGAACCACACATTAGCCACCCCATTCTCTTCCCCCGGTCGGGACATACTAAAGCCGAGATACACTAGAGGAATCGTGAAGAAGAGAATAATGATCCCCTGAAGGGCGAATTGCTGATCCCGTTTTTCCTCATACTGCTCGCATTTTTCTTGTAGCCCTTCGGCCAAACGCAACAGCTTGTCCGCGTCTTCGTACAACTTGCGGCCACCTTCTCGACCCAGAAACGGCTCCTCGTCGACGATGGACATGACAGCCCCCTATTCCGCTACGCGCAGTAGCTTTTCAGCAGTTCAAGGAATTGAACCAAGTAAGCGTCGCGCAAAGGCCGATCGATCTGAGAAGATTCTATCTTCCCGTTCCAATTAAGCTCCTCCAACACTCCGCAAACCGGCGCGGCTTCCCAGCGGAAATAGTCTTCGCCGACCTGTCTGGCCAACGTTCGCAGACGTTCGATGAAGGGCGAGGACGAACTCGAAGCGTAATACTCTCGCGCCTTCGGAAGTCGATCGTGGTACAAATCGATCTTATCGACGGCGACAAGCATCCAACTCGGTGCATGATGTTTGCGGTGGGATGCTCGAATCGCCTCGCAAGTTTGCTCGAAATCGTCCAACTCTCGCTCCATTTGATATTTTACATACTTGGCAAACGTGGACAATTTCAACTCTTTCACCATCGCCTTAGCCGCATCTTCATTTCGCGTACTTGCATGGCCATAGCTGACCACATGGACGATCCCTTGGATCGGTGTTTTGCCACGGAACAGTTGATCGAGAGCGACGTGCCGAGGTTCGGCGATCTGTCCCGGCACAACGGACACGCGGATACGCCTCTTCGGACTCTTGATAATCCCTCGCTCCATCGTTTGCGATTGGGCCGGCTGTTTGTATCCCGACTTCAACGCCTTTCCTGTCAGATAATCGAGAAGGACCGTTTTTCCGGCTCCTTGCATCCCGGTGACGGCGAGTGAGACGCTCTTACCCAACAGTTTCGCCAAGCCGCCGGTAAGCAACTCTTTGAGATCGGATCGATGTCGATAAGCCGTCAGACTCGGCCCCAGCCATTCCACGACCACCTTCCGGCCCTCCCGTCTCTCCAAACTTCCGCCATTTTATCAGACGACGCGAAATCGAGTTATTCCCCAGCCCAGACGCGCGCCAACTCCATCAACACGCGAGCTGCCGTCGCCATCTCTTCCAGACAGGTCCATTCCAGCGGCGAATGCAGATTGTGTTCGCCGGTTGAGAGGTTCGGCGTGGGTAGGCCGATTTCGGTCAGACGCGAACCGTCGGTGCCGCCGCGCACGATGGTCAACTTCGGTTCCACGCCGGCGCGGCGCATCGCTTCCTGAGCGAACGCCACGGCGCGCGGCTCCTTGGCCAATCCCTCGGCCATGTTGCGATATTGCGGCGTCACGGTTACGTCGATCGAGGCCCCCGGATATTCGGCCACGACCGTTCGTGCCACGGCTCGCAACAGTTCGGCGCGCTCGGCCAAGCGCGGCGTCTCGAAGTCGCGCAGCAGAATGCGAATCGTCGTCTCGGCCACGCCGCCGTCGATGCGATAGGGATGGAGGAACCCTTCGCGGTCGGCGGTGGTTTCCGGCGACTGCGTCAGACGCGGCAGACGGTCGAGAAACAGCCCAGCCAGACGCACGGCGTTTATCATGCGGCCCTTGGCGATGGCCGGATGAATGTTGACGCCGCGCACGGTGACGACGGCCAGATCGGCGGAGAACGTCTCGCCGTCAATCTCGCCCACGCCGCCGCCGTCGAGCGTGTAGCCGGCCACCGCGCCGAGCTTTTTCAGATCGACGCGATCGACGCCGTGGCCGATCTCCTCGTCGCAGGTGAAGCAAATGCGAATCGGCCCGTGCGGCAGTTCCGGCCGCGCCATCAACTGCGCCGCCGCCTCCATGATGACGGCCACACCCGCCTTGTCGTCCGCCCCCAGCAGCGTCGTTCCATCGGTGGTAACCAGCGTGTGCCCTTTGAGATTTAACAGTTCCGGATTGTCGCTAACACGGATGACTTTACTCGGATCGCCGGGCAGCACGATGTCGCCGCCCTGATAGTTTTCGTGAACGATGGGTTTGACGTTGCGTCCGGTCGTCTCCGGCGAGGTATCGACGTGCGCGATCCAGGCGATGGTCGGCGCGGGGTGCGACACCGTGGCGGGCAGCGTGGCCACGACGATGCCGTGTTCGTCCTGAGCCGCGTCGCGCACGCCCATCGCCCGCAGCTCCTCGGCCAACATCCGCCCCAGTTCGAGCTGCCCCGGCGAACTGGGATACGTCCCGGCATTCTCGACGGCGGTAGTGTCGATGCAAACGTAACGACAAAAGCGATCCAACAGGGTACTCATGCGATTTCCTCGACGAATGACGGCGGACGGGACTTCTCTCCCCCCTTCTCCCAGAATAGGCGAAGGGGGCAAGAGGAGTAGAGGGAAAGCGCGTCTCCGAGGCTGGAGTCCGAAGGATTATTTGAACCGAACGAAGTTCCGAAGGGTGGATCGAAACGCAGCGAGACCCACTCCACGGAACGGGTAATTCGTAGAGTGGGTCGAGGAACGAGAGCCGTTGGAGCCTACTGCGCCGTTCGTCCGCGCGCTATTTCGCGTCCAAACGCTTGATCTCAATGTTGCGGAACGCCACGGGATCGTTGTGGCCGGCGAAGCCGAAGTGGCCGCTGGTGCGGTCTTTGCCCGGATGCGGACTGTTGGCCATGAACTTGTCGACCTTGCTCAAATCGCAATCGAGAATGACACAGCCGTTCAGTTCGACCTTGATCTTCGATCCCTTGACGGTGACTTCCTGATAGTTCCATTCGCCGATGGGACGCTGATAGCCTCGCTGGGCGGCTACCATGCCGTAAGCCGAACCGTGAGCCTGGCGTGGATCGATCCCCTTGTAGGCATCGTCCAGCACTTGCAGTTCGCACATTCCAGCATAGGCCGTGTCGCCGCTGCCGGGATAGCGAATGGCCAGTCCATTGTTCCCGTTCTTGGGCAGCTTGAACTCCAACCGAGCCGCGAAATCGCCGTACTCTTCCTTGGTATGGATGGTTCCGCCCTTGCGCGGTTTGCAGACGATAGAGCCGTCCTTCACTTCGTAGTTCTCGACTGGTCCGGCCCATCCGGTGAAGTCCTCTCCGTTAAACACCTTACGGTATCCCTTTTTGTCGCTCATCTCGCGGAGGAGCTTGTTGGCTTCGTCGCCGGGAATCTCGCGGACATAGACGTTGCGCCAGCGGATCTCGCTGCCGTGCGTTTGCAGTTGAATCGGTCCCTTGACGGGCAAAGGGAGACCGCGCTTCCAGAAGTTTTCGAGCCGTGCGTGCTTGACGACGAGCTTGCCGTTCAGATGCACCGTGACGCGGTCGCCGAGCATGAGAATGCGAAAGTGGTTCCATTCGCCGAACGGCTTGTCGGCCAGTTCGAGGGGATCTTTGCCGGGAGCGCCGGGGCTGTTGTTCCACAGGCCGCCACTGCCCTTATCCGCGCCGAGGTTCCATTTGCCGCCTTCCTTGGTGTAGTCCCAAATTTGCACTTGGGGGGTGGCTTTGAGGTAGATGCCGCTGTCTCCCTTGGGATACATCTTGTAGTCGATCAGCAACTCGATGTCGCCGAACTCTTTGTCGGTGGTCAAATAGACGCCGTTGCCGTCGTTGACGATTTCGCCGTTTTCGACCTTCCAATGTTTCTTCAGATCGTCGTTCCATTTCTCGATCTGTGCTTTGCGATCGGCTTCGGGCAGGGCGGCCAACTTATAGGGATCTTGATGGGGCATGCCGTGCCAGCCCGTGAAATCTTTACCGTTGAACAGGGCGGTGAAGCCTTTGGGAGGCGCGTTGTTGGTTGCCGGTTTGTCGTCGGCAAAGGCGAGAGAAAAGGCCAGGGTCAGGACGGCGAACGGGACGAACCGCCGCCACGGTTGGAGGAGCATGTCGTTTCGCATTGGCAAATCCTACGGAGGGAGGGAGGGTAAGCGTCCCATCGAGCGTGCGGCTGCCCGGTGCAGCGAGGAAGGATACATTCTCTCGATGGAACCGCCGTCCATCCTATTCATTTGTGGCATCATCCGCCAGTAGATATTAGCGCGGCCTGGATCGAGGAGGAGGCGACCGTTTGGGCAGGCGCGATCACGACGAGACGTTGGCCCGTTCGGCGCGCTTCTGCCATTCGTCGAGCAGTTTGCTTATGTCACGATAGGAAAAGTCGATATTGGCCAGCATCGTGCCCATGTCAATGGCCTTGTTGAGGTCGTGGGCTTCCGCGCAGCCGGCGGCCAACTCGTAGAGAATCTCCTTGCGACGATCCGTCTCCCCGGCGGGCAGATTCTTCAACGCTTCCTCGAAGTTCAACTCGGCCAGCCGCCAATTGGAGCGCGCCTTGAAACACAAACCGAGCGCCAATAACGCTTGCCAGCGCGAGCGCGGATCGACGCGCGCGGCCTGCAACTCACGAATCGCTTCGTCGACTTGTCCGCCTCGATACAGACGCACGCCGACTTCGTAGCGATGAATCATTTCGGTGGGATAGCGCTCGGACTTCTGGCGAAAGAGATCGAGTTCGCGCGAGTTGATCTCTTTGCGCAAGCGGATGCCCAGGCGGCGCAACTCGGCACTTTCGGGATCGGCTCGGAGCTTGTCCTCGGCAATGGCCAAATTGCGGCGAAACGGTTCGATGTCGAGATCGGCCAATTGCACGCTCAGCTCGAAGGCGTTGCCGGTCGGCCCCAATCCTTCTTGCAATACGGCGCGAGCCTTGTCGAGATCGTCGCCGCGCCGATAGACGGCGGCCAACTGCAGATAGGTGTAGGGACTGGTCGGATCGTCTTTGAGGCGCGCGCGCAGAGGGGCGGCTTCCCGATCGAGCCGATCGTTGGTCGCCGTCGCTTCGCGGTCGGAAGCGGCGGCGTTCCGACCGGGCGGCGGGGTGCTGCCATCGTGGAGCCACCATCCGGCCGGCATCTGGTCGGTGCTATCCTTTTTGGCGCGCGGCGCGGCCGCGCCGACCGCCGGCGATTCCGGTTCGTCCGCAGACGTTTCATTGGCCTGAACGTGAACCTGATATTGAGCGCGGGCGATGGTGTCGTCGGCGGCCAGATCCTTGATTTTATGCTGAGCTTCTTGATCGCCGGGCTTGACCTTGCGGATCAACTCCCACAGGGCGATGGCCTGGGTGAAGTTGCCTCGCTTTTCGTACAGATGAGCCAAGGCCCGATTCAGCCGCGCGTCGAACCCCGATTTCTGCCGCGCCTGTTCGAGATTCCAAATGGCCAAATCGAGGAGACCGAGTACCTCGGCGGCATCGGACATATCCATCTGCGCGCCCACATCCCAAGGATTCTTGGTCAGGATGCGTTCGCCGTACTCCAAAACCTTAACGTAATCGCCGGCTCGGAGCGAGGCTTTCATGCGGGCGCGCAGTGGCCAACTCGTCCAGCGCGCGAACAGGCTACCGCGTAGATTGTTGCGATACTTGGCCTTTTGGGTGCGGCGCAGGGCTTGACGGTAGATGAGATTGCTCGGATCGAGCTTGCAGCAGTCGAGAAGCAAGTGAATGCCGTAATCGTGGTTGCCGGTGGAGACGACCTGATTGGCGCGGTCGAATTTGCCGGCCGCGATACGGCGGTGTTCCGCGGTGACTGGGGGCAGGTTCGAGACATGGCGCTTCGTCATCGAAATATCCCGTCTCCGCTGTCGGGGTCGATTCTGCTGCCGGGGATTTTTACCGTTCCTCCACAAGTTACACACTATCACAGACGGTTTGTCCGTCAAGCAGACAATCGCGGAAGCCGGGCGATGGGTCCATGAAAGCGAGAGAGGCCTGGAGGAGCGGTCATGCCGACAATTCGGCGAAATGGGGGGCAAGGGCATCGCGCAACAGTTGGCGGGCGCGATGCAGACGGCTTTTGACGGCGGGCAAACTCAGGTTCAGGCGTTCGGCGATCTCGGCGTTGGGTAATTCGTCCACGTCCGAGAAGAGGAAGACCTCGCGATAGAGCGGCGGAAGTTTGGCAATGGCCCGTTCGATGAGGGCCCGTGATTCGCGGCGTGCCAGCTGGACTTCGGGGGTAGGCATTCCGACGGTATCCGCAGTCTCCGACACGATGGTATCGAATGGATCGTGCGAGCGTCCCTCCTCGCGGACGGCCAGCTTGCGCCGATGCGAAAGTACGGCATTGACCGTGACGCGATGCAGCCAAGTCGGGAGCGCCGACGCGCCGCGGAAGGTAGGCAGCTTGCGAACCACCTTCAGCAACACGTCTTGCGTCACATCTTCGGCATCCGCATCGTTGCGCACCATCTTCCGAGCCACGTTGTAGACGCGCGGGGCGTAAGCGTGGTAGATTTGTTCCGCCGAAAGTGAGACGGGAACGGTCGAAAAATTGTCCTCGCCGGCCACCGGCGTAAAGCCGGTTCCGTTCGTTCGTATTGCGTCCATGTTCCTCCCCTCCTCCACGAGGGGTCATCAATGCTTTGCACACTCTTTCTTCTTCTACTTATCACCATACGGAGACACCCCCACGAGAGACAAGGGGAAATTCTCGTAGGTTCGCCATTGGACACGGTAATTCGTAGCGTGAAAGAGAAGATTTAGCGATTCTTTGTTTTGCTCGGGTTCAAGGCTGCTTTTCCATGAGTCAATCTCTGCTTCCGTGGGCGGAAAATCTTCGCGCCGTCCTTTTCGATTTCGACGGCACGCTCGGGGACAGTTATCCCGCCATCACGGCCAGCGTCAATCACGTCCGCGCCCGTCACGGTTTGCCGCCGATGAGCGAGGCGGAGGTACGACCCCACGTCGGGCGCGGCGCGGCCAATCTCTTGCAGCAAATCGTGCCCAATAGTACCACTCTGGAGGAGGATGTGGCGGCGTATCGCGCCCATCATCCTTCGGTGCTGCACGCGGGCACGCGCCTCATGCCCGGAGCGATGGAAGCGCTGCGGACGCTGAGCCAAAACGGACTCCAAGTCGGCATTTGCAGCAATAAGCCCATCGCATTCACAAGAGATTTGATCGCCTTTCTCGGCATCGAACCCTATTTGCACGTCGTACTCGGACCCGAAGACGTTGCCAAGCCCAAACCGGACCCGGACATGCTGTGCGAGGCGATGATCAGGCTGAAGGTGTCCGCCAAGGAAACACTCTACATCGGCGACATGGTGGTGGACATTCAAACGGCGCGCGCGGCCAACGTCGCCGTGTGGGTCGTGCCCACCGGCTCCGAGGACATCGAAACCTTGCGGCGAGCGCAGCCGAATCGACTGCTGCGCGATCTGTACGAACTGGCGGACATCGAGAAGGAGAACCTCTCGAACTAAGCAATCGGCGACGGCATGCTCAATACTTCGTGCAACAGAGGCGGCGTGCGGCCGAATTGAGCCTGAAATTCGTCGCGCGTCGGAATCAGCCGCACCGACACCTTGTCGGCGTGATGGGCGGCAATCGAGGCCAGTTGATGCTCGAAGAACGGATTGCGGAAGCGATCTAGCACCTGTCGGGCAAACGCTTCCGGCCCGTCCACTCGTCCTCGCAGCACCGGCACGATCTCCTCGAACAGCAGACGTTCGAGCCATTGTCCCAACTCGGCGTCGAGAACGGCGTCGCGCACGGTTTTGAAGCCGCGCGGCCAAGCCTTGATGAGCAACGCTGTATGAGCCCCGTTGAGGATGCGCACCTTTCGCAAAAAATACGGCTGCACGTCCGGCGTCCAGACGATGGCCGAATGACGAATAAACGGGATCGTCTTTTCTTGTATAGCCCATAGCGCGTACGGCTCGCACACGGTCAACATGGCGTCTTCGGCACGAAGCGGATGATCCGCCGCGGGATCGACGACGATGCGATCGACCAGGGTGTTCAACCAGACGCATTCGTTTTGCATCCAGGCGGTGAACTCCTTGGACAATTTCCACTCGCCGGCCAATTGAACGAGGATGCCGCGCAGGGTATCGGCGTTGTGTTCGCGCAGTTCGCAGGGAACGATAGCCAAGCCGCGCTGCCCGGCATCGAAGCGCTCGCGAAGCACGGCCAACAGTTTCGCCGGAAACGAACGAGGCGGCGCATCGCTGGGTTGGTCCGCGGGATCGAGATTGTATCCCGATTCCGTCGTGTTCGATAGCACCACGCGCAACTCCGGCGACCGCGCCAGGGCGCGAACCTCGTCCCACTGCGACGAGGCCACCAGCGCGCGGCTAATGCTCGCCGACGTTTCGACGCGCTCGACGACATTGCCGTTCTCGTAGCCGCGCACGGCAACGTGATAGCGGCCGTGTTGGCGATTCAGCGCCGCCGCCCGCTCGTCGCCAGTCGATTGCACGATGACAATCCGACCGACGTTCTGGCCCTCTTCGTTGGCCTGATGCACGAACAGATCGGCAAAGGCGCGCAGAAACCGTCCCGCGCCGAACTGGAGAATGGTTTCGGGAAGAGTAGTCGTAATCACGGCGCGGTAGACCTCCAAATACATACGATCTCGCAAACGGCTAGCTGTACAGCGCTAATCTCGGTTTCTCCCCTCTCCCCTGTACTCAGGGGAGAGGGGTTGGGGGTGAGGGGTAAGAGACGAAAGGAGACGCCGAAACCACTCGTTTTCACCAAACCCCTCACCCCCGGCCCCTCTCCCCTGAATACAGGGGAGAGGGGAGTAGCGCTGTACTGCTAGGAGCAAGATATGCCGAAATGGCACGGTTGTCCGCTGAGTTGCCCTTTCCGTCAACTTCGGGCAATTTGACACCTTTCAAGTAGCTTACATCGGCAAAGGCTCCCCAGCCAGGATAGAGGGTAACATAACGCTTCGCCCCTGCCACCACGACCGGGAGAGCCGACGATGATCCTCCGACAACCATCCGATCCCGTCAAGTGTTCCCTCAACCGCGACGCCGATCTTGTCGAACCCCTGTTTCTCGGACAACTGCTGGCCCACGGACGACGCACCGCTGACGACTTCCGCCGCGCTTCGCCGTGGGGTCATGCGGATCGTCGGCCATCGCATAGCTGCGATAGTCGTTACGTTTGATGTCACACTCGGCCAATGCCTCCGGAAGCCCTGGTTGCGTGACCGCAAGCGGCTTGCGGCCGCCGCCGGGACGTCCCTGTCGATCCCCGCTCAACGGCTGGGGATCCTCCAATTCTCCCAAGCCCGCCCGGATGGTGGCGTGAGCCAGGCCCTCGCTTCAACCGCCGCCCAACGACGCCGGCCGCGCTCGTCCAAATCATCCAGGAGTTCGAGATACTTGCCTTCGATGGCTCGAATCGACTTTGCATCATCCATTACCCAATAGTGTCGAAGTCAGCTGATTCGCACCAGGTCATTTTGATAAATTATTTTCGCGCGAATCCTAAGAATCGATAGGTTGTTATGGCGCAGTTTCCCACTCAAAAGTCCAGTTTGTTTTGGGGTTAGATCCTTCAATTGTGGTCGGTCCCACTCTGATATTCGGATATTCATTCTTCGCATCTCCGCGCCCGAGCCGCGCTCGGCCGTTCGTCCAACAACACCTTCCACGGCTGAGGACCGCCGAACAGCGGCACCCACCAAATGCGGCGATCGCCCCACCGAGGCGGTTGCATTCGATCCATGAACGTCGCATGGTAACGCGGACGCTCCGTCGCGGCAAGATGGGGTTGAGGCGGAGCAGCCTCGAAACTGGTCGTCGGCGTGCTGCCGGGGCTGGCATATGTTGGGTTGCAAGCGAATGCCCTTCGACCGCGCGCAGGCCAGGTGCGCCATATCGGACGAAAACGCGGCGTCCGCGAATGGGTAGGCTTCTTCGACATGGCCTGCCATATCGCCATACTGCCAGCTCGACTGCCAAAAAGTAACCTTGCCAACTTTTTTTGGGGGTTGGCAAGGTGACTTTTGGACTGGAAGTTGTGTATCTTCAACAACTTGCAATTTCGCGCGCGAGGTAACCTTGCCAACTTTCCGCGGGAGGGTCCCCTCGCCGGGAGTTATTTACTCCCTGGTAACAACGCCTTCCGCTTGGCCATAATAGAGCAGGAGAGTGGACGAATGGGAAGAAAAACGAAACGGCATTGACTTCCGCTCTGTGGTGACGCTGTTGGAACGCTGGCTAAAACTCTATGAGGCACAACAGGCCAGGGGGAAAACCACGCCGCCGTCTCGATGAGCTGCGGTTGGTCCTGCCTCAGACGATCGCAAGGAGCCGTCCCCGTGCGTCGGGGTTCGTCCCATCCCGTCGCAGGAGGACCGCTCCTGCCCGTCCCGCCGAGGTTCCGATCCGCCCCGCCCCGTCGCGCCTTGCTTCTCCAAAATTCTCAGGAATTCGGCAAACCGCGATCCAGCAAGGCGAAAGCCATACGGCGTCAATTTGGTAACTCATAAAACCACAAATCGGTTCGGCACAGGCGATTTGGACGGCAGATGTCGGCGATGTTGACGGTCAGAGCGTTCCACTATGTCAAAAAATTTATGACCACATGCTTAGAAAGTCGTGCGGGCTTCCTGCAAAGAATACTCCTTCAAGCCAGGAGCAGTCGGCCCTTCTTTGGAAATGAGGAACGCTGGCTGTGCCACATTGTAGAAGTCAGGCGAGAAGAACTGGATTCCAAAGTGGCGCAGGTAATCGTCCAGCATCACTGGCGTGAAGCGGTCACGGATTTGGCGGGCTTTATACCACTCCGGTCGCTCAAAATCCAATGGCTCACCGTTTGAGTCGAACCGCCAGCGACCGCCATCATTTGCAGCAGAAATCGACCGTCGAATGTTCAACGGAGAACTGCCATTTGTTTCAGCGGAATAAAGCTCAAAGATTGTCACACCGTATCGACCGAGTTCACCAGTCGGCGTTTTCCTCATAGTATGAGGCACGCTGACGGCTCGAACTGCTCTGCACCCCATTTTCCGGCTTAGATACGAGACGGCGCTTATATCAGTTCCTTGCCATCCATTATCCAAATAGGCAGTCCATTTGCTCCCGGTCGGTATGAATAAGATGCGGCGGGCTTCATGGCTTGTAAGAGGAAGCAGATTCGCAATCCTGGCTGGGAAGTCGCCAAGGACTTCTCGGCTATTGAGACGAACTCCTCGTGCCGATTGAATCGGGCATTGCCATTCCTGAAATGCGTCTGCCGCTGCCTTCGCATCGCATTCAAGGAACTCGATCTCTGACGTGATCGGAGCGAACCGATCATCATAAAGTTGGCTTGTCATCAAGCCACCGTCCTCAAAATAACCGGACAAGAAACGGGGACGCGACTCGAATAGGAGAGGCTTCCTTGCTTCACTCCTGCTGTTCTTGGGTCGCAACCTTCTCTATCTGCTTCGGTCGTGTGAGCGGACGCAAGGTGGCCTCCAAGTCCATCGTCCGCGCCGTCCCTCGCTGCCAGGTCGGTACACCATACGGACTCTGTGTAGTCTCAAGTCAGAGGCAGTGGCCGAGGGTGTAAAGGGATCCTTCCCCGCGCAGTCACCGAATCTAACGAGTCGCGTCCCCTTTTCCTATTCTCTTCGGTCAGGCCTTCACATTCGGCCGGCTCCTCTTGAGAATGGTTCTGTACAAAATTACCATTGTTAGAGTATACCCTGCAGTCAAAATGCCAAGGAGACACAGATATAATCCAATTGCCGCAACCTTCGCAGCGCTATCAGAAAACGGAATGGGGAGCCGAATTTCCAGTTCTAATGGAATAAATAAAAGTAAAACGTACTCGCTAGTTGCTTGAGAATTCCCAGGCTGTCTATTGATGCCTGTCAACGTAAACAGTGTCGTGCAATGGAAGGATATTACAGCAAGCAGCGCTGAGAAGAAAACAGTGGACAGTATGCGTGCTCTTTGAAAAGTCATCTTTCAGCTCCATATCTACTCTGCCTTAACGGCGGGCATCCAGTAGGTTACGATTTGCCAAATATTGGACGGATGGATGTTCAAAGTAACTCATTACGTGTTCGGGAAGATACAGAAACTTTCGCATGAAATCCTGTATCCGCGAACGTACCTCGGTCCAGGCCGCCGTCGGCATAGGCGGACCACCAATGGCAGACGGTTTCGCGTCGGACGCCGAGCAGGTCGGCGAGTTCGGTCTCGGTAAAGCCCAACTGGCAGCCGCGCACAGCCCGCAAGCGGAGAGCCTCCAGGACATCATCGGAAAGCTCACGGGCATCGGGTAAAGAAATGGCCATGATGTTTGGTATCCTGTGAGTGAATCGCGTCATTGTGGGTTTAATGAGCAACATTCATGCCGGGGTAATAACGAAAATGTAGTCATTCCCTTGCAACTCTCACCAGCGTTCGACGGGGCCGCTGGGGACGCGGATCGATAAATCGGCGTCGGGCCAGTCACACTCCATTCGACGATTTAAAAGATCGCTGATTTCCTCGACGATCCGCTCGAACTCCGCCACGGAATCGATCATCATGAGGCGCTGTTGAATGGCGTGGCCGGGGCGGAGGACGCGGCAATACCAGTTGGCGACCTTGCGGAACGTCAAACAGGCGAAGTGTTCGCCGCGATGAGCGACGAGCAGATGAAAGTGGCGATCCATAAACTCCAGGCGCTCTCGATAGGTCGCCGGCGGCCTCTCTTCGCCGGTCGCTTCGCGGTGCGCCAGCTGGGCGAAGAACCACGGATTGAGCAGCGCGCCGCGGCCGATGGCGATGCCGGCGCAGCCGGTGGCGCGGCGCATGTGTTCGGCGTCGGCGACGGTGCGCACGTCGCCGTTGCCGAGGATCGGGATGCGGTCGACCGCCTCGACCGCGGCGCGAATGCCGTCGAGATTGACGCGTCCGCCGAACCCCTGAGCGCGCGTGCGACCGTGAATGGTAATGCCGGCCACCCCGACTTGCTCGAACGCGCGGGCAAAGTAGGGGGCGCTCAGCGTATCGTCGTCCCAACCCAGGCGCATTTTAACCGTGACGGGGATACGGACGCTTTCGACGACGGTGCGAACCAAGGCGACGGTGTTGACGGTGTCGCACATCATGGCCGAGCCGCCGCCGCCGCGCACGACTTTGTTGACCGGACAACCCATGTTGATGTCCACGGCGGAGACGCCGTAGTTCTCTAGCCATTGGGCCGCGTCGCGCATCTCGCCGGGATGCGTGCCATAGATCTGCACGGCCACCGGACGATCTTCGGGGCAGGTCTGGATCAGCTCCATCGTCTTACGGCTCGTCTGCAACAGGGCGCGGGCATTGACGAGATCGGTCGTCGCCAGACCGAGTCCTCCCAAGGCGCGAACCGACAAGCGAAAGGCCAGATTCGTGTATCCCGCCAAAGGCGCAAGCGAATAGCGCGAGTTCAGTTTCAGCGAACCCAATTCGATCATGCGGTCCCAGACCTACTTCTTGCTGTGGACGAAGGGATGCGGCGTGCCTTCCAAGGGGCCTCCCGGCTCTGGACGCCATAATACGACGGCTTCGATTTTACGGGCCAAGGCGAAATCCTTCTCGGTGATGCCCCCCGCCGAATGCGTCTTGAGTTTCACCCAGACCTTGCCCCAGGTGACGTTCAAATCGGCGTGATGATAGGCTGCTTCGCACAGATAGCCGATGGCATTGACCAGCATCAACGTGGTCGGCCAACCGTCGGTGTTGTACTTGCGCCGCAGCCAGCCGTCGTCGAGATACCAGTCCGTTAAGTTGTGTAGCGCCAGCTGGGCGGCGATTTCCTCATCGCGGTAAACGTGGGGTTTCTCCGAGGACATGGCAACCTCCTCAGCTACTTGGCGATTTTGAGTACGCGATCGTTGCCGCTGTCGGCGATGAAGAGAACGCCGTCGGAGCGGACGGTAACGCCGTGCGGTCGATTCAGCTGCGCCTCCAACGGCGGGCCGTTGAGTCCAGCACGGCCCATGCGTCCTGTGCCCGCAATGCGTATCACTTTATTCTCGCCCGGCAGATACTTGCGGATCGCATGATTCTCGGTATCGGCGATCAGAACGTCGCCGTGCCCATCGACGCAGAGATGTTTGGGGCCATTGAACGTTGCTTTCCGCGCGTCGCCGCCGTCGCCGTCGAACCCTTTCTTACCCGTTCCCGCCACGGTTCGGATCTTTCCCTCGCTATCCACGACGCGCAAGGCATGGCCGCCTCGTTCCAGAATGTAGACGTTCCCTTTCGCATCCACGGCGACGGCGCGCGGATCGACCAACGGCGCGTTGCGGGCCTCCGCGCCGTCTTTGGGTACGCCGCGTTCGCCGTTGCCCGCCACGGTTTGGACGGTTCCGCGCCGCAAATCGACGGCTCGGATTCGGCGATTGTCGAGGTCCGCCAAATACAGTTTCTCGCCCTTGGCATTGAGGGCCAAACAATAGATCCCGCCGAACTTCGCCTTGGTCGCTGGGCCGCCGTCGCCGCCGAACCCTTTCTCTCCCGTACCGGCTATCGTGGCGATTTTGCCGCTTCGGGCGTCGATCTTGCGCACCCGATTGTTCCAAGTGTCGGCCAGATAGATGTCGCCGTTGGGATGAACGGCGAGGCTGTGCATATTCTGAAACGATGCTTTTGCCGCCGGTCCTTCGTCTCCGGCATACCCCTTTTCTCCCGTGCCCGCAAGCGTGTGAAGCGTGCCCTTGGTATCGAGTTTGCGAACGCGATGACCGGCAAACTCGATGAGGTAGAGATTGCCCGCGCGGTCGAAGTCCACGCCGAACGGTTCGCGCAGTTTCGCCTCGCCCTCACCGCTTTCGAGGACCGGAACGAGCTTCTCCTCGCCCGCCGCCGCAAGACTCGCCAGACAGCAGACGAAGACACCGAGGAGCCGAATACGCAAGGTTCGAGACATGCCGCGCACTCCTGCCGATAGGTTGGAAACGGTTCCAGATAACCTATGCCCGGCCGACTGCGCCAACAAGGGACGATGCTTCACGGTGAGCCGAGGCAGCGGGAGAGTGGTCGAAACCGATTGTTTCCGCGCCGTTAACTTTCGTTAACCCAAGAGCGCTGCTCCGTTTCGCTTTGTTAACAAATCGGCATGGAGAAGAGAAAAATCCTCTGCGGAGTATCGCCGTAACCTACTCATCTCATGTAGGTTACGGCGCATCTGTTTTGAGAGCCGATTGGTAGCTAGACGGCATGAGGTTTGCACTTTCTAACTCTTACTGATTGTTAAGTGTCGTTGTTCCCCACCGCGTCGCATGAAGCGATCCGGTATCAACACCGTTGTTGACCATCTGCAAAAGCACGCTAGTCGATCGATTGCAATGGACGGTTAAGTCGGATCGTTCGCACAGATGGCGCGACATGAGGAGCTAAAGCAATGATGCGATCTTTTCATTCTACTTATGGAATCTTCTTAAGCGTCGTTTTGTTGGCAAGCCTGCCCGCCGGAAGTGAGGCATCCCCCGTTGAAGTGTCGAGCTTCGCCGGTACGATCGGTGGATTCAACATCACTCCCAATGGCAATGGAACGGACACCATGTCCTTCCAATCGAGTTCCGTCACTCAGATTAACGGATCGATGATATCCCCTTCCCTGACGGCGTCTTTCAGCAATTTCACGCTGAACACCACGCCGACTTCGACGACGAGCATGGGGACCAATTACTCGGTTTCCGCAGGCACGATGTCGTTTTCCAATGGCACACAACATGTGAACTTCAATATATCGAAGTTTAATCTGACCGTTCTCAATCATACCACGAACATTGCCGTCTTGTCGGATACATTGCAGTTGACGGGAACGAATACGGTTCTCAATAACTACAATTTTAACAACTTTGGTTCTGGATCGGGCAACCAAGGTATCTTGTCCGGATCGCTGGTAGCAGTGCCCACGGGAACGAATCTCAATTCTGTCATCCAAGGCGATCAAGACCCGCTCGGCACGGGATCCTTCGCCGGCGGTCTCACTCCTCTCGTTACCAATGTACCCGAACCCGCTTCTCTCCTCCTGTGGGGCGCGGTTGGAGTGGGCGGCGTCTGGTACTCGCGCCGGAGGCTTCAGGGCAAACTTGCGATGTGAAGCGCGGCGAGCTATTCTTCAACTATCGTGAACGGCGGGCAGGATCGCTCCTTCCCGCTGTTTTTCTTCCTACGTTCGGACTCGCGGAATCTTCATGAGCCTCGGCGCGCTGAAACCACGAGAACGCAAGGAAGCTCTCGCCGTGGATCGCCTCGTTCCACACCTTGCTTTCCTCGTGTGGCTCGGCCTCGCCGCGCTGTTGTTCCTCGTCTTTTTCGGCGGCAACCTCCTCAAACTCGCCGAGCGATGGAGCAAAGATCCGAGTTACTCGCACGGTTTCTTCGTGCCACTTCTCGCCGTATGGCTGGCGGCGCGCGTCTTCCGTAAAAGTGGGAATCCCCTAGCCGGCGATCCGCGCGTCGGTTCGATGGCGATCGTCACCGGCGCGATGCTGCATCTGATTTTGACCGTCATCAACAACCCGATACTCGATTTCGCGGCGATGGCCCTGGTTCTGTGGGGCGCGGCCGCGGCTCTCGGCGGAGTCGGATGGGCGAAAGGATTTCTCTTTCCTATCGGCTTTCTGTTTTTCATGTTTCCCCTCCCGGCCACCTGGACGAACTTTGCCGGGCTGTGGCTGCAAGATTGGGTCGCCGCGGTGAGCGCGGGGCTGCTCGATCCGTTCGTCGTCTGCTATCGGCGCGGCAACTCGTTGTATCTGGCGGGGGTGGGGGAGCCGTTGGTCGTGGCGGCGGAGTGCAGCGGATTGCGACAGATCGTCTCGTTCGTGGCCTTGGGAGTTCTCGTTGGCGGATTGAGTGGGAAATCGGCGACGTTTCGGTTCCTACTCGCCCTCGCGGCCGTACCGGCGGCCCTCGTCGCCAACGTCCTGCGCATCCTCATCATGGCGGCGGGTTCGGTCTGGTTCGGAACGCAATGGATGGGCGGATGGATGCACGACGCGCCGGCGCTGGTGACGCTGCCTCTGGGATTGGCTCTGTTCGCTGTGCTGGGATGGTTGATGAGTCGGGTGGAGCGATTGCGGCAAGGAACGCCCCGTGTACCGACATCCGGCGAAGACTGCGGCGCGTCTCGCACCTCCATCGATGTCTCGGACTCTAGCCACGCACCGAAACGAGGCTTGTTGGCCGTTGTCGCTTGCTTGTTGGGGGCGTCGCTGGCCGAGGGTGGACTCGCTTGGTATTTGCACGGTGCCGAGGCAACTCCTTATCCCGAACTCCGCGCGCCGTTCGCCGCTCTACCGCAAGACCTGTCCGCGCCTGGCGAGAGCAAGCTCGGCTGGCACGGGCGCGACGTGTCCAATCTCGATTCGTTTCGCGCCAAACTGCCGTATCGCGCCGACGATCTCCTCTATCGCATCTACGCGCCGAGTCCGTCGGGCGCGCCGCTCTATCTGTATCTGGTCTATTCGCGCCAGGGCGACGACCGCAAGCACCATCCGGAAATCTGTATCCGCGACGCCTCCGGCGCGACCGAGGATTTCGACGCTCGGAAGCAAATCCCTCTCGATGCGTCCGGTCGACGCTCGGTAATGCGCTTCCGCTTCCGCACCGGGGTCGGAGAATATACTACGGTTTATTATTGGCACTATTCCCTCGAAGCGCCGCCGCAGCCGGGGCAGGCTTTGTTGCGTCGCCTGTATCAGCGGCAGAACCATCCCGTGCCGAGTATCACGGCGCAGGTATCTCTGGTCGCCGCTCCCGCGGAGACCGAAGCGGTGGAACGAGGGTTTTTGGTAGCCGTCGATGCGGCCTTGCGCGCCGAACAATTGCCCGACACAGCGCGCATTGGCTGCAATCGTCTGCCGATGACACTGATTCGAGATCGATGACGGGGCAACGGGGATTCAACCATGATCGACAAATCGCGTTGGATAAAAATCATCGTCGGCTCGCTGATTCTCGGCATCTTGATCGGCGGCGGCCTGAGTCTATCGCATCATTTCTTCCCCGCCTCGCCGGAGAAGTTGTTGCAAGTCGGCGAGGAGACCTACGCCAAGGGCGAGGCGGCCTTGAAGGCGGGAGACGGCGCGACGGCTTCGTCGCGCTTCGAGGAAGCCAATCTCCAAGCCAACAAAGCCTTGGATGCCATGGCCCGCGAACGCAGCAAAGCCCCAACGGTCGATTGGTCGCGCGTCGAAGGGCAGGGGTTGTGGCTGAAAACACGGGCGCTGCGCGACGAAGCGTTCGCCCATGCCCTGGTGAAGGGTCAGCCGTTTCCCGAAACCACCGATCCGGTCGGCGGGTTGAAATTTCGTTCAATCTTACACATTCCCGATCCTCAAACGCGCCAAAATGCCCTCGCCTTTCTCGAACAAGCGAGCGCTTTGCTCAAGGACGACAAATCTCTGTTGCGCGAAGCGCTTCTCACCGAGACGATGCTGCCGTCGCTCAATTGGGGCCAAATCGAGAGGATCGCGCGGCAGAGCCTTGAGATCGAGCCGAACGACCCGTGGTCGTTGTATTTGCTGGCGCGGTTCGACTTCGATCAGCCGTCCGCCAATGGCCGCGCCAATCCAACGGCCCCCGCGAAGAAGCGCAGCCGCGAGCGCGTGCTGCAAGCGCGACAGTACGTCGAACGTCTGAAAAGCACTCCGAACTATCCGCTATGGCGCACCTTGTTTCTCGAAGCGGAAATCGCCCAATGGCTCCGCGACGACGCCGAGCAGTCGAACGCGGCGCGGCGCGAAGCGGAAGAGGAGACGCTGCGAACCTTGTTGTTTGGTCCGAAGGGCGCGCTAACTCGCGCCGCTTCCGGCGAGGGGCTCGAACACCCGGCCAAGTGGGACGCCGAGGGCGTGCTAGGGTTGCACGAGATGGCTCTGAAAATGGCGGTACGCGACAGTCTCCAGCCGGATGGTAAGCCCGAGAAGGTCGTGGAGATTCTTGAGGCGACGCTGGAACTTTGCCGCAAATTAGCCGACCGCGTGCCGATGCTGGTTTCCGAGTGCGCGCTGGCGGCCGTCGGCGCGATGAACGTCGCGGAACCGGTGTTGGCCATCGATCCGCCGCCGAGTTGGAACAAATGCCTCCAAAACGTGCAAGACTTGGCGGCGAAGGCCAAGGAACAGAAAGTCGTACTCCCTCGGCTGTACGAATCGCTCGCCGGACTACTCGGCCGAGAAGCACACGTCGAAGGACGGCGCGGCAACGCGAAGCGGCGCGCCGAGTTGGACGAACGAGCCGTGCAATGGATCGAGGACGGCCTGCGTCTCGCAGCGGAAGCCAAGACTCCACCGGCGCAGCTGGCCGGTCTGAACGCTCTGGCCGCCGGCATCCTGACGCTGCAAGGGGATAAAAAGGACGACGCTCAACGCCATCTCTCCGCGCTGAAAGAGGCGAAAACACCGCAAGCATTGGCTCTTGCGTCGCTCTATGAAGCCGTTCCGGCGGCGCGCGAGGGCCGACTCAACGAGGCGCGCCGACTGTTGGAAAAAGTCGTCGCTTCCGGCGAGGGCGATCTCGTCCTCCGTGCCAACATGATTCTCGGCGGCATCTACCTCGATCTGGGCGAACCGGATAAGGCGCTGGTCTGCCTGCAACAGGTGCAAAGCGCCTACCGTGTGTTCGACAAACTGACGCCGCAAGAAAAAGCCTGGGCCTTGGAGTTCGTGCGCAGTCCCGAAGATTTAGCGCTGTTGATGATTAAGGGCTGCGCCAACAGCGCGCAGGCAAAACTCCGCGAACAGCTGCGTCGCAATCCCAACCAGCCGCCGTCGATGGATTCGATCCGCTATCAGGAAAAAGCCATCGCCGAGTTGCGCAAATCGTTGACGAAGGACTCGTCTCAAGATCGCCAAGCGCGCGAGAGTCTCGTGGCCTACTTCGCGGCGACCGGACGCCGCGAGGAAGCGGAGAAAGAGATGAACGAATTGCGAACGCTCTACCCCAATCGACTCGACGTGTTGCGCGCCGAAGTCGGTTGGATCGAGTCGGAGCGCGACGCCGCGAACCAGCCCAGCACCGCCGCCGTGCGGAAGGCGGATCTACTCATCGAGCGGTTCATCAAGGATCATCCGAACGATCTCGAGGCCCGCTATTATCGTGTGGAATGGCTCATCGCGCAAAAGCGCCTCGACGATGCCCTGGCCTATTTGCGCTCGCCGACCGCTTTCCCCGACGCCAAGAGCGAGCGCTACCAACGTGTCTTGGCGTCGGCATTGTTGGTAAAGGGCGACCGCCAAGGGAGCCAAAAGGTGTTGGAACACTTGCCGCACGATCCCGCCAGCGACGCGCTGCTGATCCAGGCGGCGGCTTCTGGAGATCAAGAACAGTTGGTGCAACAGGCCCTCGCTCGGCACAAGAACGACGCCCAGTTTCAGATCATGCAGGCCATGCTCGCCTTTAACAAGGGAGCCTACGAATCCGCCGCCGAGACGTTTCTACGCGCCAGCCGCTTCAGCCGATTCGAGGCATTGGGGAGACGAGGACTCCTCTTGTCGCTGATGGCGATGGCACAGACCGAGCCGGTCAAGGCGCGCGGCCTGGCGGAACGAATGCACAAAGATTCGCCGGACGAACCGCTGTTGCTCTTGGCCGTGGCTTACGCCGATGTCCTGCTCGACGACATCGGCCCAATAGACGACAATTCGCGTCCGATTAAGAATATGGCTTCGGCGCTCAACGCCTGGGAGCAAATGGTGTTGGAACAGTCGCCTCAGAACAGAATCTCCGCGCCGCTGACCAAATCGGCGTTCTGGGCCTTGGCCGGACGGCAGGATCTGGGTCTCAACGAGGCCGTCCGCGCGCTCAATCTGGAACCAGCCAATCCCGCCGCTCTCCGCCAAACGATCGGCCTCGCCTTGGAGTTGCGCGATCCCGAACTGAATGAGATGACTCGCCGACGTTTGGACGCCCTCAAGCAAGTGCAACCCGGCGACGCGGACGTTCGCTTGTTGGAAGCCCGTTTCGACGAAGAAACCGAGCGCCCGAAGGAAGCCGTCGCCCTCTACGAGGATGCGCTGAAAAAAGATGCCAAACTCGCCAGCGCCTACCTCCGGCTGATCCCTCTGCTCACGAAGCAAGGCGACAAGGAGCGCGCGCGTTCGTATGTTCGGCGATGGCGCGAGCAACTGCCGGAAGATGTCGCGGCGGCTCGGATGGAGGTTCGTCTGCTGGCCGAGAATAACGAAATCAAGGAGGCGCGCCGAGTGGCCGAGCAATTCATCGACCAACAGCTGGAGCGCGAAAAGAAAGCGCAATCCGCCGCTCCAGCGGAGAAAGGCGCGGAGACGAATTCCAAGCGTTCTCTCGACGACGTGCGTTTGGGGCTGCAATTGCAAATGATTCTCGGCCTGCGCGAGGCGAAGGCTTGGAGCGAGGCCGAGCGCTGGCTGCTCGAGCTCCAGGCCAAGAATCCCGATCGTCCCGCCGTTCTCAGTTTCCTCGGCGATGTGTACTTGGCCGAGGAGTCTTGGGCCAAAGCGCGAGCCGCCTACGAGAAAGTGTGGACGAACGATAAGACTCAAGGAGCCGTGGGCAACAACCTGGCCTGGATTCTCGCCGAGCATCTCAACGAAGCGCCGAAGGCATTGGGCATGATCGCGGAGTTGCGACAGGGTAAGTTCAGCCACAAACCGATAAGCGGCGACCGTCTGCGACCAGAATTTCTCGACACGCTCGGTCTTATCTACACCAAAGCCGCCGCGCCCGCGCAGTACGAAGCGATGCGCGAGCTATTCGAGGAGGGGCGACAACGCTTCCCGCGCGATCCGCGCCTCTGTCTCTATTTGGGCCGCGCCTATGCCGGTCTGGGCGATTCGGAGCGCGCCGAACGCATGTTCGCGGCAGCGACCGAACTGGCCCACAAGGCCGACCTGCCCTACTTGACCCCCGAAAAGTGCAAGAAAGTGATCTCCGAAGCGGAGGCGGAGCAGAAGAAGCTCAAGGAAACGGCCAAGCCGTGAGGAAGCGGAGCGCGTTGTCCCACGCATGAGGTTAGCCGCGACGCGCAGCGATTTTGTCCCGCTCTCCGCTGCGCGTCGCGGCTAACCTCATGCGCGGTCGATCGAAGAAAGAGAAACGGTTGCTTTCTTCCTCGCTTCTTGGCACAATGGTTGTACTGCCGGTTTCAGACGCGCGGTGTCATCCTCCACGGACGACAACCCCGCCGCCGTTTCCATCCTGCCTGTATTCCTGCCTTTGGGGGGTATTGAATCCATGACGCTCACTCGCTTGCCAATGTTGTTGACGCTGGCTCTCATTCTCCACGCCGATGCCGTGCTTCGAGCCGGCGATCTTTACGCGGGAAAGGAACCCGTCAAGACCGACGCCGTCGCCTTGCCCAAGCCATCCGACATCAAAACGCTCACGGTGCATCCAGCTCAAATTGCCCTCAAAGGCATCGACGACGCCCAACAATTGATCCTCACCGCCGAGTTGCTCGACGGTCGCGTTCAGGATCTCACCCCCGATGTCAAATACGAAACGGCCAACAACAAGATCGTCCGCGTCACCAGCACCGGGCGCGTCCTGCCTCTGACGAACGGCAGCACCGAAATCGTCGTCTCCTTCGGCGACAAGGCGGTTAAGGTTCCCGCGGCGGCAACGAGTTGCGATGTGAATCTGCCCATCAATTTTCCCAATCAGATCGTGCCGATCTTCACCAAACTCGGTTGCAACTCCGGTGGTTGCCACGGCAAGGCCAGCGGACAAAACGGCTTCAAGATCTCGCTTTTGGGCTTCGAACCGGAGGTCGATTACACCGCTTTGGTGAAGGAAGGCCGAGGCCGTCGATTGTTTCCCGCCGCACCGGATAGCAGTCTGCTGTTGCTCAAGGCGGCCGGCGGTATGGCCCACGGTGGCGGCAAACGCATGGAAGTCGGCTCCGATGAATATCGCCTCATCCGCCGATGGATCGTCGCCGGGACTCCCTACGGCGAGAAGACCGATCCCGTCGTCACGCGCATCTCGGTCTTTCCCGAACATCGGGTGATGACCCGCAACAACCACCAACAATTCGCCGTCTACGCCCACTACAACGACGGCCACATCGAAGACATCACGCGCCGCGCCCAATACGAAAGCAACGATCAGGAAGTCGCCGTCGTCGATTCGGCGGCACTGGTTCGCACGCTCGGCATGAGCGGCGAGGCGGCCGTCATGGTCCGCTATCAAGAGTTCGTCGGTACCTTCCGCGCCACCGTGCCGTTGGGAGCCAAGACACCCAACTACAGCTTCCCCGTACAAACGCTCGTCGATCGACACACTCAAAAGAAATGGCACGATTTGGGTCTGGTTCCCTCGGAAGGGTGCGGCGACGAGGCATTTATCCGCAGGTTGTCCCTCGATCTGACCGGCACATTGCCGACGCCGGCGCAGGTGATGGCTTTTGTGAACGATAAAGATCCGCAAAAGCGCGATAAGCTGATCGACCGCCTGTTGGATTCGGAAGAGTACAGCTATTACTTCGCCAATAAATGGGCCGACATTCTGCACGTCAAGCGGCGCGGCCAACCCGACCGAGCGCGAGGCACCTTCGCCTTTCACGATTGGATTCGCAACAACGTGGCCCGCGACAAGCCGTACAACGAATTCGCCCGCGCCATTCTCGGTGCCAGCGGCGACGAAGTGACCAATCCGCCGACCGTGTGGTACAAGGAATTGCAGAACCCCGAACAGTTCGTGGACGACACGGCGCAGGTGTTCCTTGGCCTGCGTTTGGCGTGCGCTCAGTGCCACCATCATCCGTATGAGAAATGGAGCCAGGACGATTATTGGGGCTTGGCCGCCTTCTTTGGCCGCGTCGCGCGGAAGAACGTCCAGGTTCCCGGCGACGTGAACCAACAGGGTGGCGGACGCCTCGTCGTCTACAGCCGTTCGCGCGGCGGAGTCACCAACAAACGCACCGGCCAAGCCGCCGTGATGAAACCCCTCGACGGCAAGCCGATGGAAGTCGGTATCTACGACGACCCGCGACAGAAGCTGGTCGATTGGATGGTCGATCCGGCCAATCCGTTTTTCGCTCGCGCCGTGGCCAATCGCTATTGGGCGCACTTCTTCGGACGCGGCATCGTCGATCCGCTCGACGACATGCGCGTCACCAATCCGCCCAGCAATCCCGAACTGCTCGACGCCTTGGCCAAGGATCTGGTCGATAGCAAGTACAGCCTCAAGCACCTGATCCGCACCATCTGCAAGAGCCGGACGTATCAGCTGAGTTCCACGCCCAACGAATTCAACCGTCAAGACAAACAGAACTACGCCCGCTATTATCCGCGCCGCCTCAGCGCCGAGGTGCTGCTCGACGCGGTCAACCTGGTGACCAACAGCCCGGCGTCGTTCGGCGGTTTGCCGCAAGACAAGCACGCCCCCAATCGCGCCATCATGTTGCCGGACGAATCGTTCACGTCGTACTTCCTTGATGTGTTCGGTCGGCCGCAGCGCATCAGCGCTTGCGAGTGCGAGCGCGTCAGTGAAGCGAATCTCGCCCAGGCGCTGCACTTGCTCAATTCCGATGAGATTCAAGGCAAGGTCGGTCGTGCCGGGGGCCGAGCCGACATGCTGGTCAAAGATCCGCGTCCCGAAGCCGAGAAGGTGGACGAACTGTTCCTCTGGGCCTTCGCCCGCAAACCGACCGACGATCAGCGGAATGCGGCCTTGCAACACTTGGCCAAGAACGCCGCCAACAAGAAGCTCGCCTACGAGAACATCCTGTGGGCGCTCCTGAACACCAAAGAGTTCATCTTCAATCGCTGAGAATCCCGGTCATACCGCTCCCCTCTCTCCCTCAGCCGGGAGAGAGGGGATGTCTTTTCTCCTCGATCCCGCGAAGCGATCCTTTCTTCGATGGTCCGACAATCCAAGTCTCGGCCAAAACTCTCGTATATAATCGGCGATACGTCCACGGAAAAGATTGCGCCGACGAAGTCCGGCTCTCCAGCCCGACGGCGACGCGGTACGGAGTTTCTCCATGAACGACCGACGAATCGAACGACCGAGCTGGTATCACGGTGTCACCTCGTATCAATGGTTGGTGCTGCTGGTCGCATCGCTGGGTTGGGTTTTCGATGTGTTCGAGGGCCAAATTTTCGTAGCCAGCATGAACGAGGCCATGCCCTCGCTATTGCCCGCCGATCAAAACAACGCTGGAAACATTGCCTATTTCAACAACATCGCCTTGGGGGCGTTTAACCTGGGCGGCGCGGTCGGCGGCGTCCTCTTTGGTATGTTGAGCGACCGCATCGGCCGCAAGCGGACGCTGACGTACACCATTTGGATGTACTCGCTGTTCACGTTTGTCTCGGCGTTCGCAACCACCTGGTGGCAATTGGCCGTGTGTCGCTTCCTGGTGGCTTTGGGCGTGGGGGGAGAATGGGCCGTGGCCAGCGCGCTCGTCGCCGAAGTCTTTCCACGACGAGCCCGCGCCTGGTCGCAATCGATCTTCCATGCGTCGAGCGTTCTGGGCACATTCCTGGCCGTGGCCGCCGGGATGTTCGTCGTCGGCAATCCTCGGTTGTCGATAAGTCTGCCCTGGTTCGGAAACGCCTGGCAACTGACGAGATGGCGTCTGGGGTTTCTGCTCGGCGTGATCCCGGCTCTGCTCATCGTCTGGATTCGCCTCGTGGTGCGCGAGCCGGAAATGTGGCTTAAGACGCGGCGAGACTCGCCGGAGAGCAAGGCATCGCTCTGGCAGCTTTTTGGGCCGCAACTGCGCCGCCGCACGTTCGTCGGCGTCGGCTTGGCCGCCGTCGGCTTGGCCACCTTTTGGGGCACGCACATCTACGGCAAAGACGTTTACCGCCGGGCCTATCAGATCGAAACGCCCGCCGCCAACGCCGACGATCTCAAACGCATCGAGATGATCGGCATGTTCCTCGTCACGCTCGGTGGCGGCGTGGGGCTGCTTTCCTTCGGCCCGCTTTGCGAACGCCTGAGTCGGCGCGGCGCATTCCTGTTCTTTCACATCGGCGGTTGCACGACCTCGCTTCTGCTCTTTCAATGCAAGTGGGACTACAGCGCACTCGGCTACTTCTTGCCCCTCTTCGGCTTCTGGACGCTCGGCATGCACGCCGGTTACGCCGTCTATTTCCCAGAGTTGTTTCCGACCCGGCTGCGGAGTACGGGCGGGGGGTTCTGCTTCAACGCCGGCCGTATTTTGGTGCCGCCCGTTCTGTTTCTCAGCGGGTGGATGCAGAAGGATTGGGGCATCGGCCTCTCCAACGCCGCCTCGCTCCTGAGTTTGCTCTTTCTCGCCGGCGCGTTGCTATTGATTCTCGCGCCGGAAACGAAGGGGCGAGAACTACCCGCGTGACGGCCCCGATTCCGCGGGCAAACCGAGACGCTATCGTGTAAGATTACTGCGCTGCTCTTGGATTCTCCCCTCTCCCCTGTACCCAGGGGAGAGGGGCTGGGGGGTGAGGGGAAAGAGACGGTAGGAGACGCCGAATCCGCTCGATTTCTCCAAACCCCTCACCCCCGGCCCCTCTCCCCTGAGTACAGGGGAGAGGGGGGTGTTGCCCGCGTCCACGGCAGCGCTACTCCCCTGTCCCCAGAGTACAGGGGAGAGGGAAGTAACGCTGTTCTGGTAAACTGTCGAGAGACTCTTCACGACCGCACCCTCTTGCACAAAGGAGAACCATCGTGGCCGACACACCCGATTTGCGAAACAGCGCCGCGGAATCGTTGACGGAGGCCGTTTGCGACAAGTCCCATGTGATCGACAAAGTTCAAGAGCTTACCAAAGACCTAACGGAACTGATTCGCCGCCATCCTCTGCCGGCGCTCGCGGTCGGCGTGGGAATCGGCTTCTTGTTGGGTCAAATCCTTCACCGCCGAGAGGCTTGAGCATGGACGCGCGCGAAGGATCATCGCAATCCAACACAACGCCGCTGCTAACCGGCATCGTTGCCGACATGCGGTTGCTGATCGAACAACAGACGCAATTGCTGCGCTCGGAGATCCGCGACGACTTGCGCAAAGCGCGTACGGGACTCCTCTTGCTGGGGGCGAGTCTGGGGGTCGTCGCGTCCGGCGGATTGTTGCTGTGTTTCATGCTGCCGTGGCTGCTCCATTGGCTCACCGCCTGGCCGGAGTGGTTGTGCTGCGGACTTTTCGGGGTGCTGTTCCTCGGCGTGGGAGTTGCGATGGCGTACCTGGGCTTCAACCAATTCCGGAAATCGGCCTCGCTCTCGGAATCGACGGCGGCGCTCAAGGAAAACCTCGCATGTCTTCTGAGACGGAACTGATTGCGGCACAAATGCGGCAAACGCGCGCCGCTCTGACCGACAAACTCGACACCTTGGAGAACGGGGTTCGCGGCACGGCGGACGCCATCGACCGAACCGTTCGAGACGTGGGAACGACCGTAAGCGGAACCGCCGAGGACGTGCGCGCGCTCCTGCGCGAGAGACTTGCGACCGCGCTCGACGCGCTCGATCCAACGCGGCAGGTCGAACGGCATCCGTGGCTGATGCTCGGCGGAGCGGTCCTCGCCGGATACGTCGCCGAAGCGATGTTACACCGTACAGAGGGCCAAAGTCCGGTAAACGGCGAGTCTCCTCCAAACCATGCCGGTCCCTCGTGCCGCAAGGCGTTCGTCGATGCCCTGGCTCCGGGTGTGGAAAAGCTGAAAGGCGTCTATTTGGGACTGGTTCTGGCCGCGGCGCGCGACGCGATGAGCGATTCGGTTCCGGAGGAGATGCGCAAGAGTGTAACCGACTTTGTGGATTGCTTTACGGTCAATCTTGGCATCGAACCTCATCCGCCGCGCGCCGGTTAGCCGCGACGCGGAGCGGAGCGCGTTCGCTTTGCCGCGCTCCGCTTCGCAGCGAACCTACTTGCCGACGAGGCGCTTCAATTCCTGATCCGCCAGAATCGTGAAGTAGAATCCGTGCGGGTTCCCGCCGTTGTTGATCTTGAGCAAGATGCGATTGACCCCCTTCTTGAGTTTCGCCTTCACGGTATACTGCTCCGGCGCGGCGGCGCTGTGATCGCGGCTGGCATGGACGACTTCACCGTTGATCCACAAGCGCGAGCAATCGTCCGCCCCCAGCAGGATCGTCGTCTCTTGATCGAGCGGCGATTCGATTTCGCGGTAGAGATACGACACGATTTGCTCGCTGTCGGGCGCATAAAACGCCTGTAGATCGACGTATCCCCTCGCGTCCGGCTTGACCGTCTTCCAACGCACTGGGCCGGACTTGCCCGGATACGACGCCTTCAAATCGACGCCTTTCTCCGGCGGCATGAGGCGCTCGAAACCGGCGTCGCCCTCGCCGTTGTCGAAAGGTCCGACGATGTGCCACCAATCCATGCCCAGCGCCGGCGTCTTCTGCTCGAACAGATAGGCCACGATGTCCACGAGATCGTCTTCGGTCATGTAAACGAGCAAATTGTCCGGCATGAGGGACGTCGGGCTTTTTACACGACTTTCGATGTCCTTTTTGTTGATCTTCGTGTCTTTGCCGTTGCCGTCGCGCAGTGTGACACTCTCCGGCGCTTCCTCGACGATGAGGCCGACCAGCGATAGCCCCTTCGTCGTCTCGATCTGCCAATTGAGGTACTGATCGGCGATGGCCTTGCTCGGATTCAGAATCGACTCGAACAAATCTTGCTTACTCGCCTTCTTGCCAATGACGGATAAATCGGGTCCGATTTGTCCTCCGATGCCGCGAATCGAATGGCATTTGAGACAAAGCATGTCATTCTTAATGCTGGCGGCGAGCAACTGTTTGCCGCGCTGGACATTGCCCTTGCGCGAAAGGAGTTGTTCGAGGGATGGCAGTTTCTTGGGATCGATCTTGCCCGGCGCGGGGAAGGCGATCATGGCCTTGTTGCGTAGGTCGATGTAAGAACTGTTGCGCAGCAGCCGTCCGGCATCGGCGACGAGATCCGCCGGCAGTTTCTTTTGGGCGTGCTGTGCCAGCAGCCATTGTGAACCGGGCCGCGTTCCGACGAGCGCCGACAGCGCCGCTTGCCTTCCCGATCCCTTGGCGGCGAGGGTTTCTTGTAGAGCTTTCAGCGCGGCTTCCGCGATCTCGGCGTCGCGGCGCAGCTGAGCGAGGCGGCCCAGAGATTCCGCCGCCTCGCCGCCGATGAGTTTATCGTCGATTTGGCCCTTGAGCGTGGAGATCGACTTGAAGGTGGGCAATTGGCCGAGCGTTCGCGCGGCTGACCGTCGTGTCGCTTCTTTCTCCCTGGCATCCTTGACAATCGTTGCCACGCGCTCCGCAGCCGCCCAGCGTTCCGCCGCACCGATTAGCAGCAAACCCGTCGCGCGGGAATCGTCTTTGGCAAGAAGATCGTCAATGGTCTCTGCGAGGGCTTTGCTGTCGCGCAATGATCGCCACTTTCCAGGTAAGAATAGTTTCAAGTTCTCGATTATCTTCTCGCGCACCTCGGCGGGAATATCCGAGCGCAGCACTTTCAAGAGCGATGCTCCGGCTTCCTTATCGTCGGAAGCGGCGAGAATGTCCACGATCTGCGCGCGTTGCGCGGCGGGGATTTTCGCATCGACGAGCCGTTTTTCCAACACCGGCATCATGCCCGGCGGCCGCAATTCCCAGACGAGGCCGGCAACCGTGTCGTTCCATTCGGGGAAATGCTTGGCGAAGTCGCCGAGGATGATCTCGCGTCGCTTCGGATCGTGTCCAACGGCGATGCCGATGGCTTCGAGATAAAAGCGATCCTTGCCGTCGTACTTTTTGGCCAGTTCATAGATGACAGGTTTAGCCACTTTTGCATCTGTATCTTTTAACGTGAGCAAGAATTCACGCTGGGCCTCGCGATTCAAATCGAGGTCTTTTAAGTAAGATTTAAGTTTGGCAGGATTTTCTGTAAGGAGCTTTGCAATTTTTTGCCTAGTCAAATCACGTTCAAGCCGAAAAAGCATAGGCCACAAAACCTTCCGCTCGTCATCGAAAAGCATCATCGCGTAGCCAATGGCAATTGGCTTTCCATCGTCTTCTTTCGCTGCTTTTAGGAGGGAAGGCGTCATTGTCCAGAATAATCGAGCCTTCAGGAAGGATGGAGCGTCTTTGAAACCAGCTTTGAGTATCTCCATGACTTGCTGTTCATTCATGCCCCTGCTCGTCGAAATCGCCATGTACTGGGTAGCTCGATTTGGAGAGGCGAGCGCAGCGAGTATTCCATAATTTGTCGCTAAATCCACCTTCGGCACGCTGTACTTATTCCCCTTCGGTGCCAGGCGATAGATTCGCCCGCGCGTCGTGTCGCCCATGCCGTGGCCACCGACGCCGGGATCGTACCAATCGGATACGAAGACGCTGCCGTCCGGCGCGACGCAAATATCCGAGGGACGAAACCAATTATCGCTACTCGTCACCATGTCCTCGCGCTCCACGTCGTAGCCCGCTCCCTGCGGCTTGAGATGATAGCAGCGAACGTGCCGTGGTCCGGCGTCAACGTGCAAAAGCTGGCCCTGATATTTCTTGGGCAACAGCGTGCCTTCGTAAACGCACATGCCGGTCGGCGAACCGAAGCCGGTGCGCAGAATCTTCGGCACGATGCCGGGCTGCTCCTCGTGCCAATGGCTCTGGCCGGGTCCGCGTGGATGATAGCCGTAGTTGCCGCCGGGCATGACGTAGCAGATGCGCGTCTGCTGATTGCCGTCGTCGTCGTTATCGGACATAAAGACGTTGCCGAAGCTATCGACGCACGGCTCGTAGGGATTACGGAAGTTGTGGGCAATCAGTTCGAGATTCTTGCCGTCGAGATCGCAGCGCCAAACGGTTCCGGCACGGCAGTCGGTATCGTTGCTCGTCCACTTGCGGCCCTTGCCGTCGGACGATTGTAGATTGCGAACGCCTTGATCGCCGACGCTGAAATAGAGTTTGCCGTCCGGCCCGATGAGAATGCCGTGAACGCCGTGGTCGTGATCGAATCCGCCGAAGCCAGTGAGCAACTTCTTCGGCGGGCCATCGGCCTTGCCGTCGCCGTCCTTGTCTTCAAACACCAGAATGTCCGGCGATTGACAGACGTAAACCTTGTAAGAGAACTCTCCCTTGCGGTCGCGGCTCGGTTCGGCGGCTACGGCGATGCCGAGCGGCGCGAGCAGCTCCGGCGACTGATAAAACGTCGTCGCTTTGTCCGCAATGCCCTTGCCCTTGCTGTCTTCGAGAATGACGATGCGGTCGCCTTCGGGACGATTGAGCTTCTTCATACCGCGCAGCTTGTTGCGGTAATTGACCGACTCACAGACCCAGACACGGCCCTTGTGGTCGATGTCGATGCAGGTGGGATTGACGAACAGCGGCTCAGACGCCCACAGCTTCATCTCCAGGCCATCGGCAACGGTGAAGGTGGAGGCCGCCTTTTCCGGAGGCAGCTGAGCGTGGACGGCACTGCAAAGAAATAGCAAGGCGATGGATTGCAGACAGCGATTCATGGCGGATCGTAAACTCCCAGGAACGAGGGCGAGCGGACGGTGAGCAAATACGGCGAGGGTCAGTATAGCAGAGTCAATCGCTCTGCTCCAGCGTCTCGTCTCAATCCGAGCGACTGCGTTTGAGATGCTCCAACTCCGCCCGGAGCCGAACGACCTCCCGCTCCGCCGTCAGACGAGCTTGACGTTCCTTCTGGAGTTCCGCTTGCAGATCGGCAGGCAGGGGTAACAGTTCGCCTCGGAACCAATAACGCATCCAGCCGCCGTGCAAACCCACTTCCAATTCCAATTCGGGAATCGCATACCGACCGCGTTCGTCGGGCGGAACGCTGACGTACTGCGTGC
>JAJXWW010000044.1 GCA_021781415.1 Planctomycetota bacterium
CTCGCCGAGTAAGGCATCGAGACGACGAACGAAATCGGGTTGCAGAAACGGCACGTCGCAGGAGGAGACATAGGCAACGTCGGCTCGGCCTCGAAGGGCACCGAGACCGACGGCGATACCCTGAAGAGGACCGAGGCCGGGCGACGGATCGCGGAGAAGTTCCACGTCCGAAGGCAATGGCGGCACCTCGCTATCGACGGCAGCAACGACGACTATCGGCGCGACCGCCTGGCCGAGCAATCGAACGACGCGCGGCAGCATGAGTTCGTCGCCGAACGGTAGCCAGGCTTTCGGTCGGCCCATGCGGCGCGATTGTCCGCCGCACAGTACGACCCCGCCGATGCGATTCACCATGGCCAGATCCCAAAGCACACCGGGACGCGATAGGGTTCGCTCCGCTCGATCCACCCTACCTTTGCTCGTTGTAGGAAAGCGGCGGTCGAGGGGAGATGGCGCGTCACCGCGGATTTGCTTGACGGCGACTGCGGCATACGTTGAGGATAAGGTATCGTTCCCTCCCACATGGCCGCAGCCGATCCGTTTGGAACGCGGCCGACCTTCACCCTGCGAGGAAAACTCCCATGAATCGACGCGATTTACTCAAGTGGACTGGAATCGGCGCGGGCGCGGCCGGCCTGCCCTGGATGTTGACCGATAAGCTCGGCTCTTCCGAAAAGCCCGCCGTCGCCCCTCCCGTCGCCGATAAAAAGCTGTCGCCGTTGAAAATCACCGAGGTCAAAACCATCCTCACCGCGCCGGCGAGGATTCGACTGGTGGTCGTCAAGGTTCTCACCAACGAACCGGGACTCTACGGCCTGGGTTGCGCCACGTTCACGCAGCGGCCGCGCGTCGTCGAAACGGCGGTCGATAAATATCTCAAGCCGTTCCTCATCGGAAAAGACCCATTACAGATCGAAGATGTTTGGCAATCTTCGTTCGTGTCGTCGTACTGGCGGAACGGCCCGGTGCTGAACAACGCCATAAGCGGCGTGGACATGGCCTTGTGGGACATCCTCGGCAAGCGCGCGGGGATGCCGGTCTATCAACTGTTCGGCGGCAAGTGCCGCAAGGCCGTGGACACCTACCGCCACGCCAGCGGAGCCACCTTTGAAGAAGTGGAAAAGAACGTCCGCCGCTATATGGCGCAGGGGTATCGCCACGTCCGCGCCCAAGTCGCCATCCCCGGCAACGCCACCTACGGCAGCACGGTCAAATCGGGTAAGTCCGACGAGCCGATCAACAACCGCGCGCAGACCTGGGAGCCGAGCGCCTATGCGCGCACTCTACCGCGCCTGTTCGAGTATCTGCGAAAAAATCTCGGCGATGAAGTCGAACTGCTGCACGACATGCACGAACGTCTGCCGCCGGTACTGGCTCTCCGCGCGGTCAGGGACATCGAACCGTATCGCTTGTTCTTCCTCGAAGATCCGTTTAGTCCGGAGGATGCGGGCTATTTCTCGCATCTACGCAAGCAATCGACGACTCCGATTGCAATGGGCGAACTGTTCAACAATCCGCACGAATGGCTGCCCCTCGTGACGGGCCGCTTAATCGACTTTATTCGTATTCATATCTCGCAAGTGGGAGGATTGTCGATGGCGCGGAAGATCGCCGCGCTGTGCGAGTTTTTCTCGGTGCGCACCGCCTGGCATGGACCGGGCGACGTTTCTCCCGTCGGCCACGCCGCCAACGTGCATCTCGATCTGGCGTCGCACAACTTCGGCATTCAAGAAGCCCGCGAGTTCACCCAGGCGGAACGAGACGTGTTCCCCGGCTGCCCCACCCTCAAGGACGGCTACTATTGGGCCAACGACAAACCGGGCTTGGGCATCGATTTGGACGAGAAGCTGGCCGCGAAATTCCCCATCGACGACGATCCGCCGTTCGACATGCAATGGGGCAACCTACGCCGGCGCGACGGCTCGGTGACGAAGCCGTGACGGACGGGAGGATAAGGCGAGCGTTCGGGGCGTCGACGCGCCCCGCTCGCCGAGGTCAACGAGGATTCTTCTCGTCGTCGATGGCCTTGACCACAAGCGTGGCGTAGCTGCCGCGCGGCAAGACGAAGCTCAGGGTCCATTTGTCGCGGCCTCGATGCTTGTCGTCCGGGGCGGCTTCGTACTTCAGTTCGCGCGGCAGACACAGGACGGGGCGTTCGCCGCGCGAAAAGAACATTTCGCGGATACCTTTTATCTGCACCTGCCGCGCTTCCAAACCCTCTTCCGCCAGCACGGCCCGCACCAGTTCGGCGCGAGGGTCGGTCTCCTCGAGTTTCATCCGCGCCGACGGCAACGGTAATTGCAGTGTGGCCCATTCGTTCAGCGTCTCGGGAAGTATGTCCCGATAGAACGGCACGACGCCCAGACGCAGCCTGACGGGCCGCATCTGTTCGGGGCGCAGGCGAGCGGTTAGCCAACGGGCGAGGATGCGATTCCACAGGTGACTCTGGTAGGCCGAGAGATAGAGTCCGCGCGATTCGGGACTCAGCCGCGCCACCGCGCCTCGGAAATCGGTGGGATGAACGCGCAGATGGTCGATCGGGCTGTGAGCTTGGCCGCGCGGCAGTTCGTCTTTGAGACGCGCCCAATCGCCCCAATGCGCCGTCAGAAGTTGCTTCTCTTTCTTCGAGGCGGCGCGGTCGTGTTCGTAAGACGCGGTCAGAGCCAGTCGCAGCGCCTCCTCGAAACGTCCCCGAACCAGAAGCCGGGCCACGAACTCGCTGCCTTCTCCAGCGACCGACCCGAACCGTTGATCGTCGAAGTAATTCGGCACTCCCTCGCGCTCGATCTGGCGCAGTCGCGCCTCAATGTCGGCGCGGGCCGTGGGCTGAATGTCGCGCAGCGTCAGTCGAAAGCGATTCGCCTCAATGTGGCGCGAGGCATACGGCTCGGCGACTTGGCCGAGGTATCGCACGTCGATCTCGTGGTGTTTCAAATTGCGGCGAGGACCGTGAAAGATCGACAGATACTGTATCGTGGAAGCGTGGCGATCTTTCATTCCGCCATAGGAAATGCGGCGCGGTTCGACGCGCCACCGCCGGCGCACCGCCGCCAGAGCGTCCGGCGTGGACCAACCGCGCTTCTCCAGGCGATACAGGGCATACGGTCCTTCCGACGGAGCGATCGAAGGGATCTCTTCCACCTGAAAATCGTCCGGTTGTTGTTTGACTTTCATCTTGCTCCACGCTCTCGGTTGTCGTTCGTACGGATACAAATCTTACCGAAGTGCGCGGCGCTCTCCATGTGGTGAAGTGCCTCCACGACTTCTTCAAAAGGAAAAACGCGATCGACGACGGGGCGCAATTGATGCTGTGCGATGGCGCGATTCATGGCCTCGAACATCTCCCGCGAGCCGACGAAAATGCCTTGCACGCGGACATTTTTCATCAGAATCGGCAAGGTGTTGGCCTGTCCCACGCCGGCCAGTACGCCGATCAGCGCGATCCGCCCGCCCGTGCGCACTGCGCGGAGCGATTGGCCGAGCGTGCCCGCGCCGCCGACTTCGACGACGCAATCGACGCCGCGCCCTCCGGTTAAGGCGCGAACGCGATCGCCCCATTCGGGAGTTTCTTTGTAGTTTATACACTCAGACGCGCCGAGTTTGCGCGCGCGCTCCAGTTTTTCGTCGCTGCTCGAAGTAATGATGACGCGCGCTCCGGCGAGGCGGGCGAATTGCAAGGCGAACAGCGACACGCCGCCGGTCCCTTGAACGAGAACGCTATCGCCGGGCTTCACTTGCCCCTCGGTGACGAGCGCATGCCAGGCGGTGACGGCGGCGCAGGGCAGCGTGGCCGCCTCCTCGTAGCTGAGATGCTCCGGCACCGGCACCACGCCGTCTTGGTGCAACACCGCATACTCGGCGAGCAAACCGTCGATTGCGCCGCCGAGGGCCGATTTGGCCTTGTCGTCGTCGATCTCCCCGGCGATCCAGCGCTGCATAAAGATACCGGCGACGCGCTGGCCGACTTTGACCCGGTCGACGCCGGGGCCAACCTCGACGACTTCTCCCGCCGCATCGGACAGCGGGATGCGCGGCAACGGCATCTTTGGATTGTATTGCCCCTTCACGACCATCAGATCGCGGTAGTTGAGCGATGCCGCCTCAATGCGCATCAGAACCTCGCCCGGTCCCGGACTCGGCTTCGGCCTCTCCCCCTGCTTCAGCGCGTCGAGTCCAAACCCATCGCGGATTTCATAGACCTTCATTGTCGATACTCCTTCTCGTTTGTTTTATTTCCGTGGAGCGCTCTCATCGCTCGGATAGAAACGGATTCGTTCGCTTCTCGTGTCCGATGGTGGTCGTGGGGCCGTGGCCGGGGTAGACGACGGCGTCGTCGGGCAGGGTGAAGAGTTTGCGGCGGATGCCGTCGAGCAGACGGCGGCCGTCGCTGCCGGGGAAATCGTAGCGACCGATGCCGCCTCGAAACAAGACATCGCCGCCAAAAACGCGCGTCGGCGCGCCCTCGAACACGAAGACGATGTGCCCCGGCGAATGACCGGGTAGATCCAACACCGAGAACCGCAGTCCCGCCGCCTCAACCGTATCGCCTTCGCTCACCGTGCGCTCCGCCGGGGGGCTGACGATGGCAAAGCCGAAGCCGGCGCTCAGATTCGCGTCGGCATTTTCCAGCATGAACGCATCCCCCTCGCCGATCACCAACGGAGCATCGGGAGCGAGCCGTTTCATGGCGTCGTTGCCGGCGATATGGTCGGCGTGGCCGTGAGTGTTCAGAATCGCCGACAACGTCAATCCTTCTTCGCTCAGACATTCTTCGATCAGCTCCGGCTGCAAACCGGGATCGAAGACGACGCACTCCGTCGAACCGGGCAGCCAGACGACGTAACTGTTCTCTTCAAAAGGCATAGAAACGAGCGTGCGAATGTTGAGTGTTGGCGGCATGGTGAAACTCTTTCGATAAGTGGGATCGTTTGTATTGCCCTCACGGCGAGAGCGGATCGGATTGCTCCGGTGTTCGCCTCCTCGGATTGCCCCACCTTTCTTCTCTTTTTAACCCCGAATTGCAAACACCGTGTAAATTATACAGAGCGAGACGGTGACGGCGGACACGATTCGATTTCGAGTCTGGACGCAACTTCTTGCCGTCTCGACGCTTCCATTCCTGGGCATCACGACCGAGCCGACGCGCGGATTCGCTGGCACGAGAGTTGCTTGAGGAGAGATCGACTCGCGGCGGCGCGGGCCGGAACAGAGGAAAATACCAACCCAGACCCGTCGAACGGGAGACGTTCGGGTTTCACCCGCGCGTCGAGAAGGAGCGGCGAGTATGTCCATCCGTCAGCCAGGAGGAGCGAAGTCCCTCATGCCCCTGCCAAGAGGAGAAACCTGTCGGCCTCGCCGCTGGTGGTTTTACGGCGGCGTTGGCTTTTTGGGATTGGTGCTTCTCGGCGCGGGTCAACCGCCGAACTCGGCTTCGCCGCCTCCCCCTTCCGCGCCGCAGCCCATGGAGACCACGGCTCCACAAACGCCCGCGCCCGCGGCCTCACCGATGGACGAACCCATACGTCTCATTCAGGAAGCTCAGAAAGCCTACCAGGACGTTCGCGACTACACCTGCTTGCTTGTGAAGCGGGAACGCATGAACGGGACCATGCCGCCGGAAGCCGTCATGGAGATGAAAGTGCGAACCAAGCCGTTCAGCGTCTACTTGAGATGGATTCAGCCGCGCACCGAAGCCGGGCAAGAGGTTTGCTATGTCGCCGGTCGCAACGACGGCAAAATGCGCGTCCATCCCAAGGGCGTCCTCGGCTCGTTCGCCGGTTTTGTGTCTCTGGATGTGAACGACCCGCGCGTTCGCCGATTGAGTCGCCGTAACATTACGGAGGCGGGCATCGGCAACCCGATCGAACGCTTCGCGGTGTCTTGGGAGATCGAACGGCGCGACAAGCTCACGGATCAAGTCAAAGTCGCCGAGTACGAGTACAACCGCCGTCGCTGTATGCGTGTCGAGACGATCCATCCAACCAATGGCAACGGCCATTTCCACTACTACCGCGACGTGGTTTACTTCGACAAACAGACGCACTTGCCGATCCGCCTGGAGTTCTACGATTGGCCGCGCCAAGCCGACGATCCGGGCCAACTCGTCGAGTCGTATAGCTTCGCCAACATGCGCATCAACATTGGCTTGGGCGACGAAGTGTTCAAACATTGATGGGATTGTCGATGCCCTCGCCACAATCGAGTGAAGACGATCCTACTCCCGATTGCGGCGAGGGCTTCGACGATCTCCGTGATCTCTTTAGAGCGCAATTCGAGCTAGAACTCCATCTCGCGCAGCGCGCGGATACCGGCGCGCAGAGGAAGTATCACGCACGCCCCTCCGAGCGCCAAGCCGAGAATCACTCCGGAAGCGATAACCCCTCCCTTGGGAATTAGCCCGCTTACTGCCGTCGATTCGAGAATCGTCTCGGCGTGCCACGGCGCGGCCATCGAACCCAAGATGAGCAACAGGTAGAGCAGCCCAGCCACCAGATTGAGCGTTCCGCCAAAACCGGCGGCAATTTTCGAGGGATCGCTCTCGCGGAAGTTGGGCATTATCGCGCCCAGACCCACGCTCAAACCGCTCAACCCCGCCGCCAACACCGCCACCGTCAAAGCGTGCAAGAGAATCGCCTCCCCCGGCATCATCAGCATCCAATCGCTGACCAAAGCCAACCCTTCGGCAATGATGAGTCCGCCCACCATCGAGAACGCGAACTTGCCTTGCAACAGGCGCTCGCGCCGCAACGGCAACAGGCCGAGTATCCAAAACTTGCGCCCTTCCAGACTCAACATGGGATACACAAAGCGTCCGGTATAGGTACAAAGCAACAGGGCGATGGCACACAGGTTCAGGAAGCTGATGCCGTTCTGAAAGCGTCCCTCCAGATTCTCGACGAAGCGGCGAATGTTGGTGAAGTAGAGCAGCATCAAGCCGCTGAAAACGAGGATCTGCCCCCACTGCTGCGGATCGCGGCGAAAGGTGCGAAAGTCCTTGACCAACAACAGACGGGTAGTCGGATGGACGAAAGGCAAGGCCCCGTAAAGCAACCGATCCACCCAGGGTTCTCGCCGCAACGGCGAAGCGGCAACGCTAGGCGGCGGGTTTGGGGATTCGGTCGCGGGGGCCACTGTCGGCGGCACGGCCGTTCGTCTCAGATCGCCGCCGGTCGAGAGGCGGTTGTAGCCTCGGCGATAGAGCCATGCGGAAGCGACGGCGGCCATCAAATATAAAAACAGTCCATTACTCCACACCAGCGCCAGATAATAGAGCGCGCTGCCGATCTCGCCGCGCACGACGCGGCGCAGTCCGAGCGAGACCCAATGACTTGGGGCCAACGGGCTGCGCGTGAAGGTGAAGTAGCTCAGCAGGCGCGTGACGGCCTCGCGCATCTCGTCGCGCCACAAGTCCGCAGGCGCGGCGCGAACGATGCGATAAATCCACAGGAGCAACGCCGCCGTCAGCGCTGCCAGCAGCAGACCCACCACTTGTTTGCGCCTCTGCGGAACGAAGTTGACGACGAGCAATGCCCCAAGTCCGCCCAGCGCACCCGGAAGGAGAACGAAGCCGAGAAAATACAGCGGCAGAAAGAAATAGAAATACCACGGCGCTTCGCCGACGATGCCGAAGGCGAGGAGAATCGGCGTGCCCAACAGTAAAAACGCCCAGCTGCTAAAGGCTACCGCGCCTTGAAACTTGTAGGCGAACACGCGATCCGCCGCCACCGGTTTGGACAGCAGAAACGCCGTCTCCGCCGAACTGAAGAGGCTGCCGTAGAGAATCAAGCCGCTGGAGAAAATCAGCAGCACGGCCAACGACAAAAACAAGAGGTCGAGCAAAATGCCGACGATGTCGCCCGTCATCGGCACGCCCACCTCCATCTGAAGGAAGAGGAACCCGCCCCAACTGATGGCGAAGACAAATCCCCAAACGACGAGACTGCACAACACGACAACCAACGGACGCATCGACGATTGACCGAACGCCGCGCGCCACGAATTGCGCAAGAGAGCGAGTCGCAATCGATGAAAGAGAAACGCTTGATTCACGAGTTTCCCACTTTCCGAACTCATCACCCGGCAGCTAACGCAGCCGGTTCGCCTGACCCGGCAGCTAACGCAGCCGGTTCGCCTGACCCGGCAGCTAACGCAGCCGGTTCGCCTGACCCGGCAGCTAACGCAGCCGGTTCGCTTGACCCGGCAGCTAACGCAGCCGGTTCGCTTGACCCGGCAGCTAACGCAGCCGGTTCGCCGGTTCACTTTCGTGTTGCGTCAGGGTCAGGAACACTTCTTCCAACGAGCCGTCCACCGCGGCCCGCGCGCGCAGTTCCTTGAGGTTGCCGCAGGCGATGAGACGGCCGTGTTCGATGATGGCGATGCGGTCGGCCAACTCCTCGACGACATCGAGCGAGTGCGAAGACAGAAATACGGTCGTGCCTCGGTTGGCCTGCTGGCGGAGCAAATCTTTCAGACGGCGAACGCTATGGGGATCGAGTCCGACCGTCGGCTCATCGACGATCAACACGCGCGGTTCGTGAACCAAGGCCGAGGCGAAGACGGTGCGCTGCCTCATGCCGTGCGAGTAGCGCTCGGACAAATCGTCGACGAATTCGTGCAACTCGAAGAGTTCGATCACCTCGGCAATGCGTTCGGCGGCACGGGCGCGCGGCAGGCCGTACATATCGGCGATAAACTGCAAGAATTCGCGGCCCGTCAGCTTCTCGTAGAGGAATGGTTGATCGGGAACGTAGCTGAGCAACTGTCGAGCGCGATCTCCCTCGCGGCGCAGATCGTGTCCGCCGATCAGCACCCGACCCGTCGTGGGAAAGAGCAGGCCGCACATCATCTTGATGGTCGTCGTCTTCCCCGCGCCGTTGGGACCGAGAAAGGCGAACAACTCGCCGGAGGGAATGTCCAGATTCAATTCGTGAACGGCCGTTTTCGTGCCGTATTGTTTGGTGACGCGGTCCAGTTTAATCATTTCGCATTCCACGAAGCAACGACATCTCCACGATTCGACGAGCGCGGCCGGCGGCTAGCGCTTCATCGCGCTTCGCAAGCTTTCCAGCGATCGTTCGCGGCTCATTATCCATTGCGTACCTTCAAAGTGTACTTCTTGTTGCAGCACGCGCTCGCTGCCGCGTTCGATCAGTGTTCGCCCCACCAATTCGTTTTCGTCGTCGGTGTATTCGATGACGAGACACTCGCTCGGCACCTTCGCCACCGACAGCGTCTCGAATGCCGGCATGACGCGCGCGTGCAGCGACCGCACGCCGCCGGACACTCCGGGGAGCGAGGCGAAGGCATCGCGCAACGGATCGACCAGGGGTTGACGCCAACTCTGTCCTAGGCGAAGACCGCGAATGCGCTGGACCGGATGCAACGGCAGCAAGACCGACCCCGTGTACGAAACTTCGGTCGGCGGCAGGTCGAACCGCATCGGCTTTTCCAAGGCGTCCGACGAGGCGGAACAGTGGGCGAAGAAATGTTCGTCGCGCACCTCGCCCCAAATGCGCATCTGAACGCTCTCGGTCGCAGCCCCTCGCCGCGATGGATTCGCTAGGTGGCCCGACTCACCGGCTGGTTTTTCTCGGGGAGACGTTCGGAAGAGCGGGCGCACAAGGGCCGACAGACCCGGCGCGAAGCCATCGAAATGCGGAGTGGTCTCCATCGTGGCTTCGACGGCGACCAAGCGACCGGCGCGCGTCACGCGATACACGCTGGCCAACGAATCGACCTTGAACACCTTGGCTCCGTAGACGGGTTGAAATTTCGGATCCTTGGTGGCATCGAGGCGCGCGTGCATCGAATAGGTATCGTCTTCGTCGTGATATTCGATCCATGTGGTGGCGCGAAAAACGGGTTCCCATTTGTCGGCCTTGGACGGACGGCGACGCACCGACCAAAAGGTTTTAATTGGGTTGTTCTTCTGGACTTCTTCGACGGGGTCGATCTGAAACGGAGGCGGCTCGCCGGGCCTCCAGTTCGGCCACAGATCGCGCCAGAACAGCCAGCCCGTCATCGCCAGCCAAAAGAGAACAATCGATACGCCCAACCAACGCGAAGGCATGTCCGCTCCCGTTCCGCTGTAACCGGAAATCGAACGACCGTCCCCTTTCATTGTCGCACGGATGCGGGGTACGACAAGGGCAAGGCGAAATCCACGGGGCGAGTCGCGCGGCAGAGGCTCCCTCTTTCCGTTCGCCCTCGCAACTCCGAGAATAACGCCACGGAATCTCCCCTGCCTGCCTGCGAGCCAAATGTCATGAGCAAAGAAAATCAACTCCGTCAGATACTCGAGAGCGGCATCGTCGCGGTCGTTCGTTCTCCCGATAGCCAACAGCTGGTCGAAGTGGTGCGCGCCTTGGCCGACGGCGGCGTCACCGTCGTCGAGATCACCATGACGGTTCCCGACGCGCTCGGCGTCGTGCGGCAGGTTCGACAAGCACTCGGAGATCGCGTCCTGTTGGGAGCGGGGACGATTCTCGATGCCGAGACGGCCCGCGCCGCCCTGTTGGCCGGCGCGGAATATCTCGTCGCGCCGACGGTGAATCTCGACGTCATTCGCCTATGCCAGCGTTACAGCAAACTGGTGATGCCGGGCGCGTTCACTCCGACGGAGATTCTGGCCGCCTGGGAGGCGGGAGCGGACATTGTGAAAGTGTTTCCCGCCGAAGTCGTCGGTCCCGCCTTTTTCAAGGCGATGCGCGGTCCACTGCCGCAGATTCGTCTGATGCCGACCGGCGGCGTCGATCTGACCACCGCCGCCGATTTCCTGCGCGCCGGCGCGTGCTGTCTCGGTCTGGGCAGCCAACTCGTCGAACCGCGCGCTGTCGCCGAAGGAAACTTCGACCGCATCCGCTCCCTCGCCCATCAATACGTCACCCTCGTTGAAACGGTGCGCGGCGGTCGTTAGCGATCTTACTCCCCCAACCCCGGCAAGCCTGATACTTTATTAGGGATTTTAGCGATGTCTTACGATGTGATTACCTTTGGCGAGGCGATGGTTCGGCTCAGTCCGCCGAATTATCGTCGCTTGGAGCAAGCGCGCTCGCTCGACGTTCAAGTCGGCGGCGCGGAGTTGAATACCGCCGTCGGCTTGGCGCGGCTGGGGCGTTCGACTGCGTGGGTATCGCGGTTGACCGATAACCCGCTGGGCCGACTGATTGCCAATCATGCCCGCGAGGCCGGCGTCTCCAGCGATCACGTCGTCTGGACGCCGGACGAGCGCGTCGGCTTGTACTTTCTCGAATTCGGCGCGGCCCCGCGCGCCAGCAGCGTGATGTACGACCGCAAGGGAGCGGCCATCGCCGGGATTCGTCCGGGCATGGTTCCGTGGTCCGAGGTATTCGCCGGGACCAAGTGGTTCCACGTCACGGGTATCACCCCCGCTCTGAGCGCCTCCGTGGCCGAGACGACGCGCGAAGCGATGCAGGCTGCTCGCGCCGCCGGAGTGCAAACGAGCATGGACCTGAACTATCGCGTCAAGCTGTGGAGCCAAGCCGAGGCTGGCCGCTGCATGAGCGATTTGATGCAACTCTGCGACGTGCTGATTACCACCGAGGAAGACATCGAGCGCGTTTTCGGCATAACGGGCAAGGACTACGAGGAGGCAGCCGCCCGTGTCGCCGACCGCTTTCCCTTGAAAGCCGTAGCCATCACCCTGCGCGAAAATCCGCTGGTATGGAAGAACACTTGGACGGCCATCGTCTACCACGATCGGCGCATCCTGCGAACGAGGACTTATGAGGTCGAAATAGTGGACAGACTCGGCGCGGGCGATTCGTTTGCCGCCGGACTGATTCACGGACTGCTCGACGGCGATTGGCAGAAGGCTCTCGATTTCGGCGTGGCCGCCAGCGCCATCAAACACTCGATCCCCGGCGACTTCGCTTGGATTACTCGTTCCGAAGTCGAGGCGTTGTTGAAAGGGCCGGGATTGCGCATCAGCCGTTGATTCCGCCAATGAGGGAATCTCGCCATGCTTCTCACGCGAGACGGAGCGCGCGAACTGGATCGCCGAGCCATCCAAGAATATGGCGTGCCCGGCATCGTGCTGATGGAGAATGCCGGACGCGGCATGGCCGACTTGCTGCGTTCGCTGGGCATTTCAGGGCCGGTGGTCATCTGTTGCGGCAAGGGCAACAACGGCGGCGATGGCTTTGTCATCGCGCGCCATCTCGACAATGTCGGAGTACGGGTGCGCGTGTTGTTGTTCGCCGATCCCGCGCATCTGTCCGGCGATGCGTCCATCAATTATCGCATCGTCGCCACCAGTGAAATCCCGGTCGACCTGTTCTCGGTTCCGCCTCTCGAGGAGGATCGCCTGAGTTCGCACTTTCGCGATGCCGATTGGATCGTCGATGCGTTGTTCGGGAGCGGGCTGCGCGGCCCGGTGCAAGCGCCGTTCGATCGGATTGTCGCCTCCATCAACGCCAGCAAGGCGAAGGTGTTCGCGGTCGATATTCCCACCGGCCTCGATTGCGACGCCGGTTTACCGTTGGGCATCGCCGTACGCGCGGACCACACGGCGACCGTCGCGGCCATGAAAAAGGGTTTCGTGGAGCCATCCGCCGCCGACTGGTTGGGGCGAGTGCATTGCATCGACATGGGAGCGCCGCGCCTCTTGTTACAACGGATGGATGAATGAAGGCGAGGAGAGGGGCGAGGAGCGGGTTAAACGAGTAGCGAGTAGCCGGATTCCGCGAATTCAAAATCCGACGCCCAAAAGAGGAGACGATAACGCGCTCGTTGTAGGCCGAGCAATTCCTCTCGCGTGGCCATCACGATCTCGTAAAACAATGCTTCGACCGCTTCCAGGACAAACGGTTCGTCGCCATCCCACACGATCAACCGTGAGGAATCGATCCGTAGTTCGGCATCGAGCAGTAAGCCGTCGAGAATGCAGCGTAGAGTCAATGTCCGCTCCTTTTGGATCGTGGGCTTCGTGTTCCCTTTCCTTCACCCAGCGTACCGTTTTATCGGCCTCAGTTCCAAGGTCGGTAGGTATCGCCGCTTCTCAATGCGGTCGGAAACATCTATGATAGATGGCGAACGGCCAGTCCACGGCGTCGAGAGAGGCTGCCTCCGTCGGCTCCGCGCACTGGCAATAAGGAGTTCTCGATGAGCGATGTTCCGCAATCGTCCAGTCTGCCGCCCTCCGTCCCTCCGCCTGGAACTGGGCCTGGTTCGTATCGCCCCGTGCCGTCGCCACGACCGCTGCCGCCTCCGCCCAACGGTCGCTCTCCTTTTCTCGGATGCGCTTTCGCGCTTTCGTTCGCGGTGAACCTGCTCGGCGTCGTGGTCGTCGCGCTGGTTTGTCTCGGCTTCCTCTTCAAGGGTAAGTCCGAATCCGGCCCGCTTGCGGAACAGCACTATTCCGGCAAGCGTGGAGCCGACGATAAGGTAGCGATTATCACCGTGGACGGCGTTTTGCTCGAAGGAATGCTCGGCTACGCGCACAAACAGATCGAGCAAGCCGCCACGGATAAACACGTCAAAGCCGTCGTCGTTCGCATCAATAGCCCCGGAGGCAGCATCACCGCCAGCGACGATCTCCATCGCAAGCTGATCGAACTGCGCGACGGCGACAGCAAGAAGAACCGCGCCAAACACCCGCTGATCGTGTCCATGGGCGCGATGGCCGCTTCGGGAGGATACTACATCGCCATGCCGGGAGAGACGCTGTTCGCCGAACGCACCACCGTCACCGGGTCGATCGGCGTCTACTCGTCGTTTCCCAACGTCAAAAAGCTGGCCGACACCTACGGCGTGAAGATGAATACCATCAAGCAAGGGGAAATCAAGGATAGCGGCTCGCCGTTCGCCGAGATGACCGAACACGAACGCCAAGTCTGGCAAGACATGGTCGATACGGCGTATCAGCATTTTGTAGGGATCGTCGAGACCGGTCGCCCCATGCTCGCCGGAGGCAAGTTGCTCAATCCTCTGATGATTCAACCCGTCAATCCCAAGCCCGAATTTCTGAAAAAGGGCGAGGCTCCGCCGCAGTCGTACCGGCGCTATCTCGCCGACGGAGGGGTATGGACGGCCGAGAATGCCTTGAAGTATCAACTCGTCGATAAAATCGGCACGCTCGACGATGCCATTCAGTTAGCCCACGACAAGGCCGGCCTCGGCGAGAATTATGAGAGCATCAAGTACGAGCGTCCGAATTCGTTCTTCGATGTGCTGGGGCTCGGCGCGAAATCGCACACGGGAACGAGCGGTTCCGTTCTCGATCCAGCTCGATTGGAAGCTGCTTTCTCACCGCGCGTGTGGTATCTCATGCCGGGAGCGGAGACTTCCAGTCTTTTTGCCGCCATGCGCGAGTAAGCCATGAGCCGACCGTATCGCGCGATCTTTCTGTTGACGTTCCCGTTGTTCGCGCTCGGCCTGTTGACGGCAGGCCGCGCCGGCGACAAGGCCCCAGAAGGGATAGCTCAGCCGCGTGCCTTCGCCAAATTGCAGCGCGGCATGACGCCCGAAGAGGTGCGTACCCTCGTCGGTTCCCCGAAACGAATCGCCCGCCAGATTTTTTACCATCGCTACCGCGAACAATGGATGTACGACGCCCCCATTTCCATTCGCCTCACCTTCGATTGTCGGCGAGGACAAAAACCGGAACTCCTCACACCGCCGACCGTTCCAAACGATGATGCGCGAAACCGATGAGTCCCCCGCTACTCCGCTGGAGAGAGGGGCTTTGCGCATCGACTAACCCGAATAGCTCACCGCGGAGATCAAACACAAAAGATTGTCTCTCAAGAGTTTAAGCTCATGGAGGGGCGAACGAGTTTGCCGCGGCGACATGCGAGGCCGGTGTACTTAACTCATTTCTCTTTCTTCCTTTGCGCTCTCTACCGTTCTCTGTGGTGCGCAATCTGGGCTAAATGTCGATGCGACGCCTACATTCGACTTTTTCGCCCCATTCCGCCTATTAATCCCTTGTCGGCTGCGAAAAGAGTCAAGAAAGCAAGGCGAATTGCCGCATCCTCGACCATTTGTCGGATATACTTCCATCGCGTTTCGGCAACGAGATGGCGACGGCCAGGCATCGGCTTACCCCCCGATTGTCCTGGATCGTGGCGACGGCCGAGAGTACCGAGGCGACCCGAAACGGCTCGATCAATGTACCGGGATGAGCCAACCGATGGAAATACGTTCACATAGATCGCTTTCCTGCCGTTTTGGATCGAAATGATGGTAAATCCGGCAGTCGAGTGTTTAATAATTGACCACTTTCCCCATGGCACGACAAAGCCGGCGGGATCGGTTGTGCTGGAAAGACAAGAGAATTCGAGATTTATAAAGATTTAGGCAAAAAGTTGCTGCGATCGGAATGACGGCATAAGGATTGCTGAAGAATTGGAAGAGAGGAGCCAGCTCCTTTAATCTTTTCCTCGATTCGAGGAAGTGCGAACTCAGACGGACGTGCAAACGTATTCTTCGTGCGGGCGGCGTCTGAAGGGGGGAAGAGGCAACGGCTCGCTTCAACGAGCATTCATCATCTATTGACGAGAGGTGGTTTGTCATGGCACGACGAGACGCATTATTGCGACTGCATAAATCATTGGTGAGCCGCCGTTCGGACATCCGTAAAAAGCTGTTGGACGAACTGGACGGTTTGAGAAACCTGCGAGACGGAGACGCGACCGGCGATTCGGCGGACGTGGCCTTCGAGTCTGGTAGCGAGGAGATGGCCTCGCAACTGGCCGAATTGGATGCCCGCGAACTGCAACAGATCGAGCGGGCACTGCAGAAATTGAAACAGGGTTCCTATGGAACCTGCGAATCGTGCGGTTGCAAGATCCCCATCGGCCGGCTCAACGCCTTGCCGTACTCGACGCTGTGCATCGGTTGCCAGCGCGAGATGGAGAAGTATCCCGATTGGGGCGAACATTATTCGTCCGGCAACTGGGAAAAGGTCTACGATTCGGCCACCCTGTTGGACGAACCGCGCGAGGTCGATCTGTCCGAAATCGAAATCGACCTGCCGAGCAACCGCTAAGCCTTGGGACACCGCGAATCCGAACCGGAAGCGTAAGCGACGGAACTCATCCTCGCTTACGCTTCCGGTTTCTTTTTTCTCATTCCTCGTCGCGGAACGACATTCGGCGCTGAATCTTTACCTGCGGATACTCTTTGCCATCCACCTCGACATAGGGATAGACGAAGAAGTTGAGCGGCGGCCCCGCTTGGCGGGGTACGAGGACGAGATCGCGCCCCGTGCTGAAGGCGATGCGATTCGTACTCAGTTTGCCGAAGTAGTAGTCGCGCAAACTCGGCTCCTTGTTGGCTTCGGAGATGTCAACCGGAACCCAGACGCCGGAAGAGAGGCGAAACTTTGCCCAACAGTGGTAGCCGTTGATGGTGCCGGAACCTCGCTTCGTCGGCAGAGAAAAGCCGATCTCGAACTTGGCGGGAATACGTCGCGCTCGCGCCAAGGAGATAAACAGGCTGTGGAAGTCGGTACAATTGCCTCGACCGTTTTCGCAGGCCCACGTCGAATCGCCCTCGCCCCAGCCGGTTCCCTCCTTGCTGTAGCGCATGTGGCGGTTGACGACATCGTAGAAGAGACGCGCCGCTTCCATCTCCCCTTCGGGCACTTTGGCATCCTTCAACAGCTCCAGAGGCTTGCCCGAAATCGGCACGCGCCGATTCGCTTGCAGCAGCCGTTTCAGTTCCTCGGCATCCTCGTCGCGCTTCGTCGCCGTGTCGCGCGAGACTTCGCGGCGTTTGACGCGATAGACTACGGAGAACGGGATACAACCTCTCCGATCCGCCTTCGCCTCGAAGGAAAGGATGCGATTGCCGAATGCGGGTTCCCTGTTGATGCGGCATTCCGAAGGCAAATCCTTGGAGACGATCTCCACGTCTTGGTCTTCGTTCTTGGGAGGGATTGGCAGCCAGATCCGCGCGCCTTGCTCCGGTTTGAGATCGACGACGGTGGCGGCATAGGTGAATTGGAAGGCGCGCGGCTCCGTCGGTTTCTCCTCCGCCGCCTGAGCCAGCGCGGCGGCAATTGCGCCAACAAACGTCAAAAGCATCCGACGAGACCAAACGGAAAGAGCCATCGATCGATTCCGTGGTGTGAAAGGATTCGGTTCGGAGCAACTCCCGATTGAGCCAGGTAGGGTGGGTCGAGCGGAGCGAGACCCACCGAGCGAGTTCGGTGGGTCTCGTTCCTCGACCCACCCTACCCGACTACTCGCGGGGTTCGTCGAAGCCGTTCGGGGCGGCGGACAACCCTTTGTCTTTCTTCTCTTTCGCCGCGGCGGCGCGCTTGAGGACGAAGTAGTGATGGTTGCTGCCCTCTTTCGCCTCGAACTTCTTCGGAGCCTCGCCCATCGGGGCATAGCAGAATTTCAACTCGTCGCCCTTAACTGCAAGGATCCCCGCCGCCTTCGCTCCAGCGCCGAAGGGGCTTTCGGTCATCTCCAGCTCGATGGCCACCGGATTCTTCTTGGCGTTGAGTTTGTACTTCATAACGAACTTGCCGTCCGGGCTGGGCAGAGTGATGGTCTCGCGGGTGATAACCACCTTGCCGTTCTCGATTGTCGCTTTGCCGATCTCTTGGCCGTTCTTCATCCCCGAAACGTAGGTCCAGGTGCCGACCAATTTGGCCGCATCGAACCCCTCGCCTTTGCCCTTCTTGTCGTCGCCGTCTGCCGCGAAGGCAAAAGACGCCGTCAATAGAATGCCGACACCAAACCCCACTCGCATTCGCATGGTCCACTCCTTTGCCGCCTTCGCGTTTCAGTGCGCCTAATGAGACGTCGCTCGCATTTTGGGCGGCGATACAGAAGAGATGATTCTGTCAATGCGTATTACTTTACGCACCATCCTCCAAGATTTCCAATGAAAATCCGATGAGGATGACGCTACCCCAGCAAATGTTGCCGATAATATATGCGGGCAACGAGTTGCGTCCTACGGACCTCGCGTTCGTTCGTGGAAAAAGGTAAGCTAAATGGGTGAAGGGTATTTCCCAATGCCGCATTTGGGAGCCGCCGATGACAGACACCATGCAACGCGAACTCTTTAGCTCCGAGACACCGGCAACCGAACAGAAAGCCACTCTGTTCGCCGATGTCGTGTTCGATCGACCGCTCGATCACGCCTTCACCTACGCCGTCGGTGTCGAATTGCACGAGCGCATAGCCGTCGGCAAGCGCGTCCGCGCTCCCTTCGGGCGCGGGGACAAGTCCGAGATCGGTTACTGCGTCCGCCTCTGTGAGACCGCGCCGGAGCGTAGCGTGAAGGCTCTCGTCGCCGTACTCGACGACCAACCGTTGTTGACCGACCATCTATTGCGCCTGACGCGCTGGATGGCGGACTATTATCTGTGCGGTTGGGGGCAGGTTCTCAACGCCGTCGTACCGGCCGGCGCGCGCGACAAGTCTGGAACGCGGACCCTTGCCTTCGTTGAAGCGATTCCGGAAGCGGCGGAACAGGAGACATCGAGCGCCTTGACGGCGAAACAGCAGTCCGTGTTGGAGTTGTTGCGTCGGGCGGGCAAGCCCATCGAACAGCGCCAACTGGCGCGGCAAGCCAAATGCGGGCCGGGACCGATTGAGGCGCTGATTCTCAAAGGATTGGCGCGGCGGTTTTCGCGGCGAGTCGATCGCTTCGTGGATGGCGCGGCGGAAGAGGAGACGCCCCACGGACCCCTCGTTCTCAACGACGATCAACAAAGCGTTTGGAATCGACTGGAACCGGCCTTGAAACAAGGCGGATTCCATGCGTTTCTGTTGCACGGCGTCACCGGCAGCGGCAAAACGGAAATCTATCTGCGCGCCATCGAGGAGGTCATTCAACGGGGCAAGGAAGCGCTGGTGATGGTGCCGGAAATCAGCCTCACGCCGCAGACGATTCAGCGCTTTCGCGGTCGATGCGGCGAAGTGGCGGTGTTGCACAGTCATCTCGGCAACGCCGAGCGCGGCGGACACTGGCGGCGCGTGGCGACGGGGCAAGCTCAAGTCATCGTGGGCGCGCGGAGTGCCGTCTTCGCTCCCGCCAATCGCCTCGGTCTCATCGTCGTCGATGAAGAACACGAAAACACCTTCAAGCAAGACACCACACCCCGCTATCATGGCCGGGACGTGGCCGTCATGCGGGCGCGGCTGGAGAACATCCCCATCCTTCTCGGCTCGGCCACGCCGTCGCTGGAAAGTTGGCACAATGCGGAGCGCGGCCAATACACCCTGCTCACGTTGCCGCAGCGCGTGTTGGATCGACCGCTGCCGCAAGTGGGGTTGATCGACCTACGGCATCAGCCGCCCAAACGCGGACGGCCTCTCGCCGTTAGCGATGCGCTCGAATACGCCATGAAAACGTCCCTGAAAGCCGGCGGGCAAGTGATGCTCTTGCTCAATCGACGGGGTTTCTCGACGCACATTCACTGTCCGTCGTGCGGCCACATCGAAACGTGCCGCTTTTGCGATCTGGCATTGACGTATCACAAAGAGCGCGACGTGATGCTGTGTCACTATTGCGGCTACGAACAAGAACCGCAGCGCAACTGCCCCTCGTGTGGACTGTCGGCGATTCGCTATCAGGGACTCGGCACGGAGAAATTGCAGGTCGAGATCGAGGAGCGCTTCCCCGGCTATGTCGTTCGCCGCATGGACGGCGACACCATGCGCAAGCCCGGCAGCCATGCCCGCGTTCTCGCCGCTTTTCGCAAGGGACTCATTCACATCCTGCTCGGCACGCAGATGATCGCCAAGGGGCTGGATTTCCCCAACGTAACGCTGGTGGGAGTCGTCAACGCCGACATGGGCTTGCACTTCCCAGACTTTCGCTCGGCGGAGCGGACCTTCCAATTGCTGTCGCAAGTAGCCGGTCGCGCCGGGCGGGGGCCTCAAGGGGGTCGGGTACTCATTCAGACGTTCGCGCCGGAACATCCGTCCATTGCCTTGGCCGCCGCACACGATTACGCCGGCTTCGTCGCCGCCGAGATGGCCCATCGCCGCCAACACAACTATCCGCCGTTTCAGCGGCTGGCGCGCCTCATCGTCCGCAGTCGTGATCGAGAGGCCGCGTGCGCTTTTGCCGATTTGCTCGCGGACGCCTTCCAACGGGCCTTACACCCCTCAATCCAATCGAAAGGGGGAGAGGCGACACCGCTGGAATTGCGCGTATTGGGTCCGGCCGAGGCTCCCGTGTTTCGCCTGAAGGGATACTACCGCTATCACTTTCAGCTACAATCGCCCAGTCCCGCGCTGCTGCATCAGGTGTTGCGCACCGTCTTGCCGGCCCAGCGCGTACCCAACGGCGTCGAGTTCACGCTCGATGTCGATCCCTTTAACATGCTGTAAAAATGCCAGAAATAGCCCCTCCCACCGCGCAGCGCGCCGATTGTGGTGTACGCTTGAGCGTAGCGCAACACACAGGATTCGACTTACTGCGAGGAGCCTCGCCATGCCAGGCAGATTGCGGATCGGCACGGTTGGTTTATCTTTGGCGATCGCGATGAGCTTCAGCAACGCTTGTTGGGGACAATTTCCGGTCGGCGTCGGATTTCGCGGTCCAGGCTACGCAGGCATGGGTGGAATGGGTGGCATGGGCATGGGGAACACTGGAAGAATGGGTTACGGCGGCGGGATGGGATATAACGGTGGCATGAACCGCAACGGTGGCATGGGTTACAATGGTGGAATGGGTGGCAATGGCGGGATGAACGGTAGTGGAGGCATGGGTTATAACGGGGGCGGGGGGTATGCTCCGTTCGTTGGAGTGATGGCTCCCTTTCAAGGCGGGTATGGCTATGGTGGTTACGATCCAACCGTGAACTCGGCCACCAGCGGCGCGTATTTCACCTACGGCAACACCAGTTACACGACGGAATCGCCGTCGCCGATCCCGGTTTATGGCGGCCCGCGCTCTCCCTATGGCTCCCCGCCGCCCTCGACTCCCCTCTCGGCATTGCTCAAAGTGCAGGTTCCCCTCGACGCCGAAGTTTGGCTCGAAGGTCGAAGAATGAGCAGCGTCGGATCGAATCGGTTGTATCGTTCGCCGCCGCTCAACCCCGCCAAGGGATATGTCTACGAGGTGCGCGCCCGCTGGACGTTCGAGGGCAAACCCGTCGAAGACGTTCGACATATCTCGATCCGCGCCGGTGCGACGGCACTCGTCGATTTTACCCATCTCGATCCGCTCGTGCCGCGTCCTTCCGCTCCGGTCGAAGCACCGAAGCCGCCGGAAAAGAACGCCGACGCCCCAGCTTCGCCCTAACCCGAATAGGTCACCGCGGAGATCACCGCACCGAGATCGCAGAGAAAATACAACAGATTGATCCTCAAGGGACTACGCTCCTTGAGGGTCGAACGAGTCTGCCGCGGCGACATGCGAGGCCGGTGTACTTAACTCATTTCTCTTTCTTCCTCTGCGTTCTTGGGTGCGCAATTCTGGCTAAGCGGACGAATGATTTGCGACGAAAGAAAACGCCGCGACGTGCTTTACCTTCACGTCGCGGCGATTCGCGTTTACTTGCCCAGGGCCGCCTGGGCTGCCGCGAGGCGGGCGATGGGGACGCGGAAGGGACTGCAACTGACATAATTCAGACCGATTTTGTGGCAGAACTTGACGCTGTCGGGATCGCCGCCGTGTTCGCCGCAAATGCCGATCTTCAAGTCGCCGCGCGTGGCTCGACCTTTCTCGACGCCCATCTTCATCAAACCGCCAACGCCATCCACATCGACGGACTGGAACGGATCGCGCGGCACGAGATCGTTTTCCAGATAGTGGCGGATGAAGCCGCCGTAATCGTCGCGACTCATTCCCAACGTCGTTTGCGTCAGGTCGTTGGTGCCGAAACTGAAGAACTGCGCCTCTTTGGCAATCTGATCGGCCACCACGCAGGCTCGGGGCAATTCGATCATCGTGCCGACGAGATACGGCACGGTGATACCCTTCTCGGCAAACACCTTCTGGGCCGTCTCATGCACGATCTTGGCTTGCTCGCGTAGTTCGGGCAAGAAGCCGACGAGTGGAATCATGATCTCCGGCTCGACTTTCATGCCTTCCTTCTGCACGTTGCAGGCGGCCTCGAAAACCGCCCGGCACTGCATCTCGGTGATTTCCGAGTAGACGATGCCGAGACGACAACCGCGGAAGCCGAGCATCGGATTGAATTCGTGCAGTGCCTTCACACGGTCGGCGATAATCTCCGGCTTGACGCCGAGATCCTTCGCCACCTCGGCCTGTCCCTTGGCATCGTGCGGCAGAAACTCGTGCAGCGGCGGATCGAGCGTGCGGATCGTAACCGGCAGCCCCTTCATCGCCTTGAACAACCCCTCGAAGTCTTGGCGTTGAAACGGCAGCAGCTTCGCCAACGCCTTCTTGCGGGCTTCCGGCGAATCGGCGAGGATCATCTCGCGCATCGGCTGAATGTGATCGAAGAACATATGTTCGGTTCGACATAAGCCGATGCCTTCCGCTCCAAAAGCGACGGCCTGAGTGGCTTGATTGGGCAAGTCGGCGTTGGTGCGAATGCGCAATTTCCGCACCGAGTCGGCCCACTTCATCAACTCGTCGAATTGTTGATACACTTTCGACTGTTCGGGCTTCAGCGATTTCTCGATCAACACCTGCACGACTTCGCTCGGCTTGGTGGCCACCTTCCCGGCCAAGACTTCGCCGGTAAAACCGTCGATGGACAGCCAATCGCCCTCCTTCAATACCTTGTCGCCGACGCTGACGGTTCCCTTGGCGTAGTCGATGTTCAAGGCACCGCAGCCGACGATGCAAACCTTGCCCATCTGTCGACTAACCAAGGCGGCGTGGCTGGACGCGCCGCCGAACGCAGTCAAGATGCCATCCGCCGCCTGCATGCCCCGAATGTCTTCGGGACTCGTCTCGCGCCGCACCAAGATGACGTGGCCGTCGGGCGTGCCCTTGTGTTTGTGAACCCAGGCTTCGGCATCCTCGGCATGAAACTTGATGCGACCGCACGCCGCGCCCGGTCCCGCATGAATGCCCTTGGCCAACAGATTGCCTTCACCAATGGCCTTGCGCTTGGCCTCCGGATCGAACACGGGTTGGAGGAGTTGATTCAGATCGTCGGGCGGAATGCGGCGGGTCGAGAGTGCTTCTTCCTTCGTGATGAGTCCTTCTTGCACCATATCGACGGCGAAGCGGACGGCGGCGAAGCCGGTGCGTTTGCCGTTGCGGGTTTGCAGCATCCACAACTTGCCCTTCTGGATGGTGAACTCGATGTCCTGCACATCGCGGTAGTGTTTTTCCAACTTGCCGCGAATGTCGTCGAGCTGTTTGTACACCTCCGGCATGTCTTTTTGCAGTTCGGCGATCTTCTTAGGAGTACGAATGCCGGCGACCACGTCTTCGCCCTGAGCATTGATGAGATATTCGCCGTAAAAGACCTTCTCGCCGGTGGCCGGATCGCGCGTGAAGGCCACGCCGGTGCCGCAATCGTCACCCATGTTGCCGAACACCATCGAGCAGATGTTGGCCGCCGTGCCCCATTCGTGCGGAATGCCGTACTGCCGTCGATAGACGATGGCGCGATCGTTCATCCACGATCCAAACACGGCTCCGATCGCCTCGAACATCTGTTCGTGGGCATCGTCGGGGAAGTCCTTGCCGGTGCGTTCCTTGACCGCTTTCTTGAAGCGCTTCACCAGTTCTTGCAAGTCGGCGGTCGTCAGATCGGTGTCGAGATGGACGCCCTTGGCGTGCTTCAATTCGTCCATGATGTGTTCGAAGGGATCGATTTCGTTCTTGTTTTGCGGCTTCAACCCCAGCACGACATCGCCGTACATCTGCACGAATCGGCGATAGCTGTCCCAGGCAAAGCGCTCGTTGCCGGTCTTCTCGATCAATCCGCGCAAAGTGGACTCGTTGAGTCCGATGTTCAACACGGTGTCCATCATGCCCGGCATACTCTCGCGCGCGCCGGAACGGCAAGAGACGAGCAGAGGATTCTTGGCGTCTCCTAGCTTCGCGCCCATGACCTCTTCGGTCTTCTTCAGCGCCGCCTGGACTTCGGCCTTCAACTCGGGAGGATAGGTCCGATTGTTGGCGTAAAAGTAGGTGCAGACTTCGGTGGTGAGTGTGAATCCGGCCGGCACGGGCAGGCCAATGTTGGTCATCTCGGCGAGATTGGCCCCCTTGCCGCCGAGGGTGTCTTTCATGTCGGCGCGACCGTCTGCCTTGCCGCCGCCAAAGAAGTAAACGTATTTGCGTTCTGCCATGCTTACCGGCCTCGAATAAAGGTCCGCGACAGCGATCTCGCCGTCGCCCTAAAATCTGTACATTGCAGGCAGTTTACGAATTGGAGCGGAGAGCGTCCAAGGACGACGATGCGAGCATCCGGCTTATCGAGAATGCTTCTTGCTCGGCTTCCGACGTGTTTGCGATTCCAAATCGCGGATGCGGGCTTGAGCCGCGAAGAGAGCGGCTTCGGCTTCCCGCCGCGCTTGCGCCTCGGCGTCGCGTTGTTCCGTCGTGGTCAGCAGATCGCCAATCTCCTCGCCCGTCTCCGTGTCCCAACACACCACACGACCTTCACGCAGACCGACCAACAATCCCAACGAAGACAAACGCAAACGACCCTGGGCATCCCCACGCATCCGCACATAACCGCGACGGCCCCGTCGATAGCCCAACAAACGACGCGGACCACCCTCACGCTCCTGATCCACCACCAAATACAACGGCACACCGGCCCGATAGTATTCATCGACCTTGGTCACGACATCGTTGTCGCGCGCCTGCTTGTCGTGCTTGTCCGGCGATACCACCTCCACCGCCAATAACGCACGCGCGCGCTCCTTTACCACCGAGAACGATCCCCGGCCGCGCTTGACATCCTCCACGCCATCGAAAACACTCACGTCGGGAGAGTGGTCGCCCAAGCCCGGCACACCCCAACGAATCAGACAGTCGGAAAGCACGAGCGTCCGGGGACGTTTGGCAAGACGCATTTCCAGAACGCAGGCGAGATAGCGACGATCTCGCTCCTGTTGGGTGTTTTCAGGAATGTGATCGCCCTCCTGGGGATGTAGGACATCGTCGAGGCTGAGCGGTAGTTGCACCCAGCGTTTGCGGCCGTCGGCCCCGACTTGCGGCACATAACGCCAACCGAAGCGAAACGGATCGAGGTCGGGATCGGACTCAGAAACAAGACGCTTCATGGCATAACTCCCAGCGAATACGAGGCCCTGCTTAAGCTCGGACGATGAAGCTCGAGCTACGTTCGTTTGCCTTCACGTCGCGACTTCTTGCTCGATCTTTCCGCTGCTTTCGATTCCAGTGCGAGAATGCGAGCCTTCGCTTCCGCCAACGCGGCCTCGGCTTCCCGCCTCGCTTGCGCCTCGGCGTTGCGATCCGCTTCGGCTTCCCGCCGCGCTTGCGCCTCGGCGTCGCGTTGTTCCGTCGTGGTCAGCAGATCGCCAATCTCCTCGCCCGTCTCCGTGTCCCAACACACCACACGACCTTCACGCAGACCGACCAACAATCCCAACGAAGACAAACGCAAACGACCCTGGGCATCCCCACGCATCCGCACATAACCGCGACGGCCCCGTCGATAGCCCAACAAACGACGCGGACCACCCTCACGCTCCTGATCCACCACCAAATACAACGGCACACCGGCCCGATAGTATTCATCGACCTTGGTCACGACATCGTTGTCGCGCGCCTGCTTGTCGTGCTTGTCCGGCGATACCACCTCCACCGCCAATAACGCACGCGCGCGCTCCTTTACCACCGAGAACGATCCCCGGCCGCGCTTGACATCCTCCACGCCATCGAAAACACTCACGTCGGGAGAGTGGTCGCCCAAGCCCGGCACACCCCAACGAATCAGACAGTCGGAAAGCACGAGCGTCCGGGGACGTTTGGCAAGACGCATTTCCAGAACGCAGGCGAGATAGCGACGATCTCGCTCCTGTTGGGTGTTTTCAGGAATGTGATCGCCCTCCTGGGGATGTAGGACATCGTCGAGGCTGAGCGGTAGTTGCACCCAGCGTTTGCGGCCGTCGGCCCCGACTTGCGGCACATAACGCCAACCGAAGCGAAACGGATCGAGGTCGGGATCGGACTCAGAAACAAGACGCTTCATGGCATAACTCCCAGCGAATAGAACGACAGCGCTACGCATATTGTACGCGATCGCGCGAAAGCAAGGAACGCAGTTCACCAGAGGATGTCAGCGCGTCGATGCTAACCGTTTGGGAAGGAAGCCGTAAAATAGTTGTCGAACGAGTTTCGGTTTCATCGCTCTCTCAAGCCCGCCGTTCGGACGGATTGGAGTCCATCGGCTTAAACTCTCAGGATAGGTTTTATGCGTTACGCGATCTGCAATGAGACATTTGAAGGATGGGACCACGCGCGCGTTTGTCGCCGGGTTGCCGAGTTGGGTTATCGAGGACTGGAGATCGCGCCGTTCACCCTGGCGCGTTCCATTGAAGAAGTCTCCGCCGAGCGCCGTCGCGAGCTGCGCCGACAGGCCGAGGAACACGGTTTGACGATTCTCGGTTTGCATTGGCTCTTGGCCAAGACGGAGGGATTTCAGTTGACGGCGGCGGACGAGAGCGTTCGCATCAAGACCGCCGATTATCTCGCCGCCCTGGCGCGCTGCTGTGCCGACCTCGGCGGCGAGGTGTTGGTCTTCGGCTCCCCGGCCCAGCGGCGCAGTCCCCAAGGTGCGACGCGCGAAAGGGCCGTCGATTATGCCGTCGATACGTTCCGCCGCGCTCAGCGCGCTTTTGCGGACAACGGCGTCAAACTCTGTTTAGAGCCGTTGGCCCCCGCCGAGGCGGATTTCATCAACACCTGCGACGACGCCGTCGAGATCCTCGATCGGCTGGCGCATCCCAATTTCCGGTTGCATCTCGATGTCAAAGCGATGTGTTCGGAGCCGACGCCGATTCCCGAATTGATTCGCCGTCACGCCGCCCGCATCGGACACTTCCACGCCAACGACGCCAATCGCCGCGGACCCGGTTTCGGCGACATCGACTTCGCGCCGATCTTCCAGGCGTTGCGCGACACCGGTTATGCGGGTTGGGTTTCGGTTGAGGTGTTCGATTACACGCCCGATCCGGAAACGATCGCGCGCGAGAGTCTGCGTTACATGCGCGAATGCGAGACGATCACCAAGCCTTAATTAGCCCGGCGAGCCATTCGTAAATGAGCAGCCCCAGAAACGAGGTGATCCACAAAAACATCACGATTTGCCAAAACCACGGCGCTCCCGACGCCGGGCGCGATGCGGGCGCGGTGGGATTCAACGGGCGAGCGGTATCCGTCGGCGACGATGCCTTTTCCAATTGAACGGAATGGGCGCGGTGAGCAACGGATCGAGTCATGGTGAGATCCCTCCGGTAGGGTGGGTCTTACCCTGCTCGACCCGCCCTACCTATACTCATACCCGATAAGCTCGCATCGTGCGAGGGTCAATTGCCGAACATTTTCAAGACGTAATTCTGAATGTCCTGATAGAACACGAATAACATGAGGAAACCTATCGTGGCCAAGCCGACGTAGGTGGCGACGGCCTTCACCTTCTCGGTCGGCGGTTGGCCGCGCAACTTCTCGTAAATCAGAAAGACCATATGCCCGCCGTCGAGTATCGGGATTGGAAGGAAGTTGACGACGGCGAGGTTGATGCTGATGACGGCGAGAAACAGCAACAGTTCGTTGTAGCCGCTCTGCGCGTGGAGGAATCCCTGCACGCCGATGGCAATGGGACCGCCCGCGTTTTTGATCGACACCCGCCCCGTCGCCAAACTGCGGAGCTGCAAGTACATCAGCACGATCATATCCTTCGTCTCGCGCCCGCCCATAACCAGAGCCTCGCGGAGACTGTCGGCTTTCTGAAGCTTGTAATCCGGCATCAGCACCAAGCCGCGGGAGACCAACGGCCAAGTCGTGTCCTCCTGGGCGGTCAACTCGACGGGATCTTTCAACTCCCCCCCCGGACGGCCAACCTTGACTTGCATCTCCTTATAATCGACGATCTGCAAGTCGTCGAACGGCATGGCCCAACGGTCGTAGACCACGTTATCTTTTCGCTTCGATTCGAGGCTTCTCCAATCGTCCCATACAAGCTCCTTGCTGTATTCCGAGAACTTGCGGAATCGATATTCCTTCAGGGTGTCGTCTTTCCGCAAGCCCGCCTTGGCGGCCGGCGAATCGGGTTTCACTTCGACGATCTGACTGAGTACCCAATAGGCCACACCGAGTTGCGGAATGACGGTCGGCGAGGCGGGGCCGAACGCGCCTTCCATGTCGTTGTCCCAACTCTCGTCCCAATCCACCGGCTCGCATACGATGTCTTTCGAGGCGCGTTCCCATTCGCGGCGCACCGTCAGAACGACCTTCTTCTTCCCCGGCGATCGGGACGCAGCGCGAGCCAATTCGAACGACAGCCTTTCGGGATCGAGTTCGGCCCAGGTTTGCAATTCCTTCCCTTTTTCGTCGGTGAGAACGACTTTGATTAACTCGTCGTCTTTCTGTATCCCGGCCTGGGCCGCAGACGATCCCTCGCGGATGCCAGCCACTTTGCCCATCTTCATTCGCAAACCGAACGTGTAGTGGTAGGCCGGCGGCACGAAAAGATTGACTCGTTCGCCGCCTTCCGGAGGATCTCGCAACTCGGTTTCGTTGGGATTATAGCGACGCACTTGGATTACCATCGGCAGATCGACGAATTGACGCAATCGATCTTGGAAGACAAACGGATCGCGTTGATCGCCGGTGGCATGACGGGGATCGCGCGGCAGTTCGCCAACCTTAAAGGGAGTGAAAGCGCGGGCGTCTTGCACCTCCGTGCAGCCGACGACAATATCGTTCCACTGGAAGCCTTCGAGCGGCACGTCGCGCTCGACGGGTTTAGCCGATCGATCCGCGCCCTTGGATACGACCTGGACGACCATCTTTTTGCCCTTCAATGCGACGACTCGGCGGCTTAGTTCACGAAAGTCGAACCGAGTGAACTTGGCATTGTGATCGATGGGCTTGACGGATGCCGGATCTTCGGGGTCGGTGGTCGCCACGACGATTTCATCCGGGCCAACGGGGAGGGCACGAGCGGCGGCGGCTGGACTCCCTTTTACCGCGGGAAGGTAATCGGCGGGCTTCTCCGGCTTGGGTCGAAGTCGCAGTTGAAGGGGAGGGGCCACGCCGACTACGGGGTTCTGGTCGTTGACATCCAGACGCGGGAGAAGATCGACCGTTTTGGTCGCCGTCACTTCGCCGTTGGGACCGAACAATTTGAAGGTGAACGGCAGTTCCTCGCCCTTGCCGGAGAGAATAACCTTGCGCTGTAAATTCTTGAAGGTCGGGTCGTGGATACCGTCGAGGTCGGTAATCAGGGCACCGCTGGGAATGCCCTTGGTCCACAGCGCGCCGCCGGCATCGACGTGTCCGACGACGGCGGGTTTCTCAGGGATACCGCGATTGTAATAGACCACGATGAACAAAACGCAGCCGAGAATGACATTCATGATGACGCCGGCCGAGATAATGAGCATGCGCTGGCCGACCGTTTTGTTCTTGAACGAACGAGGATAGCTCTCATCCTCATCGTTCTCCAACCCCTCGCCGACCATGTTGACAAACCCGCCCAAGGGGAGTACGCCGATTTTGTACGTCGTTTCGCCGCGCTGATAGCTGCAACCGGGCAGCGCGGGGCCGAAACCGATGCTGAAGGTGTGAACGTGAACGTCGCACCATTTGGCGGCGAGGAAATGTCCGAGTTCGTGAATGAAAATGACGAAGCCGAGTCCAATCACGACCTTGGCCGCGGACCCCAAGCCTTCGAGACCGAGCTTGTACCAGATTAGCCCAACCAACGCGCCGATGATGACGAGGTAGACGGCATTGTTAACCAGCCATTCGGTAGGCGTAAGGGACGGAGCTTCCTCCGCGGGCGGAGAAGCGGCACTTTCGGCTCGACGATCCGAACCGTCCGGCTGCGAAGCCCGACCAGCGAGGGGCGTCGATGCGGGTGTTACTTTATCGTCGTGGTTCGCGTTGTGCGGTTGTTCCAACGGCCTACCTCCTGTCGCGCCCAACGATCGCTGTCGCTCAATTCCGCCAGCGTCGGCGTCGGGCTGTACTGATGATGGTCCAAAGCCGCGCGGCAAGCGCGGGTAATGTCGAGAAAATCGAGATCGCCTCGCAAGAAGCGTTCTACGGCCGCCTCGTTGGCGGCATTGAGGACCGCGCCGCAGGTTCCACCGCGCCGCGCCACCTCATATCCTAATTGTAGGGCCGGGAACGTCTCGTGGTCCGGTTGTTCGAAGTGCCACGCCGACAGTTCGCGCCAGTTCAGCCGCCGAGCCGGTCCCGCCACCCGTTCGGGATACGTCAGGGCATATTGAATCGGCAAGCGCATGTCCGGCGGCGACAACTGAGCCAACACCGAACCGTCCTTGAATTCCACGAACGAATGGATGACCGATTCCGGGTGGACGATGACTTCGATGCGTTCGGGCGGCAGCGCGAACAGCCAGCGCGCTTCGATCACTTCCAGCGCCTTGTTCATCAGCGTGGCCGAGTCGATGGTGATTTTCGGCCCCATGCGCCAGGTCGGATGATTCAGTGCTTCCTCGACGGTGACATCTTCCAACTCGGCCCGGCTGCGTCCGCGAAATGGCCCGCCGCTGCCGGTCAGCACGATGCGCTCGACCGCTTCGGGGGGACTGCCCTGCATCGCTTGGAAAATGGCGCTGTGTTCGCTATCGACCGGCAGCAGCTTGCCACCGCGCCGCGCCGCCAGTTCGGTCACCAACGCGCCGGCGAGAACGAGCGTTTCCTTGTTGGCGACGGCGACGGTCTTACCGGCCTCCAAGGCGGCCCAGGTTCCAAGCAACCCCGCCGCCCCGACGATGGCCGTCACCACGACATCGACTTCGCTATCCTGCACCATCTCGGCCACGGCATCCGCGCCCGTCAACAATCGGCATCCATCCGGCAATTGAGACGCATCGAACCGCCGCGCCGCTTCCGGGTCGGTCAGCGCCACCCAGCGCGGCCGATAGCGCCTCGCTTGCTGCAACAGTGTTTCGCCGCTGGAATGCGCGCTGAGACCGAGAACCTCCAGACGGTCGCCGAGATGGTCCACCACATCGAGGCAATTGGTGCCGATCGAGCCGGTGGAGCCGAGGACGACCAATCGGCGGCGAGAGGACATGACGTGAGTGGCATCCGTGAACACGAAGCACCTGCTTGGCTAACCGCGAGGACAATCCATGACAGCCGACAATCCATTTGCAACGCATTGTAGTCCCCCACGAGAGAATCTCGCAAGGCGGAATCCGAAAAGCCCTCACCTCGCCCACCGAGCGTCTTCGGCTTCGCGTCAATCGGGTACCGATGCAGCCTCGCCGCCGGCGCGGCTGGCAAGCGCGGGAAGAATCGAGTTGGCCGAATAGTGTGCCGAGCCATCCATGTAGAGAAAGTTTGCGCCGCCGCCGGGGTGGTAGCTCCAGAAATGGAACATGCCGCCAGCCACAACCAACAACGCTTGCCCGCTTGACGCCAACTGGTCTCGTCGGCGTGCTTGACCTCGGCCTGACGCACGGCCTCAAGGGCCTCGGCATGGGCCGATGCCAACGCTTGGCTCGTTTGCTCTTCCAAGTGGCAGACGCTGCCCAGGGAAATGGGCACGTCGAAGACGGCTTGGGCGATTTCCTCGACGCCGCGTCGGCTGACGCGATGGCAGACGACGAAGTACGACAGCGTCGCGGTCAGGCGTGGGCCGAAGCTGTGGCGACGGAATGAACGGTTACGTTGTGCTTCCTCGCGCGCCCGAAGCGGGAGGCAAACACCATCGCCGACTTCTTCGCGCCGGATGCTCCGGCCAACCGACTAGACATCATCCGGAGCCTGGCCGAGGCGCGCAAGCGGGAGGTGTAGCCTGGTTCAGCGGAAGGGGTGATAGGGCCGAACATTCCGCTCGTGCATTCGACGCGAACCCTTTTAGAACGATTCGATTTTGGAGCGTTGGTTAGCCGCGACGCGCCAGCGGAGCGTGTTCGGGTACGGAAACGCGCTCCGCTGGCGCGTCGCGGCTAACCGTACGTCCTTACCCCTCTCCCCTGTATTCCGGCGAGAGGGAAGTAACGCTGTACGGCTAGAGGGGCTTCTCCACACTGCGCTGAAACTTGATCGCCCCACTCACCAACACCGTCTCGGCCCACCCTCGCACTTTCCATCCCGCGAACGGACAATTACGGCTCTTGGAACGAAATTGAGTCGGGTCGATGGTCCACTCGACCTCTGGATCGAGAATCGCCACATCCGCGATCGCGCCTGCCTTCAGTGTGCCGCGTTCGATGCCGAGGACGCGCGCCGGGGCAATGGTCAGCTTCTCGATCAACTGCGGCCAGGTCAGGTGGCCCGGCTCGATCAACGCCTTGATGCACACCGGCAACAGCGTCTCCAAGCCGATGATGCCATTGGGCGCTTGATCGAGTTCGCGCATCTTCTTTTCCGGCGCGTGCGGTGCGTGATCGGTGGCAATCACTTCGAGCGTGCCGTCGCGCAGACCGGCGAGGATCGCTTGCACATCGTACTCGGTGCGCAGTGGTGGAGCCATCTTGAAATTGCTGTCGAAAGTCCGCAGACACTTATCGGTCAGCGTGAAGTGATGCGGACACGCTTCGCCGCTGACGCGGACGCCGCGCTGCTTGCCGCGACGGATTAACTCGACGCTGCCCGCCGTGGAAACGTGCAGAATATGCACGCGCGCCCCGGTCAGTTCAGCGAGAGCGATTTCTCGATAGACCATCACCTCTTCCGCCGCCGCCGGCATACCGCGCAGACCCAGGCGCATACTCTCGAACCCCTCGTTCATCACGCCGCCGCGCGTCAGATCGAGATCCTCGGAATGACTGAGTACGGCCTTGTCGAACATCTTGCAGTATTCCATCGCGCGCCGCATAATCTCGGCGCTGACGACCGGCGATCCATCGTCGGTAAAGGCGACGGCCCCGCCCTCGACGAGTCCGCCGATCTCGGCCAACTCCTTGCCATCGCGTCCCTTGGTGATGGCCCCGATGGGATACACGTTGGCATTACCCGCCCGTTTGGCTTGCAGACAAACGAACTCGGCAGCGGCTTGACTGTCGAGCGCCGGTTCGGTGTTCGGCATGCACGCCACCGAGGTGACGCCGCCGGCCAGCGCCGCCGCCGTGCCGGTGGCGATGGTCTCATCCTCCTCGCGTCCCGGCTCGCGCAGATGGACGTGCATGTCGATCAGCCCCGGGCATACTATTTTGCCCGCGGCATCAATCGTGCGATCCGCCACCGTCGAAGGCTGCGGCCCCACGCCGAGGATCTTCTCGCCGCGAATCCACAGATCGGTAACTTGGTCGATGCCCTGAGCCGGGTCGATGACGCGGCCATTGCTGATGCGAAGAGTAGTCATAGGCGCTTATTCTATGCGTTCGCGGGCTATCGTTGCAACGCCGACGGAAAATTGTTGACGTTGTTCCGCACCCAGGATGAGGTGAGTCGTCAATGGTTAGCCGCGACGCGCAGCGGAGCGCGTTGACGCTCCACAACGCGCTCCGCTGCG
>JAJXWW010000049.1 GCA_021781415.1 Planctomycetota bacterium
AGTTTCTCGAACGATTTCAAGGTGGCGTCGTCGCTCTTGCCGACGCTCTTAAGCCAGTCGAGCGCCTGCGCGCGGGCCGTCTCTGGGGCAGGTGCCCGGAGCAGGCTGAAGGAGGAGGTCTCCTTCGTCGGTCTTGTCTCGGCGTCCGCTCGCGCCCGAGACGCTCCCAACAAGAGGAGCGAAAGAGCGGCGACCGAGAACCAGCGTGTGAACTTCACGGAAGGTCTCCTATGGCCGTGGTGAAAGGGGAAAATCGACAATATCGCTTATGTTCGCAGATCGAACGAGAGAACGCAAGAGATTGCTCGTCGGCCCTCGGCACAAGCGAGGGAGACAACTCCCGTGCTTGTGCCGAGGACCGACGAGGACGCTACTTCTGTTCGCTTTTGCCCGTGGCGATGTCGTGAGTCACTTTGCCGATCGTCTTCTGGCGCTTCGACAGATCCTTTAGCTCTTTCTGAATCTGTTCGTACTTGTCGCGATCTTCTTGCGACACGCCCTTCTCCGGCAGCGGAGCCTGTTCGCCGGCGTACTGTTTGCCGTACAACTCGGTTCGAGAGTTGACGCGCTTCTGCATCGAGCGGATCATTTTCAACTCGGCGAGCAAATCGAGCAACTTCTGATCGCCCTGTTGGCCGGATTGCCCTGGTTGCCCCGGCTTGCTCTTACTCTTATTGTCGGCCTGTGCCTTCTTGAGTGCCTCGACCATCTCTTGCAACGTCTCGATGATCTGGTTTTCCACCGTGACGGTGACGACGCCGGTGTCCGTCTTACGCAGTCGTTCCGCAACGAGTTCCATGTCGCCCTTCACTTGGGTGAACACCTCGGCGAATGCAACGGCGGAGCCTTCTTCCTCAAGCAATTTCAAACCGGCGCGCGCTTCCTTGACGATCTCTTCCTCGCGGTCGGAGAGCAGGTTCGACGCGACTTGATCTTCGCGCTTGGCTTTCCCATCGGCATTCGACTTGATGACCTTATCGAGTGCGACGCTGTCGTCTCGAACGCCAATTTGGAGTGCCAGCATTCGGCGGCAGCGGGCTTCGAGCCGTGCCAGAAGGCGTTCGATTTCTTCTTCGCGCAATTGGCGCAGCAGATCTTCGAGTTGCTTCTTCATTTGATTGAGCTTGTCGAGAGCGACTTCTTCGTCTTCGGTGGCATCCTTGCGATTGTCTTTTCGCAGTTTCTCCTCGGCGCGCTCTTGATACTTTTCGATGTCCTGAATCTGCTTTTTGATCTGGGCCTGTTCGGGGCTGGGTTGTTGCTGTTGTTGGCCGCCCTTGCCTCCGCTCTTGCCCTCGCCCTGTTGGCCTTGTTGTCCCGGTTGGCCGGGTTGACCGCTCTGGCCGCTCTTGCCTTCGCCTGGCTTGCCCTGGCCCGATTGACCCGGCTTGCCCGCGCTGCCTTTGCTGTCCCCTTTGCCTTCGCCCTTACCCTTGCTATCGCCCGACTTTCCGTCGCCCGGCTTTCCGTCTCCTGGTTTGCCATCGCCCGGTTTGCCGCTGGTCGGCTTACTGTTCTTGCTCTCGCCGGGTTTATCGCTCGGCTTGCCGGCACCTGGCTTGCCTTCTTTGCCTTCGCCCGGTTTGCCATCCTTGCCCTCGCCACCCTTACCCTCTTTCCCTTCGCCACCTTTGCCTTCTCCTCCCTTACCCTCTTTCCCTTCCCCGGCTTTACCGTCCTTACCTTCTCCTCCCTTCCCTTCTTTGCCTTCTCCTCCCTTACCCTCTTTCCCTTCGCCGCCCTTGTTGTCCTTACCCTCGCCTCCCTTGTCGTCTTTCCCTTCGCCACCCTTGCCGTCCTTGCCTTCGCCGCCCTTACCTTCTTTGCCTTGGCCGTCTTTGGCCTCTTTATTGTCGGCTTTCGCTTCCTTGGTATCGTTCTTTCCCTCGCCGACGCCTTCCTTGCCCGACTTGCTGCTTTTGCCCTCGCCGTTCTTCGCTTCGTTGCCCTTATTCGATTTGGGATTGCCCAGGTTGTCCGTGCGCTCACGCACCTTCTCTTGGCTCTTGGCAACGTCGCCGCTCTTGGTCTTGTTCTCCACCGTCTTGGCGATGACAATTCCTTGTTGGCGGATCACGTTATTCAGTTCGTCGAGCAGCCGCTGAGCGCGTTCCTTTTCCTCTTTCAATTGCTTGTCGCGGTCGTCCTTGAGAAGCAACTCCATGATGTCCCGGAGAACGGTGCGCAGCTGGCGGTTCTCTTCGAGGATGTCGGTCATCGTATCGGTGTTCTTAAACGTGTCGCTGTTGCGAAGCCGTTCGATGAGCGAACTGAACCGCGTCTCGACGCCTTCTTCGCTGGCCTTTTTGATGGCTTCGCGCAGAGTCTTCGCCTTCTCGCGGTCTTCCGGCTTGGTGCTGTTCTCCATGCGCTGAGCCAGGACGAGCAGTTTTTGCTTGAACTCATCGAATTGCCGTTTGAGGCGCTCTTGCTCGGTCGCCGCGTCCTCCACGAGAATTTTCGGATCGGTCTTATCGTCGGAACGCTTCACGTCGCGCGTTTTGCGAGGATCGACCTTGGCGGGGAAACGGTCTTCCGCATGGACGGCCAAGACGAATGTCGTGGCCAAGACACTCAAAACGGCCAATAGACGACGAGTCATGTACGGTATCCTCCGGCTTGGGGGGATGTGACCCCCGAAACAACGATTGCGTCCGCTGTTAAGACGATTCAACCCATCTTTCGGATGGTTCCGACTCAGTATTGACGATTGATCGCATCCGAACCAACAACCTCTCCCGCGCGACGAACGGCGGAGCGAGCCTTCGGTTGGCCCATCTCTATTTCTTGCCGCCGTCCTCTCCCCTTTTATTGAAGATGTCATCGACCATTTTTTTGTACTCGTTATTGAGCCGTTCGTACTGTTCGGACTCCGTTCGCTCGATTTTCACCAGCAACTCGATCACTTCGTTGATGCTGCTCATTTTCTGCATCGACTCGCGGATTTTCTCGAGCGCCTGGATGAGTGCCAGCATCTGTTCCTTGGCGGTTTTGCCAGCGCCCTTGGACTCCTGAACGCGCTGGGGCGCGGCCAACTCCTTGTTGTCGAGCGCCTTGCGGAAATTCGCCACGGCATCGCGTGTCTCCTCGAAGTTGCGATCGACGGCCTTCAAAGGATCGACGATGGTTTTCTCAACGCGCTCCAAGAAGCGATGGCTGACGCGATTTGCTTTCATTTCCAAGAGAATGCGCTTGTAGTCGATATGCACTTCGCGCGTCGTGGCTTGAGCCTTATCCAGCACTTCCAAAACCTGATCCATGCGGGCGCTCATTGCGCCCATTTCTTCTACTTTGAGGGCGCTGCTGGACAGATCGAGATTCACCTGCGCCAATTTGTTCTGCATGTCCAGCAACGTCTGGAAGCGTTCTTCCATCTTGCCGTACAGCTGCTCTTCTTCCTTGGCGATCTCGGTCAGCAACTCGTTTTCGGACACCAGGAAGATGGTAAACTTCTCGTCGCTGACTTTGAGGTGCGGCTTCGGCTTGCCGTTCTTGTCCTTTTCGCTGTCGAGGTCGTTGTCGATCGCTTCGAGCCAAAGCTGCATCTGATAGCGGGGCTGCGGACGCGAGGGATCGGTCATCTTCAGGTTGGGGTTCGTCTTCCACAAGGGCAAATCGGAATCGAGCGGGTCGAGTTCCGGCTGCGTCCAATCGTCGGCCTTGAGCGAGAAGTGCTTCAGGAGCTGGAGGTACGGCAACTTCTTGGGTTTGGTCAACTCCTCCAGTACGGTCCTGGGATGTTGCACGGCGTCTTCGGGGCGTCCGTCGAGCGCCTTTTTGAAGCTCGGCAGGGGATAGATTTCGACGGACGAGTCGGGAGTCCGGCGTTCGCTTTCCGCAGTCAGATGGAGCAAGAGAGCGAGATCGGCGAGACCCGGCAAAAAGCCCTGGCCAGTGGGGGTGAAGCTCGACGCACCGAGCAGCGACCAAGGGCCTCGGCGACCGAGTTTCCCACTCTCGACTTGATTGATGGTATAGGCGTAATGCACATCGTTTAGGCCGCGGTCGTCATCCACTTCGGCTTGAAAGGGAAGACGGGCGTCGATCGTGGCGATGTACCCGCCTTGCACCTTGCGGACGATTTTATCCGGAGAGAACTCGCGAATCTTGGGGGGGGCGTCCTCCGAAGGCACGATCACGACCTGCCTCTGCGCCGTCACGCCGTCGGTATCGACGAAGCGGAACAAGAAATTCTGCTCGAAGCGAATGTTCTCGAAGGTCGTGGTGAAGGTACGCGCGTCGAGCATCTTGGGAGGCGTGCCGATGAGGGGAACACCGGCCTTTTGCAAGCGATGCGGTTCGAGAACCACCGAGGCGAGATCTTTGCTGGATGTTCCCGTAAGGGTAAGGTTCGTCCCGACGGGAACATCAATGCGCGACACTTCGCCACCTTGCAACGAGACTTGCGATGGCTCGAACCGTTGCTTCTTACCGCTTAGCTCGGAGGGATCGGCATCGCCCGTCAAGCGATAGTAGAGATAGGCGGGCCGTTCTTCCTCGCGCATCAATTTTTCCAAGCCGGGCGGATCGACGACGACGACGCGCCGCGTCTCGGTGTAGTAATCGAGTCCCCGCACATAGAACGACACGCTCTCCCGCAATTCGCCGAATTGGCCGGTATATTCGTTGTCGGCCAAGCGCTGCATGGTCGTTTGACTGTTGGTGGTGTCGCCCTTGTACATCAACAATACTTCTTCCGGTATGGCCAATTTGCGAAGGTATCGGCTCAGAGCGGGATCGACGGCGCGCTCTTCGAGCCGATCCAAAACGTCGCGCATCCCATCTTTCGCTTCGGAGGACAGCGTCTTGTGCGTTTCGCTTTTGTCGAGATTCAGCTCGATCTCATCGAGCGTGAGTCCGGCGCTCATCTCGCGGATTTTCCAGTCGCTGGGCAATTCGATGGCGGGCACTTCCGCGCCGAGCAATTCGGGCGTCAGATCGAACCAAGAAAGCGCGCGCCAGCCTTCGGAGGGTTTCTTGTGGAACTGTTCGACCAATTGATATTGCTTGTCGCCGTCGATGGGCTTTCCGTCGATGCTCTGGTTGGCCAGCCAGGCGCGATACATCTCGACGGATTTCTTGGTCGGCGCTCCGGCGATGACATATTTCAGCGCGCGAACGCGAACGGCTGGGCCGCGTTCGCCCTTGCCGATACGGTATTCGCCGCTGGCGGGAGCATCCAGATACTCCAGATGCGACTGGCGCGGCCAGATGACGTTTTGTAAGAGGATGTTGCGCTCGAACCAGATGCCTGCCACATCGTTAAACTGCGTGAAGCCGGCGACGCTGACCCCGTGGTGTTGCGCGGCATTGACGGCGACGAACAGTCCGCCGGCCAGCAGATAGCCACCAAACGCCAAAAGCCCGATGAATACGCCGCGCCGAACCAGTCGTTCCCAATCGAAGACTTCCTTAATCTTCAATTCGTCGACGCGCTGCGCCGCTTCTTGGATGGTCTCGCGCACCATGACTGGCGAGGCCCCGCTCTCTTCGGCCTTGCGCGGGTCGGCCAATTCGACGGCCGTGATGAGTCGGTCGCCGAGTATGGCGGGGAAGCGCCGTTCCAAGACCAAGGCCAAAGCCGAATCGCGAAACTCGCGGAACAGGCGCGTCAACACTTTCACCACGACCGCCGTCGCCAAGCCGGCAAGAATCGTCACGAGAACGCCGCAGCGCACGCCCCACGATAGCACTTGCACCCAATCGAAGTGGAACAGACGGAACACGCCGTAGTCGAGAACGATCCCGATCCAGAACCAGAGCGCCAAGTAGAGGCAAACGATAGCCGCCCCTTCGAGTCCAACGTAAGAGCGGATGTAGCGGCGTAGACGCTGCAACGGACTGCGAACGCGCAGGTTTGCTTCGTTCAGATTCAGCGAAGTTTTCGGCGTGGTGACGGTGGCCATTTACATCATCCCGTATGAAAAAGCGCGAACGGTAGACTCCGATTGCTTCGATTCCACGAATCGAAGCCTCAGCGCCGCCGTCCGCACAAATATCTTTATGCCAAGCGCAACAGTTTGCGCGTCAACCATTCGATCGAAAGCAGTCCGACGACGGCCACGAGGATATACGACATCTTAATGGGTGGATACGGTTCTTCGCGATTCCACACCACGAAGCCATCGTCCCACATATCCTGAATCGGGCCGCGATTGCGCAGCGTCTGCACGTCGGGACGCAAACAGGTTGGGATCAGATAGGCGTTCTTGAGATCGAAATACAGCCTCAGTTTGTCGTCTTTATTCTCGCCTTGTGCTTCGTTCTCCATTTTGGGTCGCTGAAGTCGGCGTTTCAATTCGAGACGCTCGGCATCGCCCATGCGTCCCAACACGTCCTCGGCCTCGCTTGCCAACTGATACATCGTCTGGAAATCGGGCCGTGTGTTGTCCATCTCCGGGTTGGCTTCCTTGACGCTGAAGCGCTGAGTCAATTGGTCGTTGGTATCGGGGTTGGTCACCGTCAGGGTGAAATCGCCGGCGGCACTCACCTGGAAACGACCGCTGAACCAACCGTCGCCGTTGGGCTTGGCCTTCATCTCGAACGGTTTGGGCGCGACCGAATCGGCTTGTCCCGCGGGGGGCGACACTCTGACCGTCGGAACCTTGGGCCCCGGAGCCAGCGGCTCGCCTTCCTTGTTCTCGAACTTGCATTCCAACTCGATGGGTTTGTTGGCCGTGTGCGTTGCGCCCATGTACAGTCGAATGCGTTTGTTGACTCGGCTCATGTTGTTCGAGCCAGCGTAGCGGAGCAGCTTGGTCCAGAAGCGTTCGTGATAGGGCACGCTGTAGCTGCGCAGCCGCCAGATTTCACCGGAGCCGATCCAGACGACGCGGCGATTGCTGCTCGGCGAAGTCGTCACGATGTACGGTTGCAGCGACTGATCTTTCAGTTTGCCCTTGGGATCGGTGAAGCGCGCGACGACAACGGAGGTCGTCTTGGGTTTTTCGATCGGGTAATAGGCGTAGAAGCCGCGCGTCGCCGTGCCGCCCATCTTGCCGTCCTTGCCGTAGAAAAAAGCCTCCCAATCGCTGAGGAACTTGGTGTCCTCGCTCTCGTCGAGTTTCAGGAATTCCATGTCGGGAGACGCGCCGGTGAAATCGAGCGCCCACGGTTCCTTGGTGTCGCGGTCGAAGTCGGCGATGCGAATGTCGCTGAGTACCACGGGATAGAGATCGAGGATCGGCTTCAGCTTGTCTTTTTGCGATTTCGGTCGAGCCAATTCCAGGGTGTTGATCGGCCCGCCCAAAGCGATGAGTCCGCCGCCATTCTCCACCCAGCGTCCGACCATCTTCAATTGAGCGTCGCTCAACTGCGTCCAGTCGGGATCGAAAGCCACGATGACGTCGTATTGATCGAGTGCATAGAGGGCGTCCTCCTTGTTGCCGGCCTCAAGGCGCGTTGGGAACTGGCCGAGTAGCCGATCGGCGGGCACGTCCTGCACCACGCCGCCTCGCCTTTCGCTGACGCCGGGCGGTAACTGCATGTAGATGGAAACCTCGGCGCGTTTCTTGTCCATCTCGCGGATGAGGATGGAGCGCAAAAACTGATAATCGCGCGTGGCCGAACTGGTGAACAGCAACACTCTCAGCGGTCGCTTGACGACGCGGAGGATGGCCGGCTCGCTAACGTGAAACGGGGCGGCATAGGCTTCTTGCACATCGCGCGGCACGCGGACCCGAATACGCAACTCCCCCTCTCCGGTCTCGGTCAACTCCCACTTTTTCCCGGCGGCTTCTCCCGACTCTAGGTCGGCGTGGGCCGCCTTGGCCAGGGCTTGCGCGTCGATGGGGAATTCGACCGAGACGCGCGGCGGCGACGAGCGGTCGAACCGCGCCGTCGTGGGCGCTTCGAGTGTGATCTTCTTCGTGCCCAACGACAGTTTCGCCCTTTTTTCATCGGGACTGTTCTTATTGACCTGCTCGGTCAGCGTGAGATCGAGATCGACTTCCTTGCCGTTCTTGTCCTTCACCGTATGGGTGATGTCGAGAACGACCTTGACCTCGTTCTCCGGCAACCCCTCGCCCTGGAGTTCGACCACGGCCTTGAACTTGTCTTCGGGTTGAATCTGTTCTGGAACGCGCAGGTCGGCGATGTCGATTTTCGTTTGCGGCCTTTCTTGGCCGACGCCAACGACGAAAATCGGGATGTGTGCCGACTTGGCCCGCGCCTCGATGTCGCTGAACATCTTCGACGAGCCATCGGTGCTGCGTCCATCGGTGACGATGACGATGCCCTGCACGCGTCCATTCAATTCGCGGTTGACCAGCGACAGCGTCGCGCTGCCGAGATTCGTGCCGCTGAAGAAGCCTGCGTTGGCGAGTTTCTGCGTCAACTCGTCGAGCTTGAGAAGCCGGGCGCGTTGGTCGTCGTTCCATTCGGGCGGCGTTTCCACCTTGGTTCCGGGATTGAGCCAGGCTTGGAGGTATTCGCGCGGCAACGGCTTGGCCTCCGGAGGCTCGGTATTTCGGTCGGCCTTGCGGGCGAACTCTTCGGACTCTTCGCGCGTCCAGTTGCGGCCATCCCTGAAGAGCATGTAGTTCTCATCGAGTCGGCTGGCGAAACGAAAAGCCGTCGTCGGATTCTTCGCTTCGAGGTCCGCGAAAAACTTATTGTTGTCCTTGCTCAGAAATTCGAGAACCTTGTCTTGCCTCGTTTGCAACTTATCGCCACCCTTTCCGGTGGGGATGTCGTCGATCACTTTCGTCATGCTCGGCGAGGCATCGACGAGAACGAGAACCTTGCCCATGACCCGCGTCTCTTCCCACGTCTGTTTGGCGGGCAGCATGAAGACCAAGGCCAACAGAATGTAGACGCAAGAGCGCAGCGTTCCGAGGAAGATCGCCCACCACGGCCCGACGCCGCGACTGTCTTTGACGTACATCCAGACGATGTAGACGAATCCAGCCAGCAGAATCAGACCGAGAATCACCAGCCACAACATGCCGGGAAACTCGCGGCCGCCCAGGGAGAGCGGTTCACTCATCCGACGCCAGACCATCTCTTCATACGTCGATACGTTATTGGCTTCGTTCATGGAGACTCGTCCTTCTTAGCCAACCCGAGGCAACCGGGGGGAATCCCCTTGCCGGCGCGGCGGGCCAGTGAATCAACTCTATGCCGCCGCGGGTTGCGCTTTCGCCGTCGATCCCGGCGTTGCCTCGTTGCCCTTGAGATGGAAACTCAAGTGGACGGCCAACGCCTGTTCCACAATGAGAACGACGAGGAACAACAGATACAACCACGGCGATTCCGAGGCATCGGGCATTTTATTCTTGTACGCTTCGAAGGTATCGCCCGGCGAACGCAAGAGAACGGTACCGGCGCGGCCGGCGCGGGCGCGCGGGCGTTCGAGTTTGTCGCGCGCGGCGCGGCGGAGATCGCTCTCCTTCACCGTATCGATGTTGAAAGCATACGAGTGCGTTTCCGTCTGTCCGCTACCGTCCTTGCTGTTGGGATAGAGTGCGAAGTTGTAAACGCCTGGCTCGCGCGTGTCGCGGAAGTCCAACGTCAAGAGATTGTCTTTCATTGGCAGCGTCTGTTCGGGAAACTCCACCGGCTTGATGACTTCGTCGATCTTCGTTTTCTCCAGATCGCGCTGCGGGATGAACGTCAGTTTCACTTTCGGCTGATAGCGCGCGGCGTCCAACTCGACCTCGATCGACTCGCCGACGTTGCGATTGAGATCGTCGCCGGAACTGATGAGCCATCGCTGAAGATCCATGACGAACGGCGTGTAACTCCACGATGCCAGCCCATTGCCCCAATCGTTCCAGTGCGAGGCCGTCCCCGCGCTCGTGAGAACCGCGCAAACGCGCCCCTTGCCGTATTTGCGGGTCACGACCAACGGATCGCCGTACTCGATGGTGGTGCGAAACTCGTCGATTTCCGCCCCCAGAGCTTTCATTTTGGGATGCGCCCACAGGACTTCCATATCGGGGCGCTGGGGATCGCTCTCCGCCCCGTGATCGTGGCGTAAAGCATCGAGAACGCGCACCACGCCGCTGAGATACGGCTTCGTCAAAGCGTTGCGAACCAGCGTTTGATAGCGTTCGGCCGGTTCGATATAGCGCGAGAAAGCGTCCGGTTCCGAGACGGCGAGATCGCGCACCTGTTCCACCAGCTTGCGACCGATCTGCACGGTTCGCTCGCGGTAGCCTCGGTCGTCGGTCGTCTTGTGGTTGGGTAGTACGATCAACTCCTCGGCGTTCGCCCCGCTCACAGGTTCGGGATCCCAACGCGAACGCGGCAATGCCTGGAAATAGCGGTCGATGCTGAGGTAGACGAGGCCGGTTCGATAGTCCGCCAGAGTGCGAATGGCCTCGTGTTTGGGATCGCGGAACAGGAGCTTCGGTTGTTCGTCGAAGCGCAGCCGATCCTTTGCTTTCTCGGCGCGATCTTCCGGCGTAAGTTGACCGTCGGGGTTCAGCGGATCGAACGACTTGCTCTCGATCAACAGCGGAAACATCCCATCGTACTTCTTATACAGCGTCTCGTTGTAGAACGCCGGCTGCGATTTGTCGCCCAAGAAATAGAGCAAGCTGCCACCGTGCTGAATGTATTCGCGCATCTTTTGCAGCGTCTTGTCGCTCTTAATCGTGGGCACGTTGAGGAAAATGATCGTCGGATACAATTCGAGATTGATCTTCTCCAGATCGTCCACCTTACAGCGCTCGATCTCATACGAGCGCGCAGCTTCATAGGCCGCCGTGAGGTGTTTCAAGTCGCCGCCGTCCAACTCGGGGTCTTGTCCGCTGCCATCGACGACCAAGGTAGGCACGCGCTTCCGCACCTCGACGACCATGTCGCGGATGTTGTCGGCTTGAAGGCCCGTCTCTTCTGGATCCAACTCCGCCGTCACCTGGACGAACTCTCGATCGAGGCGGCGCTTGCGCTCGCGGTCCTCCGGTAAGTCGCTGGGAGCGACCGGCAGCGAAGGCTTTTTCTTGGCGAAGACGAGCGTGAACTTCTCGGTCACGCTGTCGTCGGCGGGAACGCGCTCGACGGGGTGCGAACCGGCGAACGCTTCCTTGCCGTCAATCTTGATGTGGAGGAACGTCCGCTTGTCGCTGGAACTGAAGTTGCGAATGGTGACGCCGAACTCGGTCTCCACCCCCTCGGCGACGACGCGGGCCTCGGCATGAAAATCGGTGATCGACAAGTTATCGTGGTGGAGCGCCACGTTGCGCGAGGCGGTTCGATAGGGATGCGCCGTGTCGATCAAGCTCAGATGGATACCACTCTCCAACAATTTCTCGACGGACTTATTCAACTCTTCGGCCGTGGGTCCACTCCAATCGACATCGCGGAAGTCGCCGACGAGATGCAAGATCTTTTGCCCTTGCTGGACATCGTTGAACAGCGTCTGCGCCTTGTTGATCCCCTCAATGGGATCGACGTGCAACGCGGAGGGCTTGGCATCGCGCAGTTTCTCGTCGATGGCGTCGGCGGCCCGGTCGTTGAGGCGCTGATCGAATACAACCGTTTCGAGATCGGACAAGCGATAGATGCGCATTTGTTGGTGCGTGGTCGCTTGAGCGGCGTCGTGGGCAAGTCGTTTGATCTGTTCGCGGGCCACTTCAAAGGAACTGGTTTTCGGACCCTTTTCGCTGAAGGCGTCGGCCATGCTCGGCGTATCGTCGAGAACCACGATATGGGTGGCCCCCTGTCCGGTCGGCATGGCACCGACGAAACGGGAAACGAGGAAACCGGCCAACAACACCAACAGACACCGCAGCGCCAACAGAATCAGCTGTTCGATGATGAGCCGTCGCCGATTGCGTTTTTGCGACTTGAGCAGAAACTCCATCGCCGCCCAGCGGACGCGCTTGAAGCGCATGCGGTTGATGAGGTGAATGAGAATCGGCGCGCTGACGAGCGCCCCGCCCGCGGCCATGTACCAAGGATGGAGAAAGAGATCCATGTCTGACAAACCTTCTTGGATGAAATCTCAACGTCGTTCGTTCGGTCGGCCGCGCGGCGCGTCTAACCGGGTCCGCGATGACGAACCGTCGTCGTGCGGTCGGCCATGCGATGACTGAGGAACTTCGACAATATGGCGTCGAGATAATCGCCGGTGCGGACCAATTGATAGTCGATGCCCAGGCGCGTGCAGCCGCGCCGCACTTCGACGAGATATTCTTCCAGCGCTTCCATGTATCCGTCGCGCAGGGCGCGCGGGTCGCACAGAAGATGGGGCAATTCCTCCATCCCCTCGAAGCGAGTCGTGCCGGAAAAGGGAAAATTCATCTCGTCGTCGTCGAGAACGTGGAAGACGAGAATGTCGTGCCGTCGTTGGCACAGCATCTCCAGCCCCTTGAGTAGCGGTTCGCGGTCGACGAGGAAATCGGAAATCAACACGATCATCCCGCGCTGAGGCAGGCTTTCGGTGACGCGGCGTAGGATGCGTTCGATGTCGGTTTTCTCGCGCGGCTTGCTGACGTGCATGGCCTTGCAGATGGCGTCGATATGCGTCAGTTGGCTGCGCGACGGCACAATCTGCCGCACGTCCGAATCGAACGTGATGGCCCCGACCGCGTCCTGTTGTCGCAACAACATATAGGCGAGACAGGCGGCGGCGGTGCAAGCATAGTTGTACTTGTTCAACGCCCCGCGCCCGTAGTGCATCGACTCGCTGACATCGACGATCGCGGTGCAGCGCAGATTGGTCTCTGCTTCGTACTGTTTGATATAATAGCGATCCGTTTTTGACCACACTTTCCAATCGAGGTGGCGGATATCGTCGCCGGTGCTGTACTCGCGGTGCTGGACGAACTCGATGGAGTGCCCGAACAGCGGGCTTTTGTGCATCCCGGAGATATATCCCTCGACGATTTGTCGAGCGCGCACATCGAGTCGAGAGATCTTGGCGATGGTGGCGGGATGTAGAAATCGGCGGGGATCATCTTCTTTAACGGCCACGGGTGCGCTCCAAGGACAACCCGCCGCGCAAGCAACACTCTTGCTTGCGCGGCGAGCTGGCAATTCAGGTCAGGATGCGAATATCTTTTTGAACCGCTCGTCGCGGGACAGTTCGTTGTCTTTCGCCGGGGTCTCCTCGATCAACTTCTTAATTACCGTGTCGGAGGTGATCCCTTCCGAAGCAGCAGTGAAGTTCGTGAGGATGCGATGGCGCAAGACCGGATAGGCCAACGCTTGAATGTCCTCGGTCTGAACGTGAACGCGGCCGTGCAGCAGCGCCCGCGATTTGCCGCCCAGAATGAGGTATTGGACGGCACGCGGGCCAGCACCCCACGACAACCATTCGCGGACGAACTTAGGGATACCGGGTTCGCCCACGCGGGTTTGACGAACGAGAGCCAGCGTGTAGCGGATAACGTGATCGCTGACGGGGACTTTGCGGACCAGATTCTGCAACTCCAAAATCTGTTCCCCTCCCAGGACGGCGGCCACTTCATCGGATTGCAGCGAGGTGGTGCGGCGAGCAATCTCGAACTCTTCCTCGAACTTCGGGTAGCGCACGAACACCTTGAACATGAAGCGATCCTGCTGAGCTTCGGGCAGTGGATAAGTGCCTTCCTGTTCGATCGGGTTCTGCGTGGCCAAGACGAAGAACGGCGCATCGAGTTTGTGGCGGACCCGACCGACCGTCACCTGCCGTTCCTGCATGGCTTCGAGGAGGGCGGCCTGCGTCTTCGGCGGCGTGCGGTTGATTTCGTCGGCGAGAATGACGTTGGCGAACAACGGGCCAGGCAAGAACTTGAACTCGCGCTGGCCGGTGGAACGATTCTCTTCGATCACCTCGGTGCCGGTGATGTCGGCGGGCATGAGGTCGGGGGTGAACTGGATGCGGCTGAAGGCCAGCGACAAGGAGCGCGACAGCGTGGAGATCATAAGAGTTTTGGCCAGGCCGGGCACGCCTTCGAGGATGCAGTGGCCCTTGCTGAAGAGGGCGATCAGCAGCTCTTCGATCACTTCGTCTTGGCCGACGATGATACGGCTCAACTGCTTCTTGATGTTATCGAAAGCATCGCGCAAACGGCGAACGGCTTCGAGATCGTCCTGGCCCATTTCCGCCGGAGCGTTGGTCCCTTGGTTCAAGGCCAACGAAGGTGTGAAATTCGGTTCGCTCATGTGAGTGAGTCTCTTCGTGATGGAGAAAGGTTATGGGGTGGTTCTCGCTCCGCTCGACCCACCCCACGAAATACAAACTAGCGTTGATAGATCGGCAGGGCCGCATTGTCCAATTGAAGGATGGTCAGATAAACCGGCGTGATGAAGGCAGACCCGACGTGCCCGCCGGACCAGCTGCCGTCGCTGGATTGCGAACTGATGATGCCGGCGAAGTTGTCCTTTTTGTATCCGCTCCAAGTAAGTCGTTCGCTCGCCTTGGAACTGGGGAACAGGCGTGCGTAGCCGTCTTCGCCGAGCATGTAGACGGCTTGGGCATAGTAATAGTGGGTGTATTCGTCGTGCCCCATGCGCATGCCGCCGCCTATGCCTTGCAAATGCTGCTGGCAGAACTTGAACCACTTCTTGACGAGTTCCGAATTGTAATCGCCGAAACTGAAGCCGCACGAGATTGCCGCCGCCGTCAGCGCCGGACGACCTCCGCCCATTGCAACGCCGTTACCCAAACTGTAGACGACGCCGCCCGACGAATCGGTGGAATCCTTTAAGTATTTCTGGGCCATCTTGATCGCCTCCTGCGGGACGGCGATGCCGGCATTCCGCGCGGCGCGCAGCGCTTGCACTTGAGTGATCGTAACGGAGCCTTCGTCGAAGTTGCCACCTTCGCGCGCCGAGATGTATCCCCAGCCTCCACGGCTGGTCTGAGCCGCGTGAGAGAACTTGCACGCGCGCTCCAGAATGTCCACGAGACGCCGACGGCGATCACCCTCTTCTTCTTCGCCGACGACACAGGAGAGAAACAGCGTCGCGAAGCCGTGGCCGTACATATAGCGTCCCGCTTCGCCGGGGATGTTGGGATTGCCGAGCATTCCGTTGGGCATGCTGTGTCCCATCAGCCAATCGACGGCGCGGCGGATGTTGTCTTTGTATCTGCCTTCGCGGATGGTGCTGCCTTCCATCAGCATCGCCATGCCGGATACACCGGTCATGGTGACGGGATACTGTCCGTTGGGAGCAGCCTCCCAGTGTCCATCTTTGGCCTGATTCTTCGACAACCAGTCCAATCCTTTTCGCACGGCTTTGCGTTGATCGGCCGTCATCTCATCGGAGCGAGCCGACGGAAGCGAAGCAAGAAGGACCGACATGGAGGACGCCAAGAAACTTCTGCGGGATAAGGATGAGCGCATGAGGTTCCGACTCCTTGACAATAGACCCACCAAGGACGAGGGGCCGTCTATAGGTTAAGACGATTGCAGCGAAAAATCCTGACAGCAAGATGAGAGGAAAAGTAGGTTTCGGTTCCCGCATCCACGAATCAGCTCATTTGCCGCGATGCGCGGCGGTGCGCGACGACGAACGCGCTCCGCCGCGCATCGCGGCCAATCGAAGAGTGAATCACCCTGGGTCCAGCGGAGGGGCGATTTCTCGGATGCGGGCGCGGTCGAGCGGTTGCCGGAGGCGCTGCGGCTGGGCGGCTTGCGAGCGCGAGGAGTCATCGGACTGCGCTTTTGGCGCGCTGCCTACCTCGGCCGGCTTAGACTTTTTATCGGCGGGCGCGGGGTAGTGCAAGATCTTGAAACGATGGCTCAGCAGTTCGACGGTATTGGCGCGGGGATCGACGCGCACTCCGAAGATGTTCTGCGTCCCGTTGGGCAGATCTCCGTTGAAGACCGCGGAGAATTGGGTTTTGTGAATGCTCGTCACATGAGGAATCCACGGACCTTGCGGAACGATGCCACCGATCGCGGGGTTGGGAGCCTGTCCGGTGCGCGAAGTCAAGAACAGCAACGGAGATTCTTGGAACTGGTCGAGTATCAGATATTGGTTGCGGCACTCGTGCCAGAATTGGTCTTCCTTTTCGCGACTGAAAGCCAAGAGCCAACCGTTGACGGGTATCGTTCTCATACCCAGCTGAGTCATTACGTTGTTCGGAGAGGTCATATTGGGCTGCATGGGCACGGGGCCGCCGTTTTGCTCCACGGGCAGCGGAGCGAAGTAGTAGTTGACTCGGTCGGCCAATAGTACATAGCGTGGAACACCCTTGAGTTTCTCGGCTCGTTCGCTTAGCTCGCTCATCTGCGACGAGAACACTTCCTTGCGCTGCCGTAGATCGAGGACGTGTACTTTGCCGTCCGGCTCGACCACGCCGGCAAGCGACGCATCTTCGCCTTGGGCCACGACGGAGCGGGCGGCATATTTCTGTTTCCAGGCGTCTTCGCCGGAGACCATGTCGTACAAGCGCACGACGACTTCGTTGGAAGGGCCATTTTCGGCCAACAGGAGATAGCGACCGAACACCTGGACGCGCTTGTTAAACTTGGACGCGAAGTCCGGAGCCTTGACGAGCATGCCGTCGGCGGCGCGGAAGATGCGCGTGGCGCTCGGTTGATTTTGGTTGTCCAGTTCGACGACGAAAACGTACTCTTCGTCGGCAAAAAGGGAGTTGCGCGAATGCACGTCCAATCGCGACCACAACGTCCGGCCAGTGAGCGCGTCGAGTACGCTCAGGGTGTCGCGGGTCTGGACGCAGATCGTCCCTTCGAAGGGGCTGACCTGCCCGATCCGTTGGAACCAGCCATCGTTATAGGTCAGCAACATGCTGCCGTCGCGCGGATCGACAACGGGAGCCGTTTGCGGATTCCACATCGGCGCTTGGCTGGCCGTGTGAACGTGAACGGGGCCACCCTTCTCCAACAGATTCTTCTCCCACAATTTTCGACGATGAATGGGGTCGAAGCCAAAGACCCGATCGCCCAACGGCAGCACGATGAGGTGTCCCGCCGTGGAGTAGGAGAAGCGCGAGTGTTCGTTGAGCGAACTGGTGGCGACCATGCCGAATTGCGGATTGAAGACGTTGATCGAGAAATTCGAGCGCGCCAACACTTCAAATGCGGTTCCGTTAGAAGTGATGCGCTCCGACCACACGCTTTTCGGCGCATGATTGTCGTCTTCCAAGTTGCGATCCAGAAGCATGAAGGCATGATCGGTAAAATGGAGTCCGACGATGTGATGGCGGAAGTACGGCAGCTTTTCGCCGCTGTGGTCGAACTGGAACAAGTTTCCTCCCGCCGGCATCGAGACTTCGCTGTTCTTGGTGCTGGCCCGAAACTTCTTGACCGAGCCGAGCGGAAGGGGATCGTCCAGATAGGGGATCAATCGTTTGTCGGTGGCGGCATCGTCTTCATAGATCTGCTGGCCGGTCTTGCCGTCGCGGAAGATGACTTTGGCATATTCGAGCGCCAATTTGCGATAGCAATAGGCGGCGTCTTCGAGCAGCCCCTTTCGAGTGTAGAGCCGGGCCAAAGCCTCGGTGGCACGGGCGGCCAGCTCGGGGGTCTGGCGTCCCGTGCGGAATTGATTCAATTCCAACTCGGCTTCCAAGAGCGGATGTTCGTCGCCGGTATCCTTTCGCTCCATGAGGCGTTCGGCCAACTCCAGACGAGCTTCCTTGCCGGCAATTGAGACCGAGCCGAAAGTACGAACGAAGGACCGCAACTCGTTGAGATCGTTGGTCTGGCGCAGCTTGTCCCACTTCTCGGCGATAAGCTTCTCCAGCGGTTGACGATTCTCCGGAGTAGCCTTTTGCATCATGTCGGCGATGCGGCCTCGCACCCAGACATCGGGCGCGGCCTTCACTTGACTGTCATCGACGGCGGGAACAAGATCGGAATGACGGCCGGCGGCGGCGGCAAACTGTTGGTACTTCTCGAACGCCTCGACGAGCCGACCCTGCTCTTCTCGGCCCTTGCCGACCAACCAGAGATAGGTAGAACGACGCCGGCGCTGTTCGCTTTCCAACTTTTCGCGCATCGAATCGGGCGCGCTCGAAACATCGATCTTGCACAGCTCTTCGTAGTCCTTGAGATATTTTTCGGCGTCGTTGAAGTGATCGGCGACGTAAACCGTCAGAGTCTCGTACAGTTTACCGCGCGCCCGCTCGCGCAACTCCTTGGTCGGATTGTTCTGAAGGGCCATCGTCAGATCGTCGATCGCTCCGGACAAATCGCCCTTATCCAAGCGGAGATCGCCGCGCTCGGTAAGGGCAACGGGATCGTTCGGATTCTTGCCGATCTGCTCGTCCATTTCGGCGATGCGAGCCTTCAGCTGAGGATAGACGGCGATTTCGTCGGCGGTCAGCGAGATCACCTTGCCGTCGTGAAAGAGCAAATTGCCGGGCACATCGTAGACGGTCTCCTTGCCGTCTTGGCGCGGCCTCGCCTTGCAGGGCGATACGATTCTGCCGCGCTCCATGTCGATGCCCAAAACCTGGGCGTCCCGGCCGTTGTCGTCCTTCCCGCGAACGGGTAGATAGTAGATGTTGTCGCTGCCGATCCCCTGTCCAGAGGGCAATCCCGTCTCAAGCGTCCACGCGATCTCGCCGTTGGACAGGTTGAGGCCGCGCGTGTATTTCTTGCCAACAACGACCACGAGACCGTTGTAGACATTGCCCAAAAACAGATCGTCTTCCTGCTTATTCTTCTTCCAGACGAGAGAGCCGTCGCGCAGATTGATGCAATGCAGCGAGCGGGCATCGGGTGCGGCGAAGACGATCTTGCCGTCGGAGATGACGGGAGCGGTATTCTTCCACGGATTCTGGTGCTGCGTGTTATTCGGCTGCATCCCAGGCTGGTTCCATACCACGCCCCCGATGGGACGTCCGAAGCGGTCGAAGCGCTGCTGAGGAGGGGCATCGCTCTTTTCGCGGTACGGATAGGCCCAGGCCAAGCTGTTTTCCAACAAGTTGACGCCGAAGACCGCGCCGGCATTGGTGGGACAAACGAGGATGCCTTCGCTGTAGGCCAGATGGGCGGCGGCGGCATGGCGGAGCGGGTCGTTCAGCATCTTTTCTTGGGCCAGTCCCAACGTCTGCACGGATACCACGCGCGCCTTGTAGGTCGTGCCGCCGGTGCCGGTCGACTCGACGGTCTCCAAACAGATCAGGCGTATCTCCTGCTGCTTCTCGGCCAGGACATAGATCTTACCCGCCAAGGGGAGAGGCGGCCCGAGGAAGTAGTGATCGGGGAGCGGATCTTTCTCGCCGGTTCCTCCCACTTCCCAGGTAAATTTGCCCGAATTTCTATCGAGACTGTACGCTTGCAGGGTGTTGTGCGAGGCGGCGATCTCCATGTTCTTGTCCATGGTGGGACCGGGGTTCATCCCTGGGTTGATGAACATGGGGTTGCCGTTCATCTGCGGCTGGGGCGGCACGGCAAAATCGTCGATGGCATAGACGAACTGACCGTCGGTGCTGAGCGTGCCATAGGTGGAGTTCTCGAAGATCATCTGCGGATGTTGGTTCTGATAATAGCTCAGCCACGACCCGATGAGCGACTGATTACCGGCGGCACCGAGCAGCCCTTGCAAGCTCAAATTCGACCGTGTAAACCACGAGATATCGCCGTTGCGCAAATCGCGCGCCGTGATGCCGTAATAGTCTTTGTACACGACGAGCGGAATCTTCTCGCCTTTGGAGTTCATTGCGGTCAACGTGATGGGAGCAAAGCTCGGCACGATCGGCTGGCCGGTGTTTTTCAGAACCGACTTCGCCTGGCGAATGTGCTGGCGCACCGCGTCGGCCCCGTCCGAGGAGTAGATCATCGGTTGACCCCACTCGCGAGCCATGAATACGGGACCGCCGACGAGTTGATTGCCTCGGCTGGGCGTGGCGCGATAAATCATCGAGTCCGAAGCGTTCTGTTCCAGGCGCGAGCGGTCGAGTTTGGCCACATGATCTTGAAGCTCTTGGGGAGTGAGCGCCTGTTCGCCGAACTGGATTTCGCGGGTTCGACTTTTGAGCATTCTCCACAGTTCTTTTTCACTGTAGACGGTGCTGACCGAAATCGTGTTCTTTCCAGATGACGACGGGGGTGCAAGGTGGGCAGCCCAAGCGGCTTTGGCGAGTAACGGAATCGGCGTCTTCTCTTCGCCCAGTCGATGAATGAGTTTGCTGTAGCACAACAGCGACGGCATGTATTCGCCGCGATCGAACTTGTAATCGCCGAGCAGCTTGATCGCTTCCGCGCCCGCCTCGGTGAAGGCAAACCGTTTCATAATCTCGTTGAGCAGCGAGGGATCGCCGTTCTTCTTGGCTTTCTTGAGCAGTTCGGCCGCGACGGCATCGTATTTGGAGCGATAGAAGTCCATCCCGGCAGCGGGCAAGCTGCCGATCAGTCGATCCGCCTCCCGTTTCACGCTGACCCAAACGAAGACCTCCTTGCCCTCTTCGTTCTTGCGCTTGAGACGGACAAAAACGTCTTCGTCAATCTCCAACAGCTTCTGCAAGCGTTCGACAGCGGTAGCCCAATCTTCGTCGCCGATGTAGTCGATGGCGGCTTCGATGGCCTTGCCTCGGCCCTTTTCGTCTTTCAGCAGTTGAATGCCGTTGTTGAGGAATCCGTCTGGATCGACGGCCGGATTGACGGCGGTAGGATCGCCTCCGGGGGGTGCGACGGGGACAGGTATGGGAACGGGTCTGCCTCGGATTTGGGCCAGCACTTGCGCCAACCCGAAGGCGGAAACGACCGCGAACAGCGCCAACAGGACGATAGAGGCTCGGCGTGCATTCCACGACATTGGCGTGATTCTCCCTGCTTCCTCTCGAATCGGCCACGGCGGCAACGCCGCGGAAAAGTGGCTCTTGCGGATTCTCTCACACTCTGCCAGACGCTGGCAAGCGAAATCTCACTTTATCTTAGACGAATGAGGGTACGATGGCGTTGGCTTTTCCGTCTCGAAAATTGGGATCGAAGGAAAACAGCAACTCCGTACGAAGCGATTTCGCGCTTCCGTTGGGTGTCCGCACCAGCCGCCCGTCCCCTATGTATTGGGTAAGAAGAGAGAATCTCATGGAAGGTTGACGATTCATCGCGCTGGATATAACCCGAAGTCTCACCACGGAGACCACGGTGGTTTTTTAATGGTCGTCGGAATGGATTCGCCTTGGCATCGAGCCAACGGTGGCAGACTGGGGAATGATAAATCCGGGGCTTTCCACGGGAGTTCGCCGCGCGTGCGCGTTGTGCCGTCGCCCTCGATCCTTTCCACGAACAATCGTTCCCTTTTTCTGAAGGTATCCTCCGCGACGGGGGTAAAATAGAAGCGTATCCCGAAGTCGGGATGCTTTTCTGAAGGGCGTTTTGGACTCCTCGCGGCCCTCGTTGGCCACAAGTCTTATGAGGAGTGCGATTCGCCATCGATCTCAACATTCTCACGGATCTCTCGTCATGAAACGCATTGCGATGACTTGCTTTATGGGTCTCTGCTCGTGCCTGGGAGGGGCGTTGGCCACGGCGTTCGGCATCCACGGCATCGCTCCGGCCTTGGCACAGATCGGTGGATCGCCTCCGGGCGCGGCTTCGCTCGATGCTTCACGGATCGGCGAACGATTCGAGTACGTCGCGCGCAAGGTCTCACCGGCGGTGGTGGCCGTCGAAGCTGTCAAGCAGCAACCCGCCAAGGGAGCGCCGGGTAAAACGCGCTCCGTCGATGAATCGGGGTCTGGAGTTCTCGTCCGCATGCCCGGCCACCGCGGAGTCTACGTTTTGACCAACAATCACGTCATCCATCAGGCACCACCCGATAAGATCACCGTGAGCCTCGCGGACAATCGTATTCTGAAACCCACAAAAGTGTGGGCCGATCCGGAATCGGACGTGGCACTCTTGCTGCTTAACGCCGACAATCTGCCCGCCGCCGCGCTCGGCGACAGCGACCGGGCCCGCGTCGGACAGTGGGTGCTGGCCATCGGCAGCCCGTTCGGACTGAATCAAACCGTTACCCACGGCATCATCAGCGCCCGCGAACGCGGTCAGGTCAGCCTAAACAGTACCATCCGCATCAAGGATTTCTTGCAGACCGACGCGGCGATCAATCCGGGGTCGAGCGGCGGCCCGCTCATCAACATGGACGGCGAGGTCATCGGCATCAACACCGCCATCGCTTCGCGCTCCGGCGACAACAGCGGCGTCGCCTTCAGCATTCCGATCAACATGGTCAAACGCATCCTCAACCAGCTGCTGGATCGAGGCAAGGTATCGCGGGGTTATCTGGGAGTGCAAGTGGCTCCTTCGTTCGAGGCGGCCGATGCCGTTGCCTTGGGCTTGAGCCGAGCGCAAGGAGCGCTCATCGAAACGGTCTATGCGGACACACCGGCCTCGACGGCGGGATTGCGGACGCGCGATGTCATCTTGGAGTTGGATGGGGAGGCGATCCGAAACGAGAACCACTTCATCAACCACATCAGTGGACTAACCGTCGGCCAGCGCATTCGCCTTACGATCTGGCGCGAACGACGAACGATGACGCTTGAGGCGATCGTTGGCGATTGGAACGCGGCCCAAGCGCGTTTTCAGCGCGACAAAGACAAATAGCGAGAGACTCTTTCGGAGGCTGGAGCGTGAGCGAGGGCATCTGTCCCCTCGCTCACGCTTCAGGCTTTGGAAAGCAACTCGTCGCCTAATCTTCGGGCCGCTTACTGCGCAAGTAGAGCAGAGCGCCGACCAACCCTCCGAGGATAAGAACCATGATACCTGTAAAAGTCCAAAAATTGTCCGTGATCCATTCCATACAGTGAAGCCTGCCTTTCGATTGATGGCCCACGCAAAGTAGAGCAACCTATTGACCCCGCCGCCATACTCGCTCACGGAAAGAAGTCGTGACCTGCTCGGTCTGGGCGGGGCGTAATTCCGACCTCCCGTGGAGAGAGATTTGTCAAGTGTTCTACACTTCCGACCGTCAGATTGCAAGCGTCCGAGTACGTTTTTCGCTAACTCATCCGTTTTTCACAGTTCGCTCGATGCGCCGGGGGGTTGACGGCGACACATAATGCGGGTAGCAAAAGGAGACGGAAGGTAAGCGCAAAACGATGAAACGAGCATACTTTTTAGCCTGTCTAGCGTTCCTTCTCCTGCACGGACGATCCTTGATTGGTCCGGTGATTTTTTACGACGACTTTCAGATTCTTCCCCACGCTCGGACTTGGCAGCGCACCGTGGATAGCCTGTGGCTGCCGCAGAACGAACATGCCATGCCGTTGGGGCGGCTCTTGTGTTTCGGGCTGGATCGCGCCGCCGGCCAGCTGACGAATCTGCCTTATTGGACTTGTTGGGTTGGCCCGATAGGGTTGCTCCTGGCGATGGCAATGGTCTTCGTCTTCGTCCGCCGCGAGATGGGTCATTCCTTTTATGCCCTGCTGGCGGTCATTCTCTTCGGGGTCACTTCGGTCTACCATCAGGCGGTATGGTGGTTTGCCGCCTCTTTTGCCGTCCTCTCGTTAGACACCGTTCTCCTGGGCTTGCTGGCGGCCCAGAGTTGGCGCACGACGGGAAACCATTGCTATCTGGTTCTGTCGACGGCTGCATGTCTCCTCGCTCCGACCTGGTTCGCGCTCGGTATCTTGGCTGGGCCATTGTGCTTTGTGTATCTCCTTTTCGTCGGGTGGGTCGAGCGAGGCGAGACCCACCGAGGCGCGATCCGAAAACGGCCATCTTTCCGAACGCTTCACTGTCTATGGCCATGCTTGGGTACGGTCCTCTTTTTGGCGATCAGTCTCCCGCGCACATCGGACGCTATTCTGCATACCGGTCATTTCGGCGATCGGACGGCAACGCAGGCATTCGATCCACTGGTTGGCGTCGGCTACACCGCGCGTTCGTTCGTGGATAATCTTTTGCTCGGATTGATCGGTGTGTGCGGCGTCGCTCTGCCGATCTGGGTCGTCGTGCCGGTGCTGTTGGGAGCTGCATCTCTCGGACTTGCGTGGTGGAGACAAGCAACAGATCGACGAATGATGCTTCTGGGATTGGCATTCATTGGCAGCGCCTACCTCCTGTGTTACAGCGCGCGGGCACGATGGGATTACGAACAGATGGTGGAACCGGCATTCTCGCGCTATCATCTCTTGCCGCAACTCGGACTCGTCCTGTTCTTCGTGGGAGGATTGCGCGGGCGCGAGGGACGGTGGTTTAAGCTGTGCGGCGACGGGCAGATTGCTCCTCGTCAGCTGCGCTTTGCATTCGCGCTCATCGCCATCAGTTTTCTCGTCCAATTGCCGCGCGGCTTGCTGTGCAGTTCGCCGACGGGATGGACACAATTCGCGGAGGTGCGCGCTCAGCAAACAGCACTGCGCCGCATCGAGGAAGTCGATGCCCTGTGTCGGCAGAATCACCTCGCCGCCGACAGCGTCCGACAGGTTTTGGGCAAGTTCGAGATTCCTCTCGCCTATCGTGTCGGCGATGGCTGGAACTTCTTAATTGGCAGCGACGATCCGCAACCGATGCCAGTCGAGCAAGTTCAGCGTTTGCTCGAAGGACCGTGAGAGGACGCATCCTCCGGCTTCGGGTCGCCCTCGACGTAACCGGGGGGAATAGAACCGAGGTCATCGCGCGGTTTGGAGCGCGATGGATCGGCGGAGCGCGGTGACACCGCGCAGGCTCCAGCTCCTCAGGTCGGGACACCCATGCGGGGCAGAACCCAACGATTGAGGACGAGCCAAACGACAACGATACCCACAAATACAAGTAGTTCCTTCATACCCTCATTATACTCGACCCGGCATCCGGAAGGGAAGAGATGCTACGGCGCTCCTCCTGCTCCCGCTACCATTCCTTCCGGGGCGCAACTGGGCTTGACTTCTAGTATTACACAATATAATGTAATTGTTGTACATGGAGACCCGCTCATGGCTTCGAAGATCGAAAACAAACCACGAGTCGATTCGGACTGCTGTCCATCCATCGCCGCCGTTGACGAACGCCCGTTGCTGTCGTCGGGTCAGGCGGCGGAGTTGATGGCCTTGTTCAAAGTGCTGGCCAACGATACGCGCTTGCGCATGTTGCACGCTCTGGTCAGTCGCGGTGAATTATGCGTTGGCGGTCTGGCCGAGGCGCTGGGCATGAAACCGCAGGCCGTTTCCAATCAACTCCAACGACTGCTGGATCGAGGCATCCTCGCCGCCCGCCGTCAGGGCAACAACATCTACTATCGCATCATCAACGCGTGCGTGACCGACTTACTCGACCGCGGCTTGTGCCTGGTCGATGACGAATGCGAGAGGAATCGCGCATGAACGAAATCAAGAAGCGTATCCTGTTCGTTTGCGTCGAGAACAGCAATCGCAGCCAGATGGCCGAGGCGTTCGCGCGCATGCACGGCGGCGACCGCGTCGAGGCGTTCAGCGCCGGCTCGAGGCCGTCGGGCAAAGTGAATCCCACAGCGGTGCAGTTCATGTGCGAGGTCGGCTACGATCTGACGGCGCACGAATCGAAGTCGCTCGATCGGTTCAACGGTAAGGAAATCGATGTGGCCGTGACGATGGGCTGCGGCGATGCCTGCCCTCTGGTCCGAGCCGCCCGCCGGGAAGAGTGGAACATCCCCGATCCCAAGGAGCTATCCGACGACGAATTTCGTCAAGTGCGCGATCTGATCGAACGCAAGGTTCGGGAGTTGTTATCAACCTTATAAGATAGGTAAACAAAAGGAGTTTTTTATGTCTACTGAAATCGTTGAGCAGGTTCGGTCGAAATATGCCTCCGTCGCGGTGAGCGAACTATCGAGCGAACATGCCGGCGTCCGCGCGGTGGCCGAGGCGTTCGGCTACAGTCCCGAAGAATTGGCGTCGATTCCCGCCGAGGCAAACATGGGGCTTTCGTGCGGCAATCCGACGGCGTTCGCCCATCTGCGGCCCGGTGAAACCGTCGTCGATCTCGGCTGCGGCGGCGGTTTGGACGTGCTGTTGGCGGCGAAGAAGGTCGGTCCCACCGGCAAGGCCATCGGCATCGACATGACGCCGGAGATGATCGACCGGGCCCGACGCAACGCCGCCAGCCAGCAGTTGCCCAACGTCGAATTCCATCTCAGCACCATCGACAAACTGCCGCTGCCCGATGCCTCGGTCGATTGCGTCATCTCTAATTGCGTCATCAACCTTGCCCCAGATAAGGGAGCGGTGTTCCGCGAAGTATACCGCGTCCTCAAACCGGGCGGTCGTCTCGCCGTGTCCGACATCGCCTTGAAGCGACCGCTTCCGGACGATCTGGCCCGCAACATCATGGCCTACGTCGGCTGCATCGCCGGAGCCGTGCTTATCGCCGACTACGAGCGCGATCTGCGGGACGCCGGTTTCGAGGCGATTCAAGTGGTGGATACGGGTAAGGATTTGAACGCCTACGCCAAGGTCGAGAATCAATCCGCCTGCTGCGCACCGCCCATGTCCAGTGACAACGGCTTGTCTCTGGCTTCGAGTTGCTGCAGCGGCGAGGAGAGCGTCCACGAGAGCTTGACCAAACTGCTGAGCCAATACAACGTGAACGATTTCGCCGCCAGCGTGCAAGTGTACGCGCTTCGCGGAAAGAGAACGACGTAAACAAACCTTCCGTACCCGTGACGCTTCTCGTAAGCGTCACTAGCCCGAATTGCGCACTACAGAGGTCGCCGAGATCGCAGAAAAATCAAGAGAGTGCTTTTCAAGAGGTGAGGCTCCTTGCGGGGCGAACGAGTTTGCTGCACCCTTATGCGAGAACCGTGTTCGGAACTCATTCTTATCAGTGGGCGAAATTGCGGTTCGATGTGGCGCGGAGCAGAGCGCGGGGGGGGGCCCTCACGCTCCACTTCGCGGCGCGGATTACCGGATCAGCGCACCACCGGATAGAACGCGGCCAGGCGATCGGGATGGACTCCGGCGGCGGCGAGCGCTGTGAGCGTCCAGTTTCGCAGCGTCTGCCGCACGACTCCTTGTCGTTGCCAGCGCCGCGGCGAGACGAAGATGCGGCGCGGAGCGACGACCGCGCGCCCGTGTCGACGGAGCTTCTTACTGAGGAATACATCCTCCATGAGGCGGAGGAGTGGAAAGCCTCCGATCCGCTCGAACATTCGGCGTTCCACGAATAGTCCTTGATCGCCGTAGATCAATCCCGTCAGCCGGACGCGCGCCGTGGCGGCGGCATCGACGAGGCGATAGATCGGCTTCTCGTCCGCAACCGTCATGCGAAAGCATCCCGCAACCACGCCGCGCAGCCGCAGACATTCCGTTGCCGCGTCCAGCGCGCCCGGTTCGAGCGTGCAATCGGCGTGTAGAAAGAGAAGTATCTCGCCGGAAGCGTGGGCCGCGCCGTAATTCATTTGCGCGGCGCGCCCGCGCGGCCCTTGTAGCAGGCGGTCGGCCTCACGAGCCAGTTGGCAAGTTGCATCCGTGCTGCCGCCGTCCACGACGAGAATCTCGCGCGGTCGTTCGGCGCGGACGGAGCGCAGCGTCTCCGTCAGACACGACGCCTCGTTCAAAGTGGGAATGATTACGGAAATGGTCATGGGGCATACTTCTGGCGAGGATTCCGATTCCTCTCGCCGGTGGGGTCCGATTCTCTCATCGATAAAACCTCGCTTGTTCGTTTGACGCGCTTCGTTATAATCCGCCGCCGCGTCGGAGAGATTCCAACGCGGCCCGTGCAACCCATTTTATCCCATTATCCATCGAGGATTCGATGGCAGCGATTTTTTGTTTGCTCGTTTCCACTGTCCTGCCGGGACAGTCGCCTCCACCGCAACCGCCCCCATCGCCCCGTTCTTCGCCGGCGCGCCCGTCCGCGAGCGTCGGCGACGCGATCCTGATGCCGCGCCTCAGTCGAGGGCAAGAGATCGTCTATCGTGGCATCTACACCGAGGAAGGGCGCGACGGTGGCGTTCACTTCGATCGATCGTATCGGGTGGAAACACGGCTTCTCGTTCTGGACACTCCGCCCAAAGGGGCCGATGTCGCGGTGATGACCCTGTTGAAACATCGGGCCGCGACCGGCTCGACGCCCGTGGAAGTTTCTGCCGCGCCGTTATCCGTTCGTCTCGAGCGTGCATTCGTCGATCTGCAGGGCAATCTGCGCGGCGGAGAGAGCGTCGATCTGAAGGTTCCGCTGGACACCGCGCCGACGCTGGAATCCGGCTTCGTCGTCTCGCTGCCGGGTGGACGCCTTCGCTCCGGCCAAGCCTGGACCACGGTGGAAGGCGACCGACCGGCGATCACCTGGCGCGTCACCGGTACCGACATGGCGGCCGGCTACAGTTGCGTCAAGCTGGTAGGCGAGCAAAAGACGGAAGACTGGGATCGACCGCGCGGCGACCGTCCGGCTTGGCGGCGCGTGGAGACGGTGTGGTTGGCTCCGCATTTGGGACTGGCTTGCCGCGTGGAGCGCGAGATTTTCCACCGCGAGCCGGCGCAGCGCGAGGCGACACGAAAGAGCCGTTTGCGCATCGAGATGGAAAGCTCGCTTCAAATGGCGGGTCGAGGCGGCGACAGTCGGCGACAAGAAGTGGTTCAGGCGCTGGCATTCCGCGAGGCGCTGACCCCTCTGCTGGAACAGCCGGCTCGGTGTGGTCCTCAATGCGCTGCCCTGCTGCGGCGCATCGATCAATTCTTGTCGGATCAACCGGAGACGGCCTATCGGCCGGCGTTGGTGCAGGTGAAACGGCGCGTCGAGGCGGCGCAGCGCGGAGAGACGCCGCCCGCGCCGGTAAGCGAATTTCGTCCCGTGGCCACCGGCGCGGCGCTCGGCCAACGCGCCCCGGATTTCATCGCCAGCAATTTCAACGGTGGCTCGGCGGAGCTGCGACGATGGACGGGCAAGCCGGTGGTGTTGGTCTTTTATCATCCGTCGTCGCGGACGGCGGCCAGCGTCCTTCGATTCGCTCAACAATTGCAGTCGCGCTACGACAAGCAAATTGTCGTGGCCGGTCTCAGCATTTCGGATAATGGCGATCTCGTTCGACGTCAGCGAGCCGAATTGGGAGTCACGCTTCCCATTCTCAGTGGCGGCGGGATGCGTACCAGTTTCGGCGTCGCATCGACTCCCAAGATCGTCGTCCTCGACGCCAATAACATTATTCGAGGCGAATACCTCGGCTGGGCCTGGGGCGAGACGGCCCGCGAAGTGGAGAGCGAGCTGAAAAAATGGCTGAAGGCGAGCCAAGAGCCGGCCTCCCCGGCTCCCGCGCGCGCGCCGAAAGGTGACGGGACGAGGGGCTAAGCCCTTCGACCGCCCTTGGGACAGAAAATCCCCTTCAGACGGTAAAACCGTCGTCTTCGCCGAGGGGAAACGAGATCCGAGCGCTGGGCAACGCTTGCGAAGCCTTGACTCGCGCCGATAGGATGAAGTGGGGAGGGGTTCCTGTTTCGCCTCACCGACGGGAGGACAGGGACGTGACGGAGTACCAGATTCAGCCCAACACGCGGCATTGTTTCGCCACCGGGCGCGAGCTTCAACCTGGCGAACGCTACTACGGAGTGCTTCTTGAAGAAGAAGGGAAGTTCGTTCGCCGCGATTACAGCGTCGAATCTTGGCGCGGCCCTCCTCCAGGCGCATTCAGTTTTTGGATGGGCCGACTCGTTCCTCCACAGGGCAAACGACGCCAGCCCATCGACGACGAGATGCTCGTGGAATGCTTCGAGCGCCTCGAAGGACAGTTGGAGCCAAACCGCGTTCGCTTTCGCTACGTTGTCGCCCTGCTGTTGATGCGGCGGCGGCGGTTGCGTCTGGAAGACACGCAACACGACGGCGGCCAAGAAGTGATGACGATGCGATGCACCCGGAGCGGTTCGCGTTGTGCAGTGGTTAATCCGGGCCTCACGGATGAGGAACTGGCAACGGTCCAGGACGACGTATTCCAAGCCCTTGGTTGGGAGTAAGTTCCATGCGGTCAATCCTTGCCGGCGTTGGTCTCCTGGTTGCCCTGTTCGCCCTCGGCTGCAATCTCGCCCCGCATAACCGCGACAATCCCAGCATCGGCGGCAAGAAAGCCTCCACCGCCACGCCCACCGTCGAAGGCTTGGTCAAATACCTCAACCATAACGCGGAAGCCGTCAAATCGAATCAGGCGATCAATTGCACGAACCTGACCATCGACCTCGTCGCCGACGGTCGGCCTATTGGGATCAGCAGCAGGCTCGTCTGTCAGTCGCCGCGCAATTTCCGCATGTCCGGCGTTCTGCTCGGCCAACCCGCCGTCGAAGTCGGTTCCAACGATAAAGAGTTCTGGTTCTGGTGCAAGGAGATGCGCAACAAGGACGAGCCGGCTTATCTCTACCATTGCTCCTACGACGCCTTGGCGCGGGGCACGAAGATTCCCTTCCCATTCCAGCCGGAAATGGTTCTCAAGGCGCTGGGCGTGTCCCCCTACGACACGGCGAAACCCTACGAGATGAAAATTGCGGACAATAAGGGCCTCAAAACGATCCGACTCTCGGAGCAGACGCTCTCGCCGCAAAACACCACGGTCAAGAAGATCACCGTCTTCGATTTCCACGAACGGAGCGTGCCGTATCCGCAAGTCATCGAACACATCCTGGAAGACGACAAAGGCCGGGTCATCTGCTCCGCCACGATTCAAAGCACGCAGCTCGTGGGCGGTCCCACCGGGGTCATTCTGCCGAAGCAACTCACCCTCAATTGGCCGGATCAAAAGTTGCAGATGAAGATGCGTTTTGAAAATCCTCGTATTGTGGACATGCCGGAGGCAAAAGCGGCAACCGTCTTCAATCGTCAAGGGCTTCAGTATCAATCGTTCGATCTCGCCTCGAACACCGTGGACGGCGCGGGGGTCCAACAAGCGGGCGCTCTCTATCGCCGCCCCTGAGGAAACCATCGCCTCGTTTCCGCGCTCCCGCGCGGAAACGAGGATCGACTCTCTTGCCAGCCTTCTAGGCATTCCGTGCCTAGACCATGTCTCGTCCGCGCTCGATTCGGGTTCACCTCCTCCCCACACCGTTCCTATCTCGTTTGACATCAAGCTGTTATCGAGAGTGATTTCGATTGCTCCTCGCCGGTATTAGATTTGCACCTGCTCTCTTCTACCTAACAAAATGCGATGTTGGACACGGAGAAGCTGCGCGTGATCCGCAAACGAACGAACACGGTGGTTGTCATCGGTAACGGTATGGTCGGGCATCGTTTCTGCGAACGACTGCTCGAATTCGACCCCGATCATCGCTTTGAGATCGTGACGTTCGCCGAGGAGCCGCGCCCCGCCTACGACCGCGTCAATTTGTCGAAATACTTCTCGCACCGCCAAGCCGACAAACTGGCTCTGACCACGCCGCAATGGTACGCCGACCGCGGCATCCGCCTCTACGTTGGCGATTCGGTAATCGAAATCGATCGTGAGAACCAAACGGTACGTTCGGCGCGCGGGCGCGAGATCGTCTACGATTCCTTGATCTTGGCGACGGGATCGGCTCCCTTCGTGCCGCCGGTTCCGGGGATCGACAAAGAAGGCGTGTTCGTTTATCGCACCATCGAAGATCTCGACCGCATCATTGCCTATGGAGCAAACGTGCGAAAGGCGGCGGTCATCGGAGGCGGATTGCTCGGCTTGGAGGCGGCCAAGGCAGTTTACGATCTCGGATTGCACACGCACGTCGTCGAGTTCGCGCCGCGCCTCATGCCGCGTCAGATCGACGACGCCGGCTCGCGTGTCCTCGTCGGTAAAATCAATGCCTTGGGCGTCGAGGTTCACCTCAACAAGAATACGAAGGAGATACTCGGCAACGGCAAGGTCGAGGGCATGTCCTTTGCCGACGGCGGCGAGTTGGACGTGAAAATGATCGTCGTCTCCGCCGGCATCAAGCCGCGCGACGAGTTGGCCCGCGCCTGCGGATTGACCCTCGGCCCGCGCGGCGGCGTCGCAGTGGACGACCGGCTGCGCACCTCCGATCCGAACATTTACGCCATCGGCGAAGTGGCATTGTTTAACGGCGCGATTTACGGCCTGGTCGCGCCCGGCTACGAGATGGCCGAGTTGGTCGCCGCCAATCTGGCCGGACAAGAGCGCGTTTTCAACGGAGCCGACCTGTCCACCAAATTGAAGTTGATGGGCGTGGACGTGGCCAGTTTCGGCAACGCCTTCGCCGACGACAAGACGGCTCGACCGATCACGGTGGAAGACCCCTTTAAGGGGTCGTATAAGAAGCTATTGTTCAGTCTCGACGGCACGCGGTTGCTCGGCGGCATTCTCGTCGGCGATGCCTCGGAGTACGGCCAACTGTCGATGTTGGCTAAAAGCGATGAATCGCTGGCCGTGCCGCCCAGCGAATTGCTCTTCGGCAAGGGAGACGGCAAAAGTGCCGGCGCAACCCTCACCGGTATCGCCAACGAAACGCAAATCTGTTCGTGCAACAACGTCAGCAAAGGGCAAATCTGCGACGCCATCCTCGACAAGAATCTGACCTCGGTGGAGGAGATCAAGCTCTGCACCAGGGCCGGAACCGGCTGCGGGGGATGTCTACCCCTCGTCACCGATCTGTTCAAGGCCACCATCAAGGCGTCGGGTAAAAAGGTCAGCAATGCCCTGTGCCAGCATTTCGCTTGTTCGCGACAAGAACTATTTGACATCGTTAAAATCAAACGCATTCGCTCGTTCGACGAACTGATCCGCGCGCACGGCCACGGGAACGGTTGCGAGATTTGCAAGCCCGCCGTCGCCTCGATCCTGGCCAGCCTGTGGAACGAGAACATCGTCGAACACGCGGTCATTCAAGACACCAACGACCGCTTTTTGGCCAATATCCAACGCGGCGGCCTGTACTCCGTGGTGCCGCGCGTGCCCGGCGGCGAGATCACTCCCGATAAGCTCATCGCTTTGGGAACCGTGGCCAAGAAGTACGGCCTCTACACCAAGATCACCGGCGGACAGCGCATCGACCTGTTCGGGGCGGCGGTGCATCAACTGCCGGACATCTGGGCCGAACTGATCGAGGCCGGCTTCGAGAGCGGACACGCCTACGGCAAGGCGCTGCGCACCGTCAAAAGCTGCGTCGGCACGAGCTGGTGCCGCTACGGCGTGCAAGACTCGGTCGGCTTCGCCATCCGCGTCGAAAACCGTTACAAGGGCGTGCGTTCGCCGCATAAGCTCAAGTCGGCGGTGTCCGGCTGCATCCGCGAATGCGCCGAAGCACAGAGCAAGGACTTCGGCATCATCGCCACCGAGAAAGGGTGGAATCTCTACGTCTGCGGCAACGGCGGTGCCAAACCGCGCCACGCCGACTTGCTCGCCGCCGACCTCGACGAAGAAGCCTGCATCCGCACCATCGACCGATTTTTGATGTACTACATTCAGACCGCCGACCGACTGACGCGCACCTCGGTATGGCTGGAGAAGATGGAGGGCGGCATCGAACGGCTCCGAGAGGTCGTACTCGAAGATTGCCTGGGCATCGGCGAAGAA